>NZ_JBHXRG010000024.1:0-81127 GCF_042716995.1 Nocardia sp. NPDC058640
CAGAGGCGCAGCCTCCAGCAACGGTGGCTAACTCGCGGCCCCTCAGGGGCCGCGCTCGAGCGCGCCAGCGCTCCAAAAACACAGCCTCAAACAATCTGGGACCACTCAAACCCCGAAGTCAGGGCACTATCCCTGAGACACTCGCGCTTTGTTCCCCGCCAACAACACAACATCCCCAACTTCCAACTGCCGCCCGCGACGCAGCTCCACCTCGTCGTTGACGCGCACCAACCCCTGCGCGATCACCGTTTTGGCTTCGGCCCCCGAATCGATCAGGTTGGCCAGCTTCAAGAATTGCCCGAGCCGGATGACTACGTCATCAATAGGCACATCGACTGGTTCCGACATGCGCTAATACTTACCCTCTCCCCTGTTTCCGCGAGCAACCGCCCCCGCCCACGGACACGCCGCGCCCACCGCCCCCACCTTCCACGCCGCGGGCACGCACACTGGACCGGTGACTTCCGTGCAAACCGAGCAGCAGCCAACCGTCGAGCCTTCGGCGCAGCCGGGCAGCGGGTCGACCGTGCACCGCCCACACGGCCGGTTGTCCGAGCTACCGCACATCATCGGCACCGCGCTGGGGGTGTTCTCGGTGCTGTGCCTGCTGTGGAGTTTGTCGCCTGCGCTGCGGCATCTCACGCAGGTGCCGCGCCACTACATCGACCAGTACTACTTCGACGCCCCCGAGACCAGTCTCGTGTGGGCGTTGGTGGTCGGTCTGTTGGCCGGTGCGACCGCGAGCCGTAAGCGGATCGCGTGGTGGCTACTGGTGGGCTACATGCTGTTGTTCGCGGTCGCCAATATCGCGGAGTACACCGACAAGCACGACACCGACGCACTGGTCGCGTGCGTGGTGCACCTGGTGGTGGTCGTGCTGTTGGTGGTGGCGCACAAGCAGTTCTATACGCGCGTGCGGCCGGGGGCGCTGTGGAAGGCGCTCGGGGTATTGGTGGCGGGCCTTGGTGTCGGGTGGTTGGTCGGCTGGGGATTGATCGAATTGTTCCCCGGCACTTTGATTTCCGATGGGTGGCAGCGTCCGCTGTGGTCGATGTATCGGGTGTCGGGTGCGGTCCTGGTCGACAACGAGCATTTCGACGGGCGACCACCGCACCTGGTGAACTTCGCGCTGGGCCTGTTCGGTGCGATCGCACTGTTGGCCGCGGTGATCGTGCTGTTGCGTTCCCAGCGCGCCGACAATGCCATGACCGGCAAGGACGAGTCGGCCATCCGCGGCCTGTTGGTCGCCGCCGATGTCGAGGATTCGCTGGGCTACTTCGCCACCCGCCGCGACAAGGCGGTGGTTTTCGCGCCGAACGGCAAGGCCGCCATCACCTATCGGGTGGAGCTGGGGGTGTGCCTGGCCAGCGGCGATCCGATCGGTTCGAAGGAATCGTGGCAGGGCGCGGTGCGGGCGTGGCTGCAGCAGGCCGACCGATTCGGGTGGGCGCCCGCGGTGATGGGCGCGAGTGAGATCGGCGCGACCGCCTACCGCGATGCGGGGATGTCGGCGCTGCGGCTGGGCGACGAGGCCATCCTCGACACCCGCACGTTCTCGCTGGCGGGCCCACACATGAAGCAGGTGCGTCAGGCCGCGAATCGTCTTCGCAAGCAAGGGTATTCGGTGCGGGCGCGCCGGTGGCGGGACATCCCGGCCGACGAGTACGCGCCGATCATCGCCCGCGCCGACGCCTGGCGCGACACCGAGACCGAACGCGGGTTCTCGATGGCGCTGGGCCGACTCGGCGACCCGCTGGACGGCGACTGCCTGCTGGTGGAGGCCGTCGACGGTGACGACCAGGTGCGCGGCATGTTGTCGTTCGTGCCGTGGGGTCGCACGGGGGTGTCGTTGGAGTTGATGCGGCGCGATCCGAGCAGTCCCAACGGCGTGATGGAACTGATGATCTCCCAGCTGGCGCTGACCTCGGACCAGTACGGCATCACCCGAATCTCGTTGAACTTCGCGGTGTTTCGCTCGGTGTTCGAGGAGGGCGGGCAAATCGGCGCAGGCCCGATCCTGCGCGCGTGGCGTCGGGTACTGCTGTTCTTCTCGAAATGGTGGCAGCTCGAGGCGCTGTATCGCTCGAATGTGAAGTACCACCCGCGCTGGGTGCCGCGGTTCTTCCTGTACGAGGACAGTCGACAGTTGCCGCGGGTGGCGATGGCGTGTGGGCTGGCGGAGGGTTTCCTACCGCGGATCGGCAAGGAGCCCGACGCCGCCGTACACACCGGCATCACTTCGGCCGTGCCCGCGACCGTCACCGGCCTGCACGGCGACGGCAGCCCGCCGGAACTGCCCGACGGCGCCGATACCGACCAGGGTCCGCGCAGGCCGGAGCAGGTGCGGGTGCGCCTGGACAAACTCGACCGCCTGACCGCCACCGGCATCGACGCCTACCCGGTGGCCTACCCGCCGACCCACGACATCGCCCAAGCTCGCCGCTGCCCCAAGGGCACCACGGTGCGAATCGCGGGGCGTATCTTGCGGATTCGCGACTACGGCGGCGTGATCTTCGCGGTGGTGCGGGACTGGACCGGCGAGATCCAACTGGTGATCGACCGCGACCGGGTGGGCGCCGAACGCAGCAACGAGTTCACCGAATTCTTCGATCTGGGCGATCTGATCGAGGTGAGCGGGCAGATCGGCACCAGCCGCAACGGCGAACTGTCGCTGCTGGCGCAGGACTGGCGGATGAACGGCAAGTGCCTGCACCCGCTGCCCGACAAGTGGCGTGGGCTGGCCGATTCCGAGGCCAAGGTCCGGCAGCGGTACGTGGACATGGCGATCAACCCGGAGACCAGGGAGCTGATGGCCAAGCGCAGCGCGGTGCTGCATTCGTTGCGAGATTCGTTGTACGCCTGGGGTTTTCTGGAAGTGGAGACCCCGATCCTGCAGCAGGTGCACGGTGGTGCCAACGCGACACCGTTCCGCACCCACATCAACGCCTACGACCTGGACCTGTACCTGCGCATCGCCCCCGAGCTGTACCTGAAACGGCTGTGCGTGGGCGGCATGGAGAAGGTGTTCGAAATCGGGCGCACGTTCCGCAACGAAGGCGTGGACTTCAGCCACAATCCCGAGTTCACGATCCTGGAAGCCTATGAGGCGCACAGTGATTACCTGCAGATGATGCACCTGTGCCGTCGACTGATCCAGCACGCGGCGATGGCGGCCAACGGTGCCGAGGTGGCGTTGCGGCCCACCGACGACGGCTTCGAGACCGTGGACATCTCCGGCGAGTGGCGGGTGAAGACCGTGCACGGCGCGGTGTCGGAGGCGATCGGCACCGAGATCACCGCGCGCACCGAACTGGACCGACTGCGTGAACTGTGCGACGAAGCGGGCGTGCTCTACCAAAGTGGTTGGGACGCAGGGCAAGTGGTGCTGGAAATGTACGAGCACCTGGTCGAATCACAGACCACCTACCCCACGTTCTACCTCGACTTCCCCACCTCGGTCTCCCCGCTGACCCGCTCGCACCGCAGCATCGACGGACTGGCCGAACGCTGGGATCTGGTGGCTTGGGGCGTCGAATTGGGCACGGCCTACAGCGAACTCACCGACCCGGTCGAACAGCGGCGCCGACTCACCGAACAGTCGATGCTGGCCGCGGGCGGCGACCCCGAGGCGATGGAACTGGACGAGGACTTCCTGCAGGCCCTCGAACACGCGATGCCACCCACGGGCGGGCTCGGCATGGGCGTGGACCGGGTGGTCATGCTGATCACCGGGCGCAGTATTCGCGAAACGCTGCCGTTCCCGTTGGTGAAACCGCGGTAGAAACGGGTACAGCTGTAAACGAATCGCAGCACACCGGCGATCACTATCTGCTCCGAAACCTCTAGCGACAGCGCTAGTCTCGGAGTTCCGGCGCCGGGAGGGATGTCGGACCACCAATACTCGGGATGGGATCACATGTACCTGGACTTGCTCACCACCGCCGCACTGGTCGACCCGCACGTGTTCATCGACACCGTAGCGAGCTCGGACGCGGTCAACGCCACCACGGACCTGCTCGCGAAAAAGAAGAAGAGCAACAAGGGCATGCTCATCGGCGGCATCTGCTGCCTGGTCGTGGTGGTGCTGATCGTGGGTGGCATCTACCTGATGAAGAACAAGAAGAAGGGCAACGGCCAGCCATGATCTGATCCGGGGCTCGCGGCGATAGCCTGCGTACATGGCTAGCGAACGCAGCGAGTCCCGCGACGGTTACCTGCTGGTCAAGGGGCTGTCGGCGACCATGGTCGGTGCGGTGTTCCTGCTGCTGCGCATGTTCGCGATCTCCGACTACGAGTGGGACAGCGCCTTCGCGCTCGCCGACATCCTCAGCCTCGAAGACGTGGTCGGCATGGTGCTGGGCACCCTGATGGCCGACCCGGTGCTCGGTGGTGCGGCGATCGCGGTGCTGTGGCCCGCCGCGATCGTCACCCGGATCCGGATGGGTCGCCCGACCTGGGACAACGCGGGCAACCTCGCGTGGCTGATCATCGTCACGCTGTTCGCGGTGTCGCTGCTGCTGAGCTTCCACATGTGGTGGGTACTGGTGTTGACCTTGGTGATCGTAGCGGTGGTGACATTCCTGCTGCGGGCGGGCGCGCACGGTCAGGACCGGTGGGGCGCGGCGGTCGCGCACTGGTACATCGCGGGCACGGTCGTGCTGATCACCGTGATCGGGCTGGTTTTCGCCGCGGTGCTGCGGGTGCCGTGGGCGCCGCTGGAGCGGATCGAAACCAAGAAGGGGCCGGTGGTCGGGTACGTCATGCGGGTGTCGCCGGGTTATCTCGATGTGCTGGTGGAGAAGGGGCGCGACATGATCGTGGTCGATACCGACGAGGTCACCGCCCGCGAGGAATTGGACGAGGCACCGTAGTTCCAGCCGGGGCCCCTAGGGTGTGGGGGTGCAGCTGATTCTTGTGCGTCATGCCCAGCCCGAACGCGTCGTGGGGGTTACCACCGCCGCGGACCCCGGTCTCACCGAGATCGGCCGTCTGCAGGCCGACCGGGTTCCGGCCGTGTTGGCTCCGCACGCGATCACCCGCATCGTCAGCAGCCCACAGCGCCGGGCCCGCGATACCGCGCTGCCGACCGCGACCGCGCGCGAACTAGCCGTCGAGGTCATCGACGATCTGGCCGAATACGATCGCGACCTGCCCGCTTACATTCCGATCGAGGATGCGAAAACCGAGCTCGCGCACGCCTATGCGCGGATCAAGGCCGGGTATCTGCCCGAGGAGATCGATGGGCCGGCGTTCACCGCGCGGGTCCTGGCCGCCGTCGAAAAGCTGTTTGCCACAACGGCTCCCGATGACACGGTCGTCGCGTTCGCTCACGGCGGTGTCATCAACGTGTTGCTCGCCGACGTCCTCGGCCTACTGCGACCGCTGACGTTCCCCATCGACTACTGCTCGGTCACGCGAATCCTGTACTCGCGCACCGGCACCCGCACCGCCGCCACCATCAACGAGAACGGCCACGTCTGGGACCTGCTGCCACGAGCCCTGTCTCGCAAATAGACCAGCGCAGCAAAAAGCCCGGCGCCGCAGCACGCGACACCGGGCTCCGAGAACCGTCAGGCCTGCTGAGCGATCCAGTTGTGCATCCACGAGATAGCGGTCTGCCCGCCACCCACCGAGTAACTGCCGTACAGCGTGTGCGCCTGCGAGCGGTAGAACTGCTCGAGATCCTTGGCCCGCTTCTGGTTGGCGGCGTCGGTCAGCTGCGCGCCCAGCGTGGGCACGCCGCCGTGCATCATCAGGTCGTTCATGATGGCGCCCGCTTCGATCTGGTAGCGCCACAGGTTCGCCGGGTTGGCGTCCGAGCTCTGGGCAAGGAAGCCCGCGAAGCGAGTCACGAAATCGTCGGTGGCGGTGGCGCAGTACAGGTCGTCGACCGCGCAGATGGTGCGCGTGCGGTCGCTGAGCCAGCCGAAGCCGCCCGGACGAGCACCACCGGCACCCGCGCCCGCGGCGTGCGGGCCGACCTGCACGTCGGTGGGCGAGCGGCGCGGATCGGAGATCAGGCCGACCGCGGCGACCCGGTCCTGCGGGATCGTGCTGATGCCGGTGCCGATCTCGGCGGCCAGATCGCCCGCGGCGTCGGCACCCTGGCTGTAGCCCACGATGGCGGCCTTGGTGTCACCGCAGAACGCGAGCTTCGCGGTGATCAGCGAGCGCGCGGCATCCACGGCCTGCTTCTTGGAGTTGCCGTAGACATCGCCTTCCCAGGGGAACGCGGTCGCGGCGTAGGTGACGTAGTCGACGTCGGTGTTGCGGGGTAGGCCGTTGGTGACACCGGCGAGCATGCCGGGACCGGGCGACTTGTCATGGCCGGTTTCCCAGGTGCCGGGAATGGCTACTACGTACAGACTCGGGCAGGCCGGCGCCGCGTGCGCGCTCGAGCTGCCGACAACAATTCCGGACATCGTCGCGGCGAACGCTCCCATAGCCGCGACAACCTTCTTCACCTGCATACCGCTCCAGTCCAACCTTGCCCGCGCGTGCACGGGCAAACCCCGATACCTGACGTTGTGGCCCCAGACCTCGCCGCGAATCACAATAGGCGTCCGGGTCCCGCCGTGCCACATGACCGGTGATCTTGTGACTCGACGCACCGATATTGTCCCGTGCGCGAGCGAACAGCACGGGTCGACCAGTTGTCCCAGCGTTCATTTCGCACCGAGGACACGGAAATGTCGGCGGCACACCAGCGCCGCCGACATCCCCCCAGGGACGAAACCCCTAGACCTCGAGGTCTTCTTCGATGCCCTTGAGCTTGTGCCGGGCCAGTGCCAGGTTGGCGCGGCCGCGATCCAGGGCCAGGTACAGGAACAGGCCCTTGGACTTGCGCCCGGTCATCGGGCGGATCACGTGGTACTGGTTGCCCAGGGTGATCAGCATGTCCTCGATCTCCTCGTTGAGACCCAGCTGCTCGATCGTGCGCATCTTCGCGCGCACCACCTCGGTGTTGCCCGCGGCGGCGACCTGCAGGTCCAAAGCCTTGCTGCTGCTGAGCATCCCCAGTGCCATACCGCTGCTGTAGTCCACGATCGCGGCGCCGATCGCGCCGTCGATCACCATCATGTCCTTCAGAGCCAGATCCATATTCGACATGTCGTGCCTTTCATTCGAGTGCCGGCGTCGCCAGATGGGCGGCGATGGCGCGTGCTACCGGTCGCGACTCCAGGTGGAGTCGGCCGACGTTTATTTCCGGACCCGCGAGCACGGCCAGGCAGGTGTAGCCGGCGGCGTAGATCACCACCTGCCCCTCCGTGCCGTGCACGACGACCTCGTTGAAGCCGCCGCCGTGCGCGGTGTTGGCCAGTCGGTACGACAGCGACAACTGCGCGGCCGACAGCGCGGCCATGCCCGCCGGTTCCAAGTGGGCGGGCAGGTCGTGTTCGATGAGCAGACCGTCACCCGAGGCCACCAGCGACCCCACGATCTGCGGTAGTCGTTCGCGCAACGACTTCAGCTCGGCTTGCACCACCGGATAGTGCTGTGGCGCACCGTGTTCCGGCCTGCCGTTGTCGGGCGCGGTCATCGGCACCTTGGTCAACCTTCCCCTCCATTCACCGAGCAGTTTCTTCCGCACGGTCACGCAAGCTCCTCCAACGCCGCCCTGAGCCGGATGAGTATTTCGCGATCCACCTGTTCCCACTGTTCGGGTTGCGCTGGGTGGGAACGGGTTACGCGAAACTGGGTGGACGCGGTCGCTTCCTCGTCGATCGCGTGCCTGCCCGATCGTGCGCCCGTTCCCTGCGGGGAGCGGACCGGTCCCAGGCTGCCGGGTATGCGTTTGGGCAGCGAGGGCACGTGGGGTGTCGAAGTGTTCGACGGTTCGTGGTCGGCCAGTGTCGGTGCCAGCGTGAGGTGGCGGCCGCGGTTTTCGACGTTGACCTGCTGCGGTGGCTCGATCACACCCGCGGCGGTGAGTTGGCGCACGGCGACCAGGCAGCCGTAGGTGGTGCGGCCCAGTTCCCTGGCGATGTCGGCGATGCTGCGACGCGTGTCGGCCGCGGCCAGCACTTCGACCTGACTTCCGGTGAGCAACAGTTGGTTTCGCTTGACGCGCCGCGCCGGCACGACCGGGACCATGGTCACCAGGTCGGCGGACCACGCACTGTCGTCGCTGTCGCTGCGGCGTTCGCATTCGTGCACGAGTGCGCGCGGGGCGATATGGCAGACCGGGGCAAGCCAATGTTCTGGTGTGGCAAGGAATTCCGGCTCGTCGTCGGAGGCCAGCAAGAAATACGCGGCGTCGAAAACCGAGAGCAGCGCAAGTGTTTCCAGTTGGGGGCGATGGAGCAGTGGGCCGGGGTCGCCCGCGCCCGCTCTGCGCCAATCCTCCGCCGTTGCTACACCGGCCTCCACGGCCAATCTGTCGAGGCCGATGGTTCGCTCGCAACCCACCGACGCGATAGTGCCACGCACCAGGTGGAATTCGCCGTCGCCCGCGCGCAATATGCCGGTGGAGCCTTCTTCGCCGAGGCGATGCAATTCGTCGGCCAGTGCCACGCTCATCGGTTCCCGCCCGTCAATTCCTCCAGCGCCGACCGCAGCTGATAGCGGGCCATGCCCAGATTGCCGGTGTCGCCGTCGAATTCGACGTGCATGAACAACCGGCCGTCGAAGTCACCGTCGACCAGGTGCAATAGGTGAAAACCCCTGGTCCGGCACACCACGATCTCGGTGAGGTCGTCGTCGGCGCTGCCCAGCGCGGTGCACCCCAGCGCCGCGCGCACCACATCGGTGGTGCCCGCCGCGTCCTCGTGTTCGTCGATGCCGTGCCGCTGGCCCGCCCCTGCGATGGCCAACCCACTCGCCCCGTCCACCAGTGTCACACTGCGCGCCCCGGGAATGTCCATGATGCGCTTCAAGCAGCCATCAAGTGAATTCACCGCGCCCCCGAACGTCCTCGTTTGTCGATCGGGAACGACGGTATACCCGCGGGCTATTCGCCGCATCTCGAACGCCGGAAAATTGCTGTCGCACAATATGTTTGCTGGGGTTTGCTGGTAAACCGCGCGGTATCAATACTTTTCAGTAACTCACCCGATGGTTCGCTGCCACCCGCTATAACCGGTGATCACTGTGCGAATCCACTGTTCAGCGATTACCGGGCGAACTATCGTTTCGGATTCTTCGCAAGCATCGCCGAATCGAACGCGCGCAGTTCCCATCGATGGGAACGCAATAGTGCGAATCAGCCTGCCGCGCGGCGGTACCAGGCTTGCGCTTCCCGGTGCGCGCCTTGGGATTCCAGCAGGGCGGCCAGATTCGCCATCGCACGGGGGTGGCCCAGATCGGCGGCGCGACGGAAGCAGCGGCGTGCCTCCGTGGTGGCGCCACGGTCTCGCAGCAGCATGCCTAAGTTGTTCACGGCATCGATGTCACCGTGATCGGCAGCCTCGCCGTACCAGGCCTCGGCATCGTCGAAGCGGTGCTGGTCTTCGCACAGGCGCGCCAGGTTGTACATCGCGTCGACATGGCCCGCCATAGCCGCGTGGTGGTACCAAGTTTCGGCGTCCACACGATCACCGGACTGGTAGAGCATCGTGGCCAGGTTGTACATGGCGTTGCTGTTGCCGCCCGCGGCCGCACGGCGGTACCAGGATTCGGCCTCGTCGAGCTCGCCGAACTGATCGAGCAGCACCGCGAGATTGTTCATCGACCGCGTATGACCCGCCGCCGCGGCACGCCGAAACCACAGCTCCGCCGCCTCGAAATCGCTGTGGTCGTGGTAGAAGTGGGCGAGATTGTGCATGGCGGTACCGTCACCGCCCTGCGCGGCTCGGCGAAGGTTCGCCAACGTTCCCGGCGGCAACGGCACAGCTCCCCCTCGGATCACCGGTTACACCTAGACACGGAAAGTCTATGTGCTGCACCGGAGATGAGCTAGGTCGTTTGCCGAGGCACCGAACCTGTTGCACCACATACCCGTTCATACCCCCACGCACATTCCCCGCAAACCCGCAGGTACCCGGCAACGTGTCCGGATTCGGCGGCCGATCCGCGGTGTGTGGGGGGAATGACAAAAGTTGGCCTCAATCCGGTGCCCGCACCACGATCCGAGCCGACGGCACGGTGGCGGCCAGCCGGGTGATGTCGTGCGGGTCGGAGGTGATCACCATGCCGCCACCATGCTGCGCGCAGACCGCGACAACATGCGCGTCCGCGATATATTCGCTGCCGACACCCGCACCCGCCAGGACAGCCCCCACCTGCCTGGCCAGAGTGAAATCCGTTTCGGCCAGTGCGATCGCGCGGTTGCCCGAGTTATCCGGGAGCTTCCGCGTCACCAACGTTTCGACCCCACGCGTGCGCGCAACCCCACGACACACCTCCGCGCAGATCACGGCAGGCACGATCACATCGCTGCCGCGCGCGTAAGCCTCGGCCAGCAGCGCCCGTAACCGAGCAGGCGGCTTCGCTTCCGACGCCGCCGACAGCCCGGCCGAGTCCAACACCACGGGCAATGCGTTCACGCGATGTCTCGCATTCGCGCAGCCGCATCCAACTCATCGAAGGCCGCGCGCGCGTACGCGGTGTCGGAGTCGGAAACCGGCCCCAACTCGCGGTCCCAGGATTCGATCAGCGCGCCCAACGCCGCACGACGAGCCAGGCGGTCGACATGTTCGGTCAGAGCCGCGTTCACCACCGCGGACAGGTGCGAATCGCCCAGCTCGCGTGCCAGGTCGACGATCTCTTCGTCAACCGTTACAGTGATCTTACGTTTGGCCATACTTTTATCCTACCTCGACTGCCGCATAAGCGGGGCCATCACCGCGGCACAGAAAAAGGCACCCGCGGACTCGAAAGTCCGCGGGTGCCTTGGTTGTTCAGCAGGTCAACGCTGGGCGACTGCCGTCGGGGGGATCGGCGCGGGCAGCGCGGTTTCGCCCTCGAGGAACTTGTCGACTGCCGAGGCGGCGGCGCGGCCCTCGGCGATGGCCCACACGATCAGGGACTGGCCGCGGCCCATGTCGCCGGCGACGAACACGCCGGGGATGTTGGTGGCCCAGTTCTTGTCGCGCTGGACGTTGCCGCGACCGTCGTAGCCCACGCCCAGGTCGGTGAGCAGGCCCGGCTTCTGCGGGCCGACGAAGCCCATCGACAGCAGGACCAGGTCGGCCTCGAGGGTGAAGTCGGTGCCTTCGACCTTCTCGAAACGGCCGTTGGACATCTTGACCTCGTGGGCCTCGAGACCGGTGACCTTGCCGTCCTTGCCCACGAAACGCTCGGTGTTCACCGAGAACAGGCGTTCGCCGCCCTCTTCGTGTGCCGAGGCGACGCGGTACATCAGCGGGTAGGTCGGCCACGGGGTCGAGCCCGCGCGCTCCTCGGGAGGACGCGGCATGATCTCGAACTGGTGGACCGACTCGGCGCCGTGGCGGTGCGAGGTGCCCAGGCAGTCGGCGCCGGTGTCGCCGCCACCGATGATGATGACCTTCTTGCCCTTGGCGTGGATCGGGGGCAGGCCTTCTTCGTCGGCGATGTCGTCACCGAGCTGGACCCGGTTGGACAGCGGCAGGAACTCCATCGCCTGGTGGATGCCGTCGAGCTCGCGCCCGGGGATCGGCAGGTCGCGGGCGATGGTGGCGCCACCGGCCAGCACGATCGCGTCGAAACGCTCACGCAGCTGCTCGGCGGTGATGTCGACACCGACATTGACGCTGGTCTTGAAGATGGTGCCTTCGGCCTCCATCTGGGCCAGACGACGGTCGATGACCGACTTCTCCATCTTGAATTCCGGGATGCCGTAGCGCATCAGGCCACCGATGCGGTCGTCCCGCTCGAACACGGTCACGGTGTGACCGGCGCGCGTCAGCTGCTGGGCGGCGGCCAGACCGGCCGGGCCCGAACCGACGACGGCGATCTTCTTGCCGGTCAGGCGGGTCGGGTACACCGGGGTGACCCAGCCTTCGTCGAAGGCGTTCTCGATGAGTTCGACCTCGACCTGCTTGATGGTGACCGGCTGCTGGTTGATGCCGAGCACGCAGGACGCCTCACACGGGGCGGGGCACAACCGACCGGTGAACTCCGGGAAGTTGTTGGTGGCGTGCAGGCGGTCGATGCCTTCGCGCCACGCACCCTTGTACACCAGGTCGTTCCACTCGGGAATCAGGTTCCCCAGCGGACAACCCTGGTGGCAGAAGGGAATTCCGCAGTCCATGCAGCGGCTGGCCTGGGTCTGCAGGGTCTGCTTGGTGAAGGACTCGGTCTCGTAGACCTCTTTCCAGTCCATCAGTCGCAGATCGACCGGACGACGGGCCGGGGTTTCCCGCGAGGTGTGCTTCAAAAAACCTTGTGGGTCAGCCACGAGCCGCCCCCGAAGAATCACTGTGCTGTGTCGACATCATCGTTAAAACTCCTTGACTAACCACGAGCCGCCTCCATGATCGCCGTGTCGACATCCTTGCCGGCCTTTTCGGCCTCGGAGATGGCGAGCAGAACCTTCTTGTATTCGCGGGGCATGACCTTCACGAAATGGTTCACCTGCTGGGACCAGTCGCTCAGGATGCGTTCGGCCACAGCCGATCCCGTTTCGTCACGGTGGGTGGTGATGATGTCGCGCAGCCAGGTGAAGTCGTCACCGGACAGCTGCTCGATCGCCTCGATCTGATCCGGGTTGACCCGACCGGGCAGCTTGCCCTCCGGGTCGTAGATGTAGGCCACACCACCGGACATGCCTGCACCGAGGTTGCGCCCGGTGTCACCGAGGATGACCACGCGACCACCGGTCATGTACTCGAGCGCGTGGTCGCCCACACCCTCCACGACCGCGGTGGCACCGGAGTTACGCACGCCGAAGCGTTCGCCCGCGACACCGTTGATCAGGATGCGACCGCTGGTGGCGCCGAACATGATCACGTTGCCCGCGATGATGTTGTCTTCGGCGACAAAGCTTTCCGGTGCGTCGGTCGACGGACGGACCACGATGCGGCCACCCGACAGACCCTTGCCGACGTAGTCGTTGGCGTCACCGAACACGCGCAGCGTGATGCCGGCCGGGACGAACGCGCCGAAGCTGTTGCCCGCCGAACCGGTGAAGGTGATGTCGATGGTGTCGTCGGGCAGGCCCGCGCCACCGTAGAGCTTGGTCACCTCGTGGCCGAGCATGGTGCCGACCGTGCGGTTGACGTTGGTGATCTTGGATTCGATCTTCACGGCCTGGCCACGCTCGAGCGCCGGGGCGCTCTGCGCGATCAGTTCGTTGTCCAGCGCCTTGTCCAGCCCGTGGTCCTGGGTGGTGGTGCACCGGGTGTCCTGGTTCATGAACGCCGTTTCCGGCATGTCCAGGATCGGCGACAGGTCCAGCTTGGCGGCCTTGTAGTGCTGCTTGGCGGCGGCGGTGTCGAGCAGGTCGACGCGGCCGACGGCCTCGTCCAGCGTGCGGAAACCGAGCTCGGCGAGCAGCTCACGGACCTCTTCGGCGATGAACATCATGAAGTTCTCGACGAATTCCGGCTTGCCGGTGAAACGCTCACGCAGAACCGGGTTCTGGGTGGCGATGCCGACCGGGCAGGTGTCCAGGTGGCACACACGCATCATGACGCAGCCCGAGACCACCAGGGGCGCGGTCGCGAAACCGAACTCCTCGGCGCCGAGCAGCGCGGCGATCATCACGTCGCGGCCGGTCTTCATCTGACCGTCGACCTGGACCACGATGCGGTCACGCAGGCCGTTGAGCAGCAGCGTCTGCTGGGTCTCGGCCAGGCCGAGCTCCCAGGGACCACCGGCGTGCTTCAACGAAGTCAGCGGCGAAGCGCCGGTACCGCCGTCATGACCCGAGATGAGCACGACGTCGGCGTGTGCTTTGGACACACCGGTGGCGACGGTGCCGACACCCGGCTCCGCGACAAGTTTCACGTGAATCCGAGCCTGCGGGTTCGCGTTCTTCAGGTCGTGGATCAGCTGGGCCAGATCCTCGATCGAGTAGATGTCGTGGTGCGGCGGCGGGGAAATGAGACCCACGCCCGGCGTGGAGTGCCGCACCTCGGCGACCCACGGGTACACCTTGTGCGCGGGCAGCTGGCCGCCCTCGCCCGGCTTGGCGCCCTGGGCCATCTTGATCTGGATGTCGGTGGCGTTGGTCAGGTAGTGCGCGGTGACGCCGAAGCGACCCGACGCGACCTGCTTGATCGCCGACCGACGCCAGTCACCGTTCTCCTCGACCTCGAAGCGAGCGGGGCTTTCGCCGCCCTCACCGGAGTTCGAGCGAGCGCCGATGCGGTTCATCGCGATCGCGAGGGTCTCGTGCGCCTCGGCCGAGATGGAGCCGTAGCTCATCGCGCCGGTCGAGAAACGCTTCACGATCTCGGACGCGGGCTCGACCTCGTCGATGGAGATCGGCGCGCGCTGACCCGACTTGAACTTGAACAGCCCACGCAGCGCGGCGAGGCGCTCGGACTGATCGTCGACCAGCTTGGTGTACTCCTTGAAGATCGAGTACTGACCGGTGCGAGTCGCGTGCTGCAGCTTGAACACCGTGTCCGGGTTGAACAGGTGGTACTCGCCCTCACGACGCCACTGGTACTCGCCGCCGACCTCGAGCTCGCGGTGCGCGCGCTCGTTGCGGTTCTCCAGGAACGCCACGCGATGGCGGATGGCCACCTCTTCGGCGATCTCGTCGAGACCGATGCCGCCCAGCGGGGAGCGCAGACCGGTGAAGTACTCGTCGACCAGGTCCTGCGCCAGGCCGATGACCTGGTACAGCTGGGCGCCGTTGTAGGAGGCCAGCGTGGAGATGCCCATCTTCGACATCACCTTGAGCACGCCGTTGGAGCCCGCGGTGCAGTAGTTCGCGACGGCCTTGCGGAAGTCGGCGTCGTGGTTGCCGGTGCTGCCGGGCATCTCCAGCGAGCCGCGCTCGAGCATGTCCTCGATGGTCTCGAAGGCCATGTACGGGTTGATCGCGGCGGCACCGAAACCGATCAGCAGAGCCATGTGGTGCACCTCGCGGGCGTCACCGGCCTCCACGACCAGGCCGACCATGGTGCGAGTGCGTTCGCGCACCAGGTGGTGGTGCACCGAGGAGGTGAGCAGCAGCGACGGGATCGGCGCCAGCTTCTCGTTGGACTCACGGTCCGACAGCACGATGATCCGCGCGCCACCGTCGATGGCGGCCGATACCTGGGTGTTGATGGCCTCGAGTGCCTTGCGCAGACCCTCGCCGCCCTCGGCGACCGGGTACAGACCGCGCACGACCACCGAGCGCAGGCCCGGCTGGCTGCCGTCGTCGTTGATGTGCACGAGCTTGGCCAGCTCGTCGTTGTCCAGAATGGGCTGTTCGAGCGCGATCTGACGACAGGAGTCAGGGCCCGGGTGCAGCAAGTCGGCCTCGGGGCCGAGGTTGCGCTTGAGGCTGGTGACGACCTTTTCACGAATCGCGTCGAGCGGCGGGTTCGTGACCTGTGCGAACAGCTGCGAGAAGTAGTCGAACAGCAGACGCGACCGGTTCGACAGCACCGCGATCGGCGTATCGGTACCCATCGAGCCCAGTGCCTCGCCGCCGGTCTTGGCCATCGGCGTGATCAGCAGGTTCAGGTCCTCGGTGGTGTATCCGAAGATCTGCTGACGGATCAGCACGCGGTCGTGCGACATGTGCACGTGCGGGCGGTCGGGCAGGTCGGCGAGACGGCTGACGCCCTCGTCGAGCCACTGCTGGTAGGGCTCCGCCTGGGCGAGCTCCGACTTGACCTCTTCGTCGGTGACGATGCGGCCCTTTTCGGTGTCGACCAGGAACATCTTGCCCGGCTGCAGGCGGATCTTCTGGACCACGGTCGACGGATCGATGTCGAGCACGCCGACCTCGGACGCCAGCACGACCAGGCCGTCTTCGGTGACCCAGATGCGACCCGGGCGCAGACCGTTGCGGTCGAGCACGGCGCCGATCTTGGTGCCATCGGAGAAGCAGACCGCCGCCGGGCCGTCCCACGGCTCCATCAGCATCGAGTGGTACTCGTAGAACGCACGCCGCTCGGGGTCGAGGTTCTCGTTCCGCTCCCACGCCTCGGGGATCATCATCATGATCGCGTGGTGCAGCTCGCGACCGCCCAGGTGCAGCAGTTCCAGCACCTCGTCGAAACGCGCGGTATCGGACGCGCCGGGGGTGCAGACCGGGAAGATCTTCTGCAGACGGTTCTTGCCCGCCTCGTCCTTGCCGAACACGTCGCTGCGCAGCAGCGCCTCACGGGCGCGCATCCAGTTCTCGTTACCGGTGACGGTGTTGATCTCACCGTTGTGAGCGACCCGACGGAACGGGTGCGCCAGCGGCCACGAGGGGAACGTGTTGGTGGAGAAGCGCGAGTGCACGATGCCCAGTGCGGACTCCACGCGCTCGTCGTGCAGGTCCAGGTAGAACGCGCGCAGCTGCGGCGTGGTGAACATGCCCTTGTAGATGAAGGTCTGGCCGGACAGGCTCGGGAAGTACACCGATTCCTTGCCGACAGTGCCCTCACCGGGACCGGCCTGGCCGAGCTCGTGCTCGATCCGCTTGCGGATCACGTAGGCGCGACGCTCCAGGTCCATGCCCGACAGCTGCTCGGCGGAGTTCTTGGGCGAACCGATGAAGATCTGCCGCAGGGTCGGCATGGCATCGCGCGCCAGTGCGCCCAGCGACGACTCGTCGATGGGGACCTCGCGCCAGCCGAGAACGGCCAGACCCTCTTCGGTGACGATCTTCTCGACGCCGTAGGCGGCACGTGCGGCTTCGCGACGGGCCTGCGGCAGGAAGGCGATACCGGAGGCGTAGGAGCCTTCCGGCGGCAACTCGAAAGTGGCGCCTTCTTCGGCGAGGATCGCACGGAAGAACTTGTCCGGCAGCTGCAGCAGGATGCCCGCGCCGTCGCCGGAGTTCGGCTCGGCACCCGCAGCACCGCGGTGCTCCAGGTTCAGCAGGGCCGTGATGGCCTTGTCGACGATGTCTCGACTGCGCCGTCCGTGCATGTCGGCGACGAACGCGACGCCACAGGCGTCGTGTTCGAATGCCGGATCGTAGAGCCCGGTGACTCCGGGTGACCTGTGGCCAGGAAGTTGCGTCATGCCTCTGCCTTCAAGAAAGTCGGCTGTCGATGTCGGCCACTCAGCGAGCTGAGCGTGGGCCCTTCGTCGTTTCGCCTCCGTCAAGACTGCGTCCGTACGATCCACAAACCAGCGGCGATGATGGTTCGGGGCGTTGACGTAGTTGGGGTGCTCAGAGGTAACGGGATGCTTACTCATCCCTTACCTCTGTGCGGGGTTTCACCCGCTACTCTTGGCCCGGTTTCACCGGCCCTCGATCGGGTGGTTGTGCCGAACATGGGTGCGTTCGGCGTAAGAGCAAACGATAAGTCAGACGGCAGACCCAACCAACTAAGGTTGAGCTAACTACCCCGTCTAGCTGGGCTTTGTAACGACCGCTTGCATCGTCGCGCGCGTCGTCCAGTGTAAAGCAGACCGGGGCCTGGATCGATCCCGAACAACCCGTGCTCACCTGCGCGAACACCGTCGACGAGCAGCCTGCGATCAGCCTTCGACCCGAGGCCGAAAGCTGAACTCACCTGCACCGCAGCAGATTTCCCGTTCCTTGACCTGGTCAAACCTGCTATCCCCGCTAACCAGGGGTGTGGGCGGTGAGATATTCCCGACACGGGCCCCGACGAGCGCGCCAGTGGGCCGACCGTACGGTCTGTATTGTCGAATGTGCGCCACAGCACACCGCTGGCTAACTCTGGGCAGTGTCCTTGGACACAAATTCGGCGCGGGCGGCGGTTCGCCTCGGCTCGCCGGGTGTGACACGCCGAGGTCGTCGCCGAAATGTCGGGCGCGCGCACGATGCCCGGTCGACATGACTGTGAGGCTGACCACAAGCGACCCTTCGACGCTCGGTGTGTCGCCTGACGGCCTGTCACGCTGACAGCACGAATCCATGACAGTTTCGCCATGCCTGTGGAGCTCGACCCGGGGAGAATTGATGACCGGCTTACTCACCTGGCTGGGCGGCGGGCTCGCCACGCCCGCGCGTAGGGACCCCGAAACGGGCGCTGACCAGGCCTACAACCATGAACAGAGCCGCTACCTGATCACCGGTGCGGCGGTAGCGCTGTTCGCGGTGATCGCGGGACTGGTGGCGATGGCCGCGCTGCTGGCCGCCTCGAGCGGGGTGGTTCTCGCGGTGCTGTTCGCGCTGGTCGTCGTGGTCGCCGCGGGTGCGCTCGGGCGGGCATTGGCCACCACGCGTCCCGGTGCCGACGACGATCGGCTCGGTATGGCCGCCCGGATCGGTGTCGGCGTGCTGGCCGGGGCGTTCGTCGCCGAACTGGCCGCCACCGTGCTGCTGGGCGCCACCGTCGACCGGGAACTGGACGTGCGCGCGCACGCCGACGCCGAGAACGCGCCCGCAGTGGTCGCCGCCCGCACCTCGTTCGACCTGGCCACCGCCGACCGCGGGGCCCTTGACCTGAGCATCGCCAAGTCGCAGGCCGAGATCGACCGGTCGCTGGTGATCGCGCGGTGCGAGTTCAACCCGACGCCGGAATGCCCGCAGACCAGGATCACCGGCGTACCGGGTCGCGGTCCCGAAGCGCAGACCGCCAACGACATGCTCGACGACGCCCGCAAGCAACTGGCCACCTCGCAGGGTCGCATCGAAGGCCTCGACCAGCGGGTTCGCACCGAATCCGCCGCCCTTGCCGCCGCGCGGACCACCGCGTTCGCCGAGGGTGACCGAGGGCTGGGCGCGCGCTGGTTGGCCATGAACAGCTACACCTCGTCGCACGCCGGTGCCGCCGCTTTGCGACTGCTCATTCTTGTCGCCGGAGTCGTGCTCGCCCTGCTGCCGCTGCTGCTGCGCTGGTGGCGCGGGGAAACCTCCCTGGATCGTCGCGTCGACGCCGCCGAGGTCGCGGATCGGGCCCAGCGTGAAGCCGACGCCGCCATCGCGGTGAAACGCGCCGAGGTCCGCACCGAAACCGCGGCGATGCGCGCCGAACACGAGCTCACCGCCGCACAACTGGCCATCGAGGCCGATACCGTGATCGATCGAGAACGTCAGCGCACCAGGATCATCGCCGCGATCGGCGGTTTCGAGCTCGGATTCTCCGAGCCGCATCGAAAGGACGACTCCGTGTCTCTGGAGCCGAACGTGACATCGCAGCTGCCCGCCGGGTACGTCCAGCACGCGCTGCCCACCGGGACCTCGGGGGCGTTGGTGCCCGCGCAGCAGGCCCCTGTTCAGCCGGCGCCCAGTGGCGGCCTGGAACTGCCGATCATCGGGACCGTGCCGTTCACCGATACCGCCGCGCGGTGGATTCGTCCGCTGGTGCCCGCGTTCGTGGCCAACGCCTTCGACTCGGCCACGCATCCCATGCGGACCGCGCGGCAGGCGTTCGAGGAGGTCGAAGAGGTGACGTTCACGCTGCGGCGCACTCGCAAGGTCGCTGTCGATACGCAGGATTCCTCGGCGCCGCAGGCCGTGCCCGCCGGATATCAGCTGCAGGGACAGCCCGTCCAGGGATTCCTGCCGCCCGGCGCCTACCAGCAGCAGCCGTACGCGCAGCAGATCGCCTCGAACGTGGTCGACGCGCCGTCCAGCCGGTTCCATCCGGATCCGCGGCAGTACCAGTCGGCGCCGAACTACTCCGCGCTGCCCGCCGGTCAGGGCAATGGACTGCCCGGTGGACACGGGCACGGCGAGCTGCCCGGCCGCCACGACGAACTGCCCGGCAACGATCCGCGTCAGCTGCCGCCCGCGCGCTGAGTGAACACTTGTACATCGAATAGCTGCGCAGACGCGTTCTCGTGCGGCTGCCCGGTGGATGATCACAAAACCGGTGACTACCAGTTTGTATAGCGGCCCGACGCGGGCAGTGACCTGAGCTACTCTACTGCCGGTACCGGGTAGACCGGTTTACAGTTCGAGGGTGATCAACCGCGATGGACCCGCCGGCGTGAGATCAGCGCCGTGGGGCTCCCCGCTGCTCGGACCGGTCGACGAGAAGTCGATGGCGCGCCGCGTTCGAGTGCAGTTGTTGCTCACCATTCCGCTGATCATCGCCAATCTCATCGGCATCACCATGGTCGTGGTGCTCGCCGGCTTCGTGCTGCCGGGGCCCACGGTGTTCACCAGGGAATTGTTGCTGGTCAACACCGTGATCACACCGGTCTGTGCCGGGCTGGCGCTGGCCGTCGGCACGGTGTGGGGCACGGTGGCCGGGGTGCGGTCGATGCGCTGGGCCACCGACACCGAACAGGTGCCGACGCCGCACGAACAGCGCGTCACCGTGTCGGCGCCGCGCTGGATGGTGTTGCAGCAGGCGGTGCTGTGGACGTTGACGCTGATCGTGCTCACCGTGATCTACGGCGTGCTCGAACCCGCGCTCATCCCCAAGGTCGTGCTCGCGATCGGCGCCGCCGCCATCGTCGTGTGCGCCAACTCGTACCTGATCATCGAATTCGCCCTGCGCCCCGTCACCGCGCGCGTGCTCGCCGCCGACCCGCACCGCCGTCGCGGCATCGGCGTATTCGGCCGCACCATGCTGTCGTGGCTGGTCGGGGTCGGGGTGCCGGTCGCGCTGTCGATGACGGTTGCGGTGTGGGCACTGGCCGACCCGGCGGTGAGCAAGGCCCGACTCGCGGTCTGCATGCTCAGCCTCGGCGGGTCGGCGCTGCTGTTCGGGTTGATCCTCATGGCCCAGGTCGTCGCCGCCACGGTCGCGCCGATCAAGGGTGTGCGGCAGGCGCTGCGCCGGGTGGAAAACGGTGACCTCGCCGCCGAGATCCCGCTCTACGACGGCACCGAACTGGGCGAACTGCAGAGCGGGTTCAACATGATGGTGCACGGGTTGCGCGAACGCGCCATGATCGAGGACCTGTTCGGCAAGCACGTGGGCCACGACGTGGCGATGGCGGCCATCGCGTCACAGCCGGTACTCGGCGGCACCGAAACCGAGGCCGCGGCGCTGTTCATCGACATCATCGGATCCACGACGATGGCGGCGACACTGCCCGCACCGGAGATCGTGGGGATTCTGAACCGGTTCTTCGACATCGTCGTCGACGAGGTCGAGCGGCATGGGGGGTTGTTGAACAAGTTCGAAGGAGACGCGGCGTTGGCGGTGTTCGGGACGCCTGCTCCGTTGGAAGACCTTGCGGGGTCGGCGTTGTCTTGTGGGCGGGCTATTCAGCGGCGGCTGAAGGACGCTTCGGATTTGGATGCGGGGATCGGGGTGGCTGCTGGGCGGGTGGTGGCGGGGAACGTGGGCACGCATAACCGGTATGAGTTCACGGTGATCGGGGATGCGGTGAATGAGGCTGCGCGGCTTTGTGAGTTGTCGAAGCAGTACGAGGGGCGGTTGTTGAGTTCGGCTACGACGTTGGAGGCGGCGGGTGCGGGGGAGGCTGCGCAGTGGGTTCTGGGGGAAGAGGTGACGTTGCGGGGGCGGTTGAAGACGACTCGGGTTGCGCTGCCGAAGTAGGGAATTGCCTGGGTAAAACTGGTCCTGGGCTGTATGCGTTGGGTAGGGACTGCCTGGTTAGAACTGGTCCTGGGCTGTGCGCCTTGCTGTGTTTGTTGGAGCGCTGACGCGCTCGAGTCGGGGCCCTTCGGGCCCCCGATCTTCCCTCCCTCCGGGTACTCCTTCGTCGCACCCTCCACTCAGTCCAGATCGGGGCGGGCCCCTCCGTACGAAAAGACATACGGGGTCTAGGTGGGGCGGGTTGGTTACACTCGGCGCGTGCGTCCCCCCGTCGAAACGGTTGGCGCCGTCGGGGCGGGAATCGATCCGGCGCGCAGGTCTTCATCGCTGCCGCCGACGCCACCCACGGTGCCGGTTCGTCCGCTGCGTTTTCGCGAGTTGCTCGATGAGCCGTTCGCGCTGATCCAGGCCCATCTTCGGGCCTTTGCTGTGCTCGGCGGTGGGGCGCTGGTGGTGGGGGTTCTTGTCGTTCTTGCGTTTACCGGGACGGTTTCGCATCTCACCGATGGGTCTGATGCGGGGACCGGGTGGGCTGCGGTGCTGTCGACCGCTACCTGTGTGTGGGTGGTTCGGCTGGTACTGCGCGGGGCGACTACCGCGATTGCGTTGGCCGATTTCAACGGGGTTCGGTACGGGGTGCTCGATGGGCTGCGGGGTGCGAGTCATCATGCGGGGGCGCTGATTTCGGCGCAGATCATGTTCACGCTCAGCGGGGTCGGGGTGTTGCTGTTGGGCAGCATTTTGATCATCACGTATCCGCTTGCGCTGATTTGGCTTTCGAATGTGCGGGCGCGGCGGTTTGTCACCGAGCCGGTGATCGTTGCGGAGGGCGTCGGTTTCGGGGTGGCCGTTGGGCGTTCGAAGGAGCTCATGCACGGGGCGGTCTGGTCGACTGCGGGGTTGTGGCTTACTCAGCGGCTTCTTTTCGCGGCACTTGCTGTGCCCGCGTTCGGGATTCCGTTCTTTCTCACCGATGTCTCCGGTACTCACCAGTGGGCCGTGATCACGTTGCTGGTGGGTGGGTGTCTGCTGGTGGTGGTCGTGAGTGAGATCGTCGAGGCGAACAGTCGCGTGCTCTGCTACATCAGTCGACGGTGTGTGCGTGAGGGCTTGGATATCAGGATTCCGGGTGGTCGCCGATGACGAATCCGCCCGATGGGATTCCGCCGCAGCCACGTCTCGGTGCCGCTGCCGAGCATCGAGCTGCTGCCGAAAGTGCTGCTGGCAGGCGTGATTACGACCGTGCGTTGCGTGAGCGTTTTCGTGCGGTGTTGCGTGGGCTCGAGCAGGACGGCAGTTTGCCGGTTCGTCGTTCTCGCACGGCGCAGGAAACCGCCGATGACGCGACTACCGCTCTGCCGCCGGAGCATTCGGTCGAATTGCACCCGGCCGCACACAGTTTCGATGAAGTTGTCTACGGCGGTCGCGCGGCTACCGAGGACGAATACCGTCGGCTCGAGTACGCCGATCGCTACTCCCAATCCGCGCCGCCGCCGGTCCTCGATCCACAAGAGATCGAGGTTGTCGAGCGAGAACCCAAGCAGCGCAAGAAACTTCCGCCGCTGCCCGCGATTCTGCACAGCCCGCGATTCTGGGCAGCGCTAGCCGCGGGGCTCGCTATTGCCTTGTTGCTCTACGCCACGATGCAGTCCTGCGGCGCCCCGACCGCACCTACTCCCCCCGACTTGCCCGCACCACCGGACCCACCCGACAAACCGCCTTCCGATAACGACTTCGACTTCGGCAGCGGCAAGGACTCGATCTTCACCCGGCTGCCTGGGTGGCTCGCGTTCGGTGGGCTGCAGTTCCTGCTCGCGTTCGCCGCGGTGATCTGGTGGCGGGCGCGCAGGCGGGGGGCGCTGGTCGGTGAGCCGCGACCGGTCGAGGTGCCTGCGAACGAACTGCTCGCCGGTCAGGCGGGGTTGTACCGCAAGTCCGGTGACGTGGCGCACGTGGCGGGGATCTTGCGGTCGGCGACGCTGCGGCGGATCAAGCCGCGGCTGGGCCGGGAGTTCACCGACGATCAGCTCGTGAATACCGTGGCGGCACGTCTCGGCGTGCCCGCCGCGCAGATCGGCACCGTTCTGTTCGGCGAGGTGTCCGACGAGACGACGCTGAATTACATTGCCGCACACCTCGAATGGATCGAGACGGAGCTCGGATGACCGACAACACAGTCCTGCAGAAACCACCGAGCGCGACCGAAGCCGCGGCGGCGCTGGCCGCGTTGCGCACCGAGATCGGCAAGGCGGTGGTCGGCAACGATCAGGCCGTGCTGTACCTGGTGCTGGCGCTGCTGTGCCGCGGCCATGTGCTGCTGGAAGGTGTTCCCGGCGTGGCGAAGACGCTGCTGGTGCGCGCGCTGGCGACCTCGCTGGACCTCGAGCACGCGCGGGTGCAGTTCACCCCTGATCTGATGCCGGGCGATGTCACCGGGTCGCAGATCTACGACCCGCATTCGGCGGAGTTCACCTTCCGCAAGGGGCCGGTGTTCACCAACCTGCTGCTGGCCGACGAGATCAACCGCACGCCACCGAAAACCCAGTCGTCGCTGCTGGAATCGATGGAGGAGCGCCAGGTTTCGGTCGACGGCCAGCCGCGCCCGCTGCCCGATCCGTTCGTGGTGATCGCCACCCAGAACCCGATCGAGCAGGAGGGCACGTACCCGCTGCCCGAGGCGCAGCTGGACCGATTCCTGTTCAAGGTCGATATCAGGCTGCCCGACCGCGACGACGAGTTCCGCATCCTGCAGCGGCACGCCGCCGGCTTCGACCCGCGCGACCTCGGCGCGGCGGGGCTGCGTCCGGTGGCCGGGCCCGAGCACATCGCGGCCGCCCGCGCGGCGGTCGGGCAGGTGACGGTGAGCCCTGAGGTGCTGGCCTACATCGTGGACCTGTGCCGCGCGACCCGCTCCTCCCCCGCCGTCGCGCACGGTGCGTCCACGCGTGGCGCGACCGCGCTGCTGGCCGCCGCGCGTGCGTACGCCTGGCTCAACGGCCGCGCGTATGTGACGCCCGACGACGTGAAAACCGTTGCGATGGCAGTGCTTCGGCATCGTCTGCAGTTGCGGCCGGAGGCGGAGCTGGACGGGGTGAGCACCGAGGGTGTGCTCTCGTCGTTGCTGGTCTCGGTGCCGGTTCCGGTCTAGCGACGTGGTGGTCACAGGCCGGTTCGCGCTGCTCGCCACGGTCGCGGCGGCGGTGGTGATGTTCGTGGTGCCGACAGCTGTGGGTGTGCTGGCCGCGTGCGCGGTGCTGGTGACGGTGCTGCTGGTCGACGTCGCGTTGACCGCGCGGGCCGATGCGTTGTCGGTGACCCGCGAGCCGTTGACGGTGGTGCGGTTGGGTCGCAGCGCCGAGGTGGAGTTGGCGGTCACCAATGTCGGCACGGGCACTGTGCGCGGCACGCTGTGGGACTCATGGCCCGATAGTGCGCGCGCCGAACTGCGCGGCCATCACCTGGACCTGGCGCCGCATACGCGAATCCGGCTGCGTACCAAGCTGACTCCCACCTACCGCGGCGATCGGGTCGCGGGCCCGGTGACGGTGCGGCTGCTCGGACCGCTCGGACTGGCGGGCCGACAGAGCCGCATCGATGTGCCCGCTCGCGTGCGCGCGCTGCCCGCGTTCCGCAGTGAGCGACTGCTGCGTTCGAAGGTGAAGCGGCTGCACCATCTCGAGGGCCGCAATGTGGCCAATACGCGTGGGCAGGGCACCGAGTTCGATTCGTTCCGTGAGTACGTGGCGGGTGACGACGTACGCAGTATCGATTGGCGGGCCACCGCGCGCGCCAACGACGTGCTGGTGCGCACCTGGCGGCCCGAACGCAACCGGCACATGCTGATGGTGGTGGATACCGGGCGGGCCAGTGCGGGCCGGGTCGGCGAGGGCACCCGGCTGGACAGTGCGATCGAGGCGGCGCTGCTGCTGGGTGGGTTGGCTGCGGCGGCGGGTGACACCGTCGACCTGTTGGCCTATGACCAGCGGGTGCGCGCGGAAGTCAGTGGCGTGGGCGGCAATCAGCTGCCGTTGAAACTTATGCACACCCTCGCGGGCGTTACTCCACAGCTGGTGGACACCGATACGACCGGCCTTGTGCGCACGGTGATTTCGCGGGTTCGCAGGCGTGCGTTGATCGTGTGGTTCACCAGTCTGGACGGGCCGACGGTCACCGAGCATCTGCTGCCCGCCTTGCCGACTTTGACCCGTCGGCACCGGGTGCTGATCGTGTCGGTCACCGACCCGGAAATCGCCGCGGCGGCGGGCGATAGGACCGCGGTGTACTCGGCGGCTGCCGCCGAAACCGTGTTGGCCGAGCGCGCTGTGGTGCAGGAATCGCTGCGACGGCGCGGGGTCGCCGTGGTGGCCGCGGCCCCCGATCAACTGCCAGAGGCGCTGGCCGACGAGTACCTCGAACTGAAGCAGTCCGGCTCGCTGTAGGGCTGTGCATAACGCGAATTGTGCACAGCCACACCACATTGTGGATAACGGGAGTTTCCACCGGTACTCACAGCTCATCCACCGGTTCGCTAACAGATTCATCCACAGGGGGATTCGTGCACAGGCGCGTTCGAACATCGCCGAATTCATCCACAGGCGATTCATCCACAGGCTGTGGATCTACACGCGCGAAAGCTGCTGTCGCCGAGCCATGATCGCGCCGAGCACGTGATACGGCGGGTAGCCCACAGGCTGTGGACAACGCAATTCCACACACATCGCCTCGACCAGCTGCGTGCCCAAATAGTGCTGTGTGGGCGGGGTCAATGTCGGCAGGCGGGTGAGATACCGGCGTGCGGCCGCCGCCAATTCATCGGAGATGCCACTGGGATCCAGCCGCGCCGACCAGGCTGTGAGCCACGGCGGCGCGACGGCCAGCGAGGGTGACGGCATGGCCTGCCGGTTGTGGACAACCACCGTTCCAGCCAGCACATCGCCCACCCGTTTGCCGTCGCGTGAACTCAGCGACGTGATCACCGCGACCGCGCCGAACGCGCCGAGCATCCAGAAATCCACAATCGCGCCCGCCAGTCCACGGGTGAGCGCGTGCCGGAAATCGATCGGCCCGGCGTCGGCGCGCACCACCCGCAGACCGAACGCCATCTTGCCCAGTGAGCGTCCGCGCGTGAGGGTTTCACTGCAAACCGGGTAGGCGATCAGCACGGTCACCACCGTGACAACCATGCTCACCGACAGCCAGGCGGAGTCCGCGTCGGTGGTCAACAGGATCACCGTCAGCGCGTACTGCAGCGTCAGCGCCAGCATCAGCTGCAGCGTCAGGTCGAGCAGAAAAGCGCCCGCACGGCTGGGGATGCGCGCGATCGGGAGGTGCAGCGCCACCGCTTCGCCGGTGGTGAATTCAGCCATATCGCTAGCATTCCCGATATGGACACCGATTCCTACAGCTGGGCGCACCAACGTTCGTGGTACCGCCTGGATCAGTTGGTGCGTCAGCGCAAGCTGACCGGTGCCGAAGCCGACGAGCTGGTGCGGTTGTACCGATCCACCTCGCAACAGTTGGCGAAACTGCAAGGCCACCAGCCCGATCCGGAGCTGGTGGAACGGCTCAGCGCGCTGCTGGCGCGAGCGCGCGGCCGGGTGCTGTCGGCGAAGTCGCAACCGTGGCAGGAAGTGGGCCGTTTCTTCACCCGATACTTTCCCGCGGCTGTGTATAGAGCCTGGCCGTGGTGGTTGGGGACAACTGCGATTTTTCTCGCCGTCTCGACCGTGATCGCCGTGCTTGTGGATAAGTCCGCGGCCGCGCGCGATGCACTGGGGATACCCGACGGAGATCTGTCCACAGTCACCGGACCTGGGGGTTCGTTCGAAACGTACTACTCCGAACACCCCAACGACGCCTTCGCGGCGAAGGTGTGGACCCACAATTCACTGGTCTCGGCGATCGCGTTGTTCACCGGTGTACTGATCCTGCCGGCTGTGTATGCATTGTTCATGAATGCCCTGAACCTGGGGATAACCGGTGGATTGATGGCCGACGCGGGGCGGCTGGACTCGTTCTTCGGCTTCATCCTCCCGCACGGCACGCTGGAGCTCACCGCGCTGTTCGTGGCGGGTGGGGTGGGGTTGAAGCTGGGGTGGACGCTGGTGGACCCCGGCGGGCGCAGCAGGGCCGCTGCGATGGCCAGGCAGGGGCGGGCCACCGCGACCGTGGCGCTGGGGCTGGTGGGTGTGCTGCTGGTGTGTGGACTGCTGGAGGGGTTCGTGACGCCCAGCGGGCTGCCCGCGCCCGCGCGGATCGCGTTCGGGTTCGCGGCGGAGGCGCTGTTCCTGTTCTACGTGTTCGGGATCGGCAGGCGGGTGGCCGAGGAACAGGATGCGCTGGCAGTGGCACCGGCCGCGCTGCCGGATCCGACGCAGCGGTGGCTCGGCGCACCGTCACAGGTTCTCGACCGCGTCTGAGCTCGCAGGTGTGCGTGCATTTGCGCGGCCGACAACTCCGAGCACACGGCCCCGGGACGGCACGGGACAACCGGCAGCTACGGAAGGTTACGAGACGGTGAAGAACTCCCCCATTTGAGTTCCGCTGGCCGCAGCGAGTCGGGCTCGAACTGCGGCCAGCGTTACCGTCAACTGTACACAATCGTTATGCCCACGCAACCCCCAACGCGCAGGTCCGGGGTAGGAATTGCGAACCTGCAAAGGCCTGTGGACACACCAATTTTCACACCTGCAGCAAACTTCCGGCATCGCGGAGATCGAGCAGTCGGCGGCACCGAGAATTCACCCCCGGCAAACCTTCGAAAACGAGTCATTCATCCGTCTCAGCTATCTCAGGCGAATATCGGTCGGGGTTGCCCCCGATCACACTGCGGTCTCGCCATAGCCGTTCACCTGCGGTTACAGCAACGGAATTACAGTTGCCGACCAGTTGAAACGTCAAAAGAGACCTCGAGTTTGTTTACAGGCCTGCAAACATGATCGCCACTCAGCAATCGGGGGAAAAGACTGGATTCGAGGCCCATAACTGGACGGATGACCGGTTGCGAAAGGTCCGCCGAACACCTCGAAATCGGCAGGAGAACAGCAGGAACACGGCCCCGAGTAGGCCAGTGTGACGTTCGACTCATCTACGGCCCGCGAGGACTATTCGGCGGCCGACGGGGCAAAGAGGTCACCGGCAGGACACGACGTGCCCGCCGACGATCAACCCACGCGCACGACCCCGGAGATGGTCCCCTGCCACAGCGCGCCGTCGCGCGCGATGAGCGCGGCCATCTGCAGCGGATCCTCGGCGACAGTGCCTGGCAGGGGTGTGGAGGTGCGAACAGCCCCGGTTTCGGGGTCGATCACGACATAGTCGAATCCGTCGAGGGGGGTTGTCATGTCGGGTCCGACGCGGCGCACGGTGTGGAT
Source organism: Nocardia sp. NPDC058640 (assembly GCF_042716995.1). Classification (NCBI taxonomy): domain Bacteria; kingdom Bacillati; phylum Actinomycetota; class Actinomycetes; order Mycobacteriales; family Nocardiaceae; genus Nocardia; species Nocardia sp. NPDC058640. Next base: position 28,829 of record NZ_JBHXRG010000024.1, read on the forward strand.
GCCGCCGTCGGCCAGCGACAGTCGCGGCACGGCGGCGCTACGGATCGCGCTGTCCCACACCGGGACACACCCGCCGACGGTGAGATCGACACGGCTCAAGCCGCCGCGGAACGGCGCGTTCGCGGGAACCGCAGGTCCGGCACCCTCGGGAACGGCGGGATACGGGTAGCCGTAGGTGCTTGCGACGAAGATCGACGAACCGATCGCGATCGGCGAATTCTCACTGCCACGCACCGGCACCGGAATCGAGCAGACCTGCTCCCCCGAGCCCGAGCGCGCCACGATCAGCTTCACCTGGTCGTCGGCGTTGTCGACGATGGCGAGGTATTCGTCGCCGGTCACGGGTCCGAAGTAGGTGGGTGTCGACCCTGTCCCCCAGCCCAGCTGTCCCGGCTTGCGCGCGGACCCGCGGTCGTAGGGTGCGCGCCAGAGCAGTTCGGGTAGACCGTCTTCGGCTCGCAGTTCGTAGAGCGCGTGCGAACTGGCGACGGCTACACCGCCATTGGGTGCGGAGGAGATGCTGTTGGTCACCTGCTCGCCGGACGGCAGCGTCACCGTCGCGACGCGGCCCTGCGCATCGACGAACCCGACGATCCCGCGCCCCGTCGCGAACCAGACATTGCCCGCCCAGTCGGGCACGAGCCCGGTCACGTTGTCCCCCTGCGGAATCGCGCCGGACAGATCCGCCTGAACGCCGGCCTCCAACCGCCACGCCCCGTCCCCGTTTCGCACATGAGCGACCCGCAACAGCTGCCGCCCACCGTCGACCACCACCAGGCGGTCCTCGTTGTCGAGATACGCGTACACCCCGCCCAGCAGGCTCCCCCTGGCCAACGGCAACGAGGCCACGGCCTTACCGACCGGCCCGGTCGCCGCGGCGTCGAACAGAAACACCGTCGGCGTCTGCCCCGCGATCGCCGTGCACAACCCGACCACCAGCCCGTCGGACCCTTGCAGCAGCGTCGGGCAGGCCGCCGCGAGCGGATACACCGTGACCGCCGCACCCGGCCGCGGCCCCGCCAACGGCGTCACATCCGACGACCCCGCGTCGCCGTGCATTGTCGCCGTCCCCAACGGACCGAGAAAAGGATTGGTCGCCAGCGGACCCGTCACCGGGTCGGCCGACGCCGGACCCGCCCAGGCGCACATCGATACGAGGGCAAGGGCGAGAACGCGAGTTACAGACGACACGGTCGGTATCGAACCCGAATTCCCGGCCGAAGAGAAGTATTCCGATCACGCTGAGGCATCGGCGACGAGTGGATCCCCCTACGATGACGACATGACCGGGGTCAAAGATCGCCTGCTCACGACAATCGCCGGCCAGCTCGGCAACCCGCACGGTGTGCTCGGTAAGGGCGTGGCGTTCGTACTCGATCGCGGCAACAAACGTGCCATCGCGGCGGCCGTCGAGGCCGCCGCCCCCACCACCGGCGCGACGGTCGCCGACATCGGCTTCGGCGGCGGCGTCGGGCTCGAGTTGCTGCTCGCCCGCATCGGCGCCGAAGGCGTGGCCCACGGCATCGAGCCGTCCCCTGACATGCTCACCCGCGCCCGCGGCCGTTTCGCCATGGAAGTCGCCGAGCGCCGCCTCGCCCTCGCCGACGGCACCCTCACCGCCCTCCCCCTCCCCGATGCGAGCCTGGACGCGGCGATCACCGTCAACACCATCTACTTCCTCGACGACCTCCCCGCCGCCTGCGCCGAACTCGCCCGCGTCCTACGCCAGGGCGGCACAGCGGTGATCGGCATCGGCGACCCCGAAGCGATGGGCAAAATGCCCTTCACCCCTTACGGATTCACCCTGCGCCCCGTCGCCGAGGTCACCGCGGCACTCACCGCCGCCGGACTCACCGTCGAACAGCGCACCCTGCCGAATCCACCCATCCCGCACCACCTGCTCATCGCCCACAAGGCCTGATCTCGCGCGCACAACGATCGGGTCGCCCTGCTTCGCATCGCCCGCCCCTGAGCCCGAAAACGACTGAAGGCCCGATCCGATTGGATCGAGCCTTTAGTCTGGTGGGCGAAGGGGGACTTGAACCCCCACGTCCTTACGGACACTGGCACCTGAAGCCAGCGCGTCTGCCATTCCGCCACTCGCCCGAGCGACTGGAAAAATCTAACATGCCCCGCGTGTGAAAATAAAATCGATTCCCTGACCTGCGACGATGCGGCGAAATTCGGCGGGGGAACCAGGCGGAGCCGCCGGGAGTTACCCAGGTGGAGGATCGTGGATATCATGCAAGGAACGTGGTCGGGTTCGGACACGCCGTAACAGTGTGTCGAGGAGGGCGGACACGCGCACCGAAGGGAGGGCTGTGATGGGGATCGTCTCTAGATTCGAACGTCGTCTACAAGGCGCTGTCGGTGACGTGTTCGCGCGGGTGTTCGGCGGCAGTGTGGTCCCCCAGGAGGTGGAGGCCGCGCTGCAGCGGGAAGCCGCAGATCAGATCCAGGATCTGGAGGGCGGGCATCGACTGGCGCCCAACAGTTACGTGATCACGATCAACGAGACCGATCACGGCAAGCTCGACGCCGACCACGACCTGACAACCAAAGCGTTCGCCAAACACTTGCAGGATTACATCCGCGAGCAGGGGTGGCAGACCTACGGCGAAGTACACGTGGCGTTCGAGGCATCACCTACGCTGCACACCGGAATGTTCAGAGCGAGCGGCCGCGTCGACCCCGACGCAGGCCGTGGGACGGCCCCACCTCGCCCCGAACCGCCACAACGACCCGCACACCCGCAACCAGGAGCTGGCCCCATGACGCATAACTCAGGCTACGAGCCCGGCCGAGAGCCCGCGGAGTCCGATCCACGCAACCGCGGGTACCAGCCGCCCGCTGCCGCGCCGGGGGCTCCCTACCCTGCCGATGATTACGGCCGCGGTGGCTACGGCGCGCCCGAGGCGCAGCCCGGATACGGCGGCGACTACCAGAACGGCTACGACCCGGCCGCGCCCGCGCAGCCCGGTTACGGCCAGCCCGGGTACGGCGCCGCGCCCGCGTACGGCGAGCCCGGCTACGACCAGCAGGGTGGCTACGGCCAGCAGGCGTACAGCCAGCAGGGTGGCTACGGCGCCCCCGCGCCCGCCCCCGGCTACGACCAGCCCGCGTACGACCAGCAGGGTGGCTACGGCCAGCAGGGTTACGCGGAACCGCAGCAGCAGGGCTACGGCCAGCAGGCCGGTTACGGGCAGCAGGGCTACGCCGAACCCGCCTACGACCAGCAGGGCGGCTACGGCCAGCAAGGCTATGCCGAACCGCAGCAGCAGGGCTACGGCCAGCAGGCCGGTTACGGGCAGCAGGGCTACGCCGAACCCGCCTACGACCAGCAGGGCGGCTACGGCCAGCAGGGTTACGCCGAACCGCAGCAGCAGGGCTACGGCCAGCAGGCCGCGGGCTACGGCGCCCCCGCCCAGTCCAGCTACTCGGCCACGCTGCAGCTCGACGACGGCAGCGGCCGCACCTACGCGCTGCGCGAGGGTTCCAACATCATCGGCCGCGGCCAGGACGCCCACTTCCGGCTCCCCGATACCGGCGTCTCGCGACGCCACATCGAGGTGCGCTGGGACGGTCAGACGGCCATGCTGTCAGATCTGGGTTCCACCAACGGAACTCTGGTCAACGGCTCCCCCGTGCAGGATTGGCAGCTCGCCGACGGCGACGTCATCCGGGCCGGACATTCCGAGATCCTGATCCGGATCGTCTGATCCCGTAAGCTGCGCGGTGCACGTCTCGAGTCGACGCTGTCGGCTCTATGATGCTGCCATTACACGCACGGTCCCGACCTCGGGACCCGCAAGCCAGCACGCTGGTGGGGGTGGTTCGCGCCGCACCCGCCGTATCGACGTACCCGGGCGAACAGGAGGTGGAACGCCGTGCAGGGATTGATCCTGCAACTGACCCGCGCGGGGTTCCTGCTGCTGCTCTGGTTGTTCGTCTGGGCCGTTCTGCGGACCTTGCGCAGCGATATCTACGCGGCATCCGGCATACGGATTCAGCCGAGGGCAACCCGCGGAAATCGCGGGTCCATCGGTCTGCCCTCCTTCAGCCGAAGCCAGAAGGGCGCCAAGTATCTAGTGGTGACTCATGGATCACTGGCCGGCACTCGGATCACCCTCGGCACGCAACCGGTTCTCATCGGACGCGCCGACGATTCGACGCTGGTACTCACCGACGACTACGCCTCGACCAGGCACGCGCGACTGTCTCAGCGTGGTGACGACTGGTACGTGGAGGACCTCGGTTCTACCAATGGCACCTATCTCGACCGCGCGAAAGTCACCACCGCCGTCCGCGTTCCGCTCGGTACTCCTGTCCGGGTCGGCAAAACAGTGATCGAGCTGCGATCGTGACTCTTGTTCTGCGCTACACCGCGCGAAGCGACCGCGGACTCGTCCGGGGCAACAACGAAGATTCGGTCTACGCGGGGGCACGACTGCTCGCGCTGGCCGACGGCATGGGTGGGCACGCCGCCGGAGAAGTGGCCTCCCAGTTGATGATCGCCGCACTGGCGCATCTCGACGACGACGAGCCCGGCGACGACATCCTCGGAAAGCTCGACCACGCAACGCATTCCGGCAATGCCGCGATCGCCGATCATGTCGAGGCCGAACCCGAACTCGACGGCATGGGCACCACGCTCACCGCCATCCTGTTCGCGGGACGCAAGCTGGGCCTGGTGCACATCGGTGACTCGCGCGCGTACATGTTGCGCGACGGCGAGCTGACCCAGATCACCCGCGACGACACGTTCGTGCAGTCGCTGGTGGACGAGGGTCGGATCACCGCCGAGCAGGCGCACACGCACCCGCAGCGTTCGCTGATCATGCGCGCGCTGACCGGCAACGAGATCGAGCCGACGCTGATCATGCGCGAATCCCGCGCGGGCGACCGGTATCTGCTGTGCTCGGACGGCCTGTCCGATGTGGTCAGCGACGAGACCATCGGCAACACCATGCGCGAGGGCAATACCGACGAGTGCGCCGACCGGCTCATCGAATTGGCTTTGCGCTCAGGCGGTCCCGACAACGTCACCGTTGTCGTGGCCGACGTGATCGACCTGGACTACGGCCAGAGTCATCCGATCCTGGCCGGTGCCGCCTCCACCGAGCAGGAGGAGGACGCCCCGCCGCCGAACACCGCCGCGGGTCGGGCCGCCGCCATGCGTCCCCCGCGCGCGCAACCGCGCCGGGCCGCTGCGGCACCGCCGCCGGTGGAGACCAAGTCGCACAAACTGCGCTGGCTGCTGCTGTCGGTGGCGTTGATCGCCGCGGTCACGGTGGGACTCGTGGTGGGCTACAAGATGATTCGCAGCAACTACTACGTGGGCGCCGACAACGACCAGGTGGTCGTGATGCGAGGGCTGCCCGGTTCGATCCTCGGCTACTCCATCCAGGACGTGGAGCTCACGGCCTGTGTGACCAACCAGAGCGAGCTCACGGTGGTGGAAGCGGGCAAGTCTGCGCCGGCCGGGTGCAAGAAGCTGATGGTGGCCGACCTGCAGCAGGCCGTGCGCGAACAGGTGCGCAAGAGTCTGCCGCCGGACTCGCTGGACAAGGCACGCGACAGCATGAAGGCGCTGAAGAAAGAGCTCCTGCCGCCGTGCGTGAAGAAGGAAGCGGTCCCGCAGCCCGGCGTGCTGCCGCCCGAGCCCACGCCGGTGATCCCCGGCGCGACACCGACTCCCGGCCCTGATCAGCCGGCGACGCCGACCACGCCCGCGCCGACCACCGCGCCGGTACCGACCACCACCACACCCCCGCAGATCTCAGGGGAGAACTGCCGGGTGACGGACTGATGTCCGCACCCCCACAGCCGTCGGCCGGGGCCTTCCCAAGTCCCCCCGGCGGATTCGCGCCCGCGCCACCACCGTCGACACGCCGCAACCAGGAGTTGCTGCTGTTGGCGGGCGCGGCGGGAATCACGACGGTGTCGCTGTTCATCGTGGAGGCGAGCCAGGAACAGTCGATCACCTGGGACATCGCCAAGTACGGGGTGGCGTTCCTGGCGCTGTTCGGGATCGCGCATCTGGCGGTGCGCCGGTTCGCGCCGTTCGCCGACCCGCTGCTGCTACCGATCGTGGCGCTGCTCAACGGTTTAGGGCTGGTGCTGATCCATCGCCTGGATCTGGCCGAGGCACAGCTGGCCAAGTACAACGCGACCCCGGTGCCCTCGCCCGACGCCAACCAGCAGATCATGTGGACCGGCTTGGGCATCGTGGTGTTCATCGGCCTGCTCGTGGTCTTGCGGGACTACCGCACGCTGGCGCGTTACACCTACACAGTAGGCCTGGTCGGGCTGATCGCGCTGGCGATTCCGGCACTGTTGCCCAGCCGTTTCTCCGAAGTCAACGGCGCCAAGATCTGGATCCGGCTGCCCGGATTCAGCATGCAGCCCGGCGAATTCGCGAAGATCGCGCTGATCGTGTTCTTCGCGGGCGTGCTGGTGGCCAAGCGTGACCTGTTCACCGCGGCGGGCAAGCACTTCCTCGGCATGGAGTGGCCGCGTCCGCGCGATATGGGCCCGGTGCTGATCGTGTGGGTCGTGTGCATCGGCGTGCTCGTGCTCGAAAAGGACTTGGGCACTTCGCTGCTCATCTTCGGCACGGTGCTGGTGATGATCTACATCGCCACCGAGCGGGTGGGTTGGCTGATCATCGGCGGCGGGCTGCTCACGCTGGGTTTCGTGTTCGCCTATCAGCTGTTCGGGCATGTGCGCGTGCGCGTGGACACCTGGCTGCACCCGTTCGACGACTACCACAACACCGGTTACCAGATCTCGCAGTCGATGTTCGGTTTCGCCACCGGCGGCCTTGCGGGCACGGGTCTGGGCAGTGGTCGACCGGACACGGTGCCGTTCGCCAAGACCGACTTCATCGTCACCACCATCGGCGAGGAACTGGGCCTGATCGGCCTGACCGCGGTGCTGATGCTGTTCCTGATCTTCATCGTGCGCGGGCTGCGCACCGCGCTCGCCGTGCGCGACAGCTTCGGCAAGCTGCTGGCCGCCGGTCTGTCGTTCACCATCGCGATCCAGATCTTCGTGGTCGTGGGCGGTGTCACCAAACTGATCCCGCTGACCGGTCTGACCACGCCGTTCATCTCCTACGGCGGATCGTCGCTGCTGGCGAACTACGCGCTGCTGGCGCTGTTGATGAAGATCTCCGATGCCGCGCGCGCACCGGCCCCGGCGCGCAAGCGTGCCCCGGCGCCGATCGCCGACGCCGCGACAGAGCTGGTCCGCAGGCCGGAAAGCAGGGTGAGCGAATGAATACACCACTGCGTCGCGTCGCCGTCGCCGTCATGGTGATGGTGGTGGCGTTGCTCGTGAACGCGACCTACCTGCAGGTGGTCAAGGCCGACGACCTGCGCGCGGATCCGCGTAACTCGCGGGTGCTGCTGGACGAGTACTCGCGCCAGCGCGGTCAGATCTCCGCGGACGGCACGGTGCTGGCGAGCTCGGTGGCCACCGACGACCGGTACAAGTACCTGCGCGAATACCCTTCCACCCCACCGGCTTACGCACCGATCACCGGTTTCTACTCGATGCAGTACGGCAAGACCGGCCTGGAACTGGCCGAGGATCCGTTGCTGTCGGGCAATGACTCGAGCCTGTTCGGTCGCCGACTGATCGACATGTTCGCCGGTCGCGATCCGCGCGGGGCCAACGTGCTGACCACGCTGAATCCGATCATGCAGCAGGTGGCCTACGACCAGATGACGTCGAAGGGCTACACCGGCTCCGTCGTGGCGATCGAGCCGAGCACCGGCAAGATCTTGACCATGGTCTCCACGCCCAGCTACGACCCCAACGAGCTGTCCGCGCACGACGGCGCCGCGGGCAAGGCGGCCTGGGAACGGCTGAGCACCGACCCCACCCAGCCGATGCTCAATCGCGCGATCTCGCAGACCTACCCGCCCGGCTCGACGTTCAAGGCCGTGGTCACCGCCGCGGCGCTGTCCAACGGGGTGGCCGGGCCCAACGACCAGTTCACCGCCGCGCCCAACATCACCCTGCCCGGCACCAGCACCACGCTGGAGAACTACAACGGCAGCACCTGCGGCGACCAGCCCACCGCCAGCCTCTACGAGGCGTTCCGGCGGTCGTGCAACACCGCGTTCGTGGAACTGGGTGTGAAGGTCGGCGCGGCCAAGCTCAAGGACGAGGCCGCGGCGTTCGGCATCGGTCCCATGCGTGGCGTGCCGATGCCCGTGGCCGAGTCCACCGTCGGTCCGATCCCGGACAACGCGGCACTGGGCCAATCCAGCATCGGCCAGCGCGATGTTGCGGTGACCCCGCTCAATGTCGCGGTGATCGCCGCGACCATCGCCAACGGCGGCACCAGAATGCAGCCGTACCTGGTGGACCGGATCCAAGCGCCCGATCTGTCCGACCTGGGCGAGACCGAGCCGGTCAGCATCGGCCAGGCCGTGAGCCAGCCGGTAGCGTCGACGCTGACCGACCTGATGATCGCCTCCGAAGCCAATACCGCGGGCGGCGGGCGAACGCGCTACCAGATCGCGTCCAAGACCGGAACCGCCGAACACGGCAGCAATCCCCGTAACACCCCGCCCCACGCCTGGTATATGGCCTTCGCGCCCGCGCAGAACCCGAAGATCGCCATCGCGGTGATCGTCGAGAACGGCGGCGATCGGGCGCTGGCGGCCACCGGAGGTTCGGTAGCCGCGCCGATCGCGAGGTCGGTACTGGACGCTGGCCTGGCAGGGGGCTGAACGAAATGAGTGTGCGAGTGACAACACGGGGGCCCCGATGCTGAACAACGGTGCTTTGATCGCCGACCGCTACCGCCTGCAGCGGCTCATCGCCACCGGCGGTATGGGTCAGGTGTGGGAGGCCATGGACACCCGGCTGGATCGCCGGGTGGCGGTCAAGGTCCTCAAGACCGAGTTCTCCGCCGACCCGACCTTCCGCGCGCGTTTCCGGGTGGAGGCGCGCACCACCGCGCAGCTCAACGCGCCCGGTATCGCCGGCATCTACGACTACGGCGAGACCGCCGACCCGTCGGGCGGCGAGACCGCGTACCTGGTCATGGAACTGGTGCAGGGCGAACCGCTCAACGCGGTGCTCAACCGGATGGGCCGACTCTCGGTCATCCAGGGTCTGGACATGCTCGAGCAGACCGGGCGCGCACTCGAGGTCGCGCACGCGGCAGGCGTGGTGCACCGCGACGTGAAGCCGGGCAACATCTTGGTCACGCCGACCGGTCAGGTGAAGATCACCGACTTCGGCATCGCCAAGGCCGTGGACGCGTCGCCGGTGACCAAGACCGGCATGGTGATGGGCACCGCCCAGTACATCGCGCCCGAGCAGGCCATCGGCGAAGACGCCACCGCGGCGTCGGACGTGTACGCGCTGGGCATCGTCGGCTACGAAGCGCTGGCAGGCGTGCGTCCGTTCACCGGTGAGGGCGCGATCACGGTCGCGATGAAGCATGTGCGCGACGCACCGCCGCCGCTGCCCGACGACCTGCCCGCCAACGTGCACGAACTGATCGCCATCACCATGGCCAAGGACCCGCTGCAGCGCTACAGCAGCGGCGGCGAGTTCGCCGACGCCGTGGCCGCGGTGCGCGCGGGTCACATGCCGCCGCTGCCCGGTGGCGCCGGTGGTGCGTCGATGACCGGTGCGACCAGGGTGCTGCCGCCCGGACCGACCGTGGCGATCCCCGCGGCCGACTACGACGGCGCCACTATGCGTTTCGGCCATCAGCCCGGTGGTCCCGCGGGCCCGCCGACCGGTGGTTACAGCGGTCCGGCCACGCAGGCTGCCGCCGCGGCGCCGGCCCCGGCGAACAACGCCAAGAACAACCAGAAGTGGCTGATCGCGCTGGGTGTGGGCGCGCTGGTGCTGGGTGGTGGTGTGCTGTATCTGCTGTTCGGCACCGAACCCACCCGCGGTACGGGGCCCACGACCACCACGGTGCAGACCACCACCAAGACCACGCCGCCGGTGACCACCACCAAGGTCGTGCCGCCGCCGGTCGTGACCACCGAGGAACCGCCGACCACCACGGAACCGCCGCGGCCGACCACCACCACGCCGCCGCCGACCACCACGACCGAACCTCCGGTGACCACGACGACGCCGCCGGAAACCACCACCAAACCCAAGCCGACGACGCCGCCGAAGACCACCAGCAAACCGCCGACGACCACCGAGCCTGTCGCGGGCACCACCACCGCGGGTCGACCTCGGCTGCCCACCTTCGACCTGCCGTTTCCCAATGGCGACACGGTCGTAGGCCCGACCATAGGACAACCATGACGACCCCGAAGAATCTCTCCTCGCGGTACGAGCTTGGCGAGATCATCGGGTTCGGCGGCATGTCGGAGGTGCACCGCGCGCGCGACGTGCGGCTGTCGCGCGACGTGGCGATCAAGGTGCTGCGGGCCGATCTGGCCCGCGATCCTACGTTCTACCTGCGGTTCAAGCGTGAAGCCCAGAACGCGGCCGCGCTGAACCACCCCGCGATCGTGGCCGTGTACGACACCGGTGAGGCCACCGTCGACGGCGGGCCGCTGCCCTACATCGTCATGGAATACGTCGAGGGCGACACCCTGCGCGACATCGTGCGCGGCAAGGGGCCCCTTGCTCCGCGCAAGGCGATGGAAGTCGTGGCCGACGTGTGCGCGGCACTGGATTTCAGCCACAAGGCCGGGATCGTGCACCGCGACATGAAACCCGCCAACATCATGATCAACCGCGCCGGTGCGGTGAAGGTGATGGACTTCGGCATCGCCCGCGCGATCGCCGACAGCGCCAACCCGATGACCCAGACGTCCGCGGTGATCGGCACCGCCCAGTACCTGTCGCCCGAGCAGGCGCGCGGCGAGACCGTCGACGCGCGCTCGGACGTGTACTCGGTGGGCTGTGTGCTGTTCGAGATTCTCACCGGGCAGCCGCCGTTCACCGGTGACTCGCCGGTCGCGGTCGCCTACCAGCACGTGAAGGAAGATCCGCCGCTGCCGTCGTCGGTCAATCCCGGCGTGCCGCGCGAACTGGACTCGGTGATCCTCAAGGCCATGGCCAAGAACCCGGCCAACCGGTACCAGACGGCCGCGGAGATGCGCGCCGACCTGATCCGGGTGCTGGGCGGGCAGCGGCCCAGCGCGCCGATGGTGATGAACGATGAAGACCGCGGCGACTACGACTACGACGACGAACCCGCGCCGCGCACCTTCCACGACCGGCGCGACGACACCTCCGAGCACGCCGCGATCGGCCCGCCCAGCGAAGAACGCAACCGCACCGGACTGATCGCGCTCGGTGTCGCGGCGGCGCTGGCCGTGGCGTTCGGGCTGTTCTGGGTGCTGGTCGGCCCCGGCAGCAAAGCCGATCAGGTGGCCGTTCCCGACCTGTCGGGCAAGAGCTCGCAAGAGGCTCAGGGCGAACTCGTGCGCGCCGGTTTCCATGTGTTCGTGCAGGAGAAACCCGACGCGAAAGTGGCGCAGGGCAATGTGATCGCGACCCAGCCGCTGGGCGGTTCGCGCATCGACGAGGGCAGCACCGTGACCGTGCAGGTCTCGACCGGACCCACCCAGGTGCAGCTGCCGCGGCTGATCGGGATGAACCGGGCCGACGCCGAACGGCAGCTCAACGCCATCGGACTGCAGATGGATCCGAACGTGGTGCGCCAGCCGTCCAGCACCGCCGACATCGACAAGGTGATCGCGCAGGAACCCAGCGCGGGCATCAAGGTCGACATCGACCGGCTGATCATCGTCACCATCGGCGGTGGCCCCGAGGAGATCCGGGTGCCGCAGGTGGTGGGCCAGGACATCTCCGTGGCCAAGCCGAACCTGGTCGACGGTGCCGGTTTCAAGGTCGAGGTCCAGGAAGTGAAGTCCGCGCAGCCCAAGGGGCAGGTGCTGGCCACCAGCCCCGGCGGCGGCAGCAACGCGGAGAAGGGGTCCACGATCACGGTCCAGGTCTCCGCCGGTGACCGGATCACCATCCCGGATCTGAGCGGGCTCACGCCGGTGCAGGCGCAGGAAGTACTGCGCGGGCTGGGATGGACGGGTCAGCTCAGTCAGACCACGGTGATCACGTTGGACGGCAATGCCTCGGGCAAAGTCGTCGGGCAGAATCCCGCGGCCGGGTCGTCGGTGACGATCAGCGGCAATGTCGTGCTGCACGTGGGCGCTTCGCCGATTCCTCGCTGACGCGGGGCCGATTTCACGCTGAGACCTGGGTCGGAACCTACGCGGTTCCGGCCCAGGTCTCGATTGCATGGCGAACGCGTGCGCCGCGGTCGCGCGGGCGCAGAATGAGGCTGCTTCATCCCTATCCAGCTCTGCTGAAACAGGAGTAGCCGATGACCACAGCCAGGGACATCATGAAACCGGGTGCGCAGTGGATCACCCGCGGTGACACCGTCGCGACCGCCGCGGCCGCGATGGCCGATCTCGGGGTCGGTTCGCTGGTGGTGGCCGACGACGACGAACGCATGTGCGGCATCATCACCGACCGCGACATCGTCGTGAAGTGCATCGCGCTGGGCCTGTCCCCCGACACCACCACCGCGGCGGAACTGTGCGAGGCGACGCCGCGTTGGGTCAGCGCCGACGCCGATGTGGAAGACGTGCTCGACGAGATGGAATCGCACCGGGTGAAGCGGATGCCGGTGATCGAGAACAAGCGGCTGGTCGGGATGATCAGCGAGGCCGATCTGGCCCGGCACCTGGACGACAATCAGCTCGGTGAGTTCGTGACCGCGATCTACGGGCGGCCCTAGCTCTCTAGCTCAGATCCAGGTGGGTGTTCATCGACATGGCCTGTTCGGCCAGGTCGGTGAGCTCCACCACGCGCACGCCGTGGGTGCGCAACGTGTCCACACCCTCGCAGGCGGCCACGAACAAGCTCGGCTCGCGCCAGGCGATGACCACGGTGGGGATGCCCGCGGCCAGGATGCGGTCGGTGCACGGTAGGCGGGTCGCGGTGGCGCGGGTGGAGCACGGTTCGAGCGTGCTGTAGATCGTTGCCCTGGTCAGGCGGGGGTCGTGCGGGTCGAGTTTGTTCAGTGCCGCCTCTTCGGCGTGCACTTTCGCGTCGGTTTCGCGGGAGAAACCGGTCGCGATCTCCACACCGTCGGCGACGATGACCGCGCCCACCGAGTAGGCGGTGTCGCTGGGGGGACACTGTCGGGCCAGTTCTATCGCCCTGTGCATGAACCGGTGATCGGTGTCTTCTCGGCTCACGGGCAGTCCCTCCGGTTCGAAGTTATCCACAACCCTGGCGTGATGTGGAATTGGTCATGTTCACGTGTGGAGAAAAGTTGTCCGCGAACTGTGAACAGCTATATTTTCCCAGGTCAGTGCAGGGAAGTTGTTCGCGGTACCAGTTAGTTGTCGGGGTGTGTACCGGGGTTGACCAGGTAGTTCATCACAGCGATATCCCCAAGTTTCTCCACACCCGCCAGGTGCAGTCTGCGACCTACGCCACCGGGGAACTGGGCGGGTCCGACGAAGCGGGGAGCGGCCGGATCGCCGACCAGGATCGGGGCGATCGCCAGCCGGATCTCGTCGACGAGGTCGGCGGCGAGGAATCCGGTGTGCATACCGGTGCCGCCTTCGACCATGAGCCTGTGGATATCTCTGGTGCCGAGGTCTTCGACCAGCCTGGGGAGTTCCAGACGCTCGCCGAGGCTGATCACCTCGGCGAGTCCGTCGAGTCGGTTGCCCAGCTTCGCCGCGCCCCGGTTCGAGGTGTAGACGAGTTTGTCGCCGCCGGTGTGCCAGAAGTTCAGGTGTGGATCGAGATCGCCGGAATCGGTGACGGTCACCTTCACCGGATATTCCGGCTTGCCCTGCGCTACCCGCGCGGCCCGGCGCTGCGCACTGTTCACCAGCAGCCGGGGGTTGTCGGTGCGCAACGTCTGCGCACCGATCAGGATCGCGTCGGATTCGGCCCGGATCTGATCGACCCGATCGAAGTCTTCGGCATTCGACAGGAGCAGACGCTGCGCGCTCGTGTCATCGATGTACCCGTCGAGACTGGCCGCGACCGAGAGCAAGACTCTCACTTGGTCACCAGCGCGGCGACCTCCGCCTCGAGCGCACACACGAGACCTTCCGCGGGACGTTCACCGCAGACCTCGAGCCAGTTCGCCAGCATCCGGTGCCCGCCCTGGGTGAGCACGGACTCCGGGTGGAATTGCACGCCGTGGATGGGCAGGGTGCGGTGGCGCATGGCCATCACGATGCCGCTCTCGGTGTGGCCGACGACCACCAGTTCCTCGGGCATGGTTTCGGGCAGGACCGTCAGCGAGTGGTAGCGGGTGGCGGTGAACGGGTCGGGCAGGCCGGCCAGCACGCCGGAACCGATATGGAACACGTCGCTGGTCTTGCCGTGCAGCAGTTCCGGTGCCCGATCGACGGTGCCGCCGAACGCCTCACCGATCGCCTGATGCCCCAAGCACACACCCAGCAGCGGCTTGTTGTGCTTCGCCGCCGCGTGCACCAGCGGAATGCTCGCACCCGCGCGATCCGGACTGCCGGGCCCGGGACTCACCAACACCCCGTCGAACGCCCCGCCTTCGTCACCGACGGTCAGCAGAGTGTCCAGATCGGCCAGGCGAGGATCGTCATTGCGCCAGACCACGGCGTCGGCCCCAAGCTGGCCGAGGTACTGCACCAGGTTGAACACGAAGCTGTCGTAGTTGTCGACGACCAATACACGCATGCGTTGAGCGTACTTGTCGGCCCAGTAGGTCGTCGCGTCCATTACCTGGTGGGATAGCCTGGTATTTAACCTGTACTCCGAATTCGAGGACGTCATGCCCAAGTCCAAGGTCCGCAAGAAGGCCGACTACTCCCCCAGCCCTGCCAGCCGCACGCCGGTGAAGGTGAAAGCTGTGGGGCCGTCGCCGGTCTGGTACGTCGCGATCATGCTGGGCTTCATGCTCGCCGGCCTGATTTGGCTGATCGTGTATTACCTGGCCGCAGAGCACATCGGCTTCATGAACGACCTCAACGCCTGGAACTTCCTGATCGGTTTCGGCCTGATGGTCGTCGGCCTGATCATGACCATGCGCTGGCGCTGATCCCAGACCGGATTACACACGTGTAATTCATGCACACCTGTGGATAACCCTGTGCACAACTCGAGGATAAAGGGGCGGACACCCGCGTGAACGAAGCACAACCCGTCTCGTGGTCCACCCCCGTAGCGGGTTTGTTCGCGGTCGCCGGTGGCGGATTGCTGCTGGTAGCGGCCGCAATCCTGGCCAAGGACGGGCCGAGCCGACTGCTGGTCGGCATCGGCGCGGTCGCCGTCCTCGCGATGGCGGCCCTGGCGGTGCGTCAACGCCCCCGACTGACCATGATTCCCGGCTCGAAGCCGCGCTTGGTGGTCGGCACCCTCACCGGGCCCAAGGACTACCCCCTGGACCGGATCGACCGGATCCGCATGGTGTCCTACCGCCGCATCGGACGTAAATCCGCGATGCTCGAGATCGACGTCCGCCACAACGACGCCGAACGCCTCCTGATCTTCGGCCGCTGGGACCTGGGCACCAACCCCCACGACGTCTACGACGCACTTGTAGTGAACGGCTTCGCCTCGGTGACTTCCGACTGACGTTGTTTCACGTGAAGCAAAGAGCTCCCCGCCGCAGAAGATCGCGACGGGGAGCTCTTTTTTGTGCCAGTGACAGTGTGTGACTAGTCGATCGTCACGGCCGAGATGATCACGGGCTCAGCCGGGCGATCGTTGCGGTCGGTCTTCACCGAGGCGATCGCGTCGACGACCTTGCGCGAATCCGGGTCGACCACCTCGCCGAAGATCGAGTGCTTGCGATTGAGGTGCGGCTGCGCGCCGACGGTGATGAAGAACTGCGAACCATTGGTGGCGGTGCCCGCGCCCGCATTGGCCATCGCGAGCAGGTAGCCGCGGTCGAAACGCAGGTCCGGGTGGAGTTCGTCGGCGAACTCGAAGCCCGGCCCACCACGGCCGGTCCCCGTCGGGTCGCCACCCTGGATCATGAACCCCGGGATGACCCGATGGAAGACGGCGCCGTCGTAGAACGGGCCCGCTTCCGTGCCACCGGCGTTGACGGTGGAGTACGGCGCGCTGCCGTCGGCGAGGCCGACGAAGTTGCGCACCGTTTTCGGGGCGTGGTTGCCGAAAAGCGCGATCCTGATATCGCCGTGGTTGGTGTGCAGAGTCGCCACGGCCGTCTGGTTGGGTGAGGTCACGCAGTTATGGTGCCACGCGGCGCGCCGAATCCGGCTGTGCCACAGTGGTGGAATGAAGCTTCGTAATCCGCTGCTCGCGTCGCTCGCACTCGCCGGGGCCGGTGCCGTGGCCTACCTGGCCCGCGCCAAGCGCCCACAACTGCCCGAACCGGCCGCCGAGCCGCCGCGCTTGGGTTATTCACGCAACGGCTCGGCGCACTAGTTCCGCGTCAGCGGGCGACCGACTTCTTGTACTGGATCTGAGCCAGCGGCACGAAGATGATCAGGATGACCACGATCCAGATCAGCGAGGTCGCCACCGGATGCTGCATCGTCCACGCCTGTGACGCGGGCGCGAGCGGACTGGTGTTGCCGAACAGTTCGCGCACCGCCTCGGTGACCGCGGACATCGGGTTCCATTCGGCGAAGATGCGCAGCGGCGTGGGCAGATCGTCGATCGGCACGAACGCGTTGGACAGGAACGTCAGCGGGAAGATCACCATGAAACTGGCGTTGTTGAACACCTCCGGTGCCCGCACGAGCAGCCCGACCACGGCCATCATCCACGACAGCGCGTAGGCGAACAGCAGCATCAGCGCGTAGGCCAGCACCGCGTCCAGGAACGACCCGCGGATGCGCCAGCCCACGATCAGACCGGTCAGCGACATCACCACCAGGCTGACGACATTGATCACCACGTCGCTGATCGTGCGGCCCACCAGCACCGCCGACGGCGCCATCGGCAGCGAGCGGAATCGGTCGATGATGCCCTTCTGCATGTCCTCGGCCAGGCCCGCGCCGGTGAACGAGGCGCCGAACACCACGGTCTGCACGAAGATGCCCGCGATCAGGAACTCGCGGTAGCCGCCTTCCATGCCGGGGACCTTGATCGCGGAGCCGAACACGTACGCGAACATGAGCACGAACATGATCGGCGACATGGTCGTGAAGATCAGCACGTCGGGCACGCGCTTGATCTTGATGACATTGCGTTTGGCGATGGTGATGCTGTCGCTGACGACCATCGACAGTCGCTGCGCGAGCGGAAGTTGTTCCACCCCATGCTTGTCCACGGTGACGGTCATCGGTTCTTTCCTTCCCCGGCGCCCACGGTCTGCGCCTCACCGTTGACGAGTTCTTCGGCTTCGTGCCCGGTGAGCGTCAGGAAGACGTCGTCGAGCGAGGGTCTGCGGAGGGCGACATCGCTGATCTGGATCTTGTGTTCGGTGAGCCTGCCGATCGCGGCGACCAGGTCCTGCGACCCGTCCGACACCGGCACCGTGAGCTTGCGTAAGCCGGGTTCCACGTGGATCTCCCCGTCGGCCATTCCGCCGAGCACCTGCTTGGCAGCGGCCAGCTGATCCACCGAACCCACGGTGAGTTCGATGCGGTCGCCGCCGACCAGTGCCTTGAGTTCGTCTGCGGTGCCGCGCGCGATCACCTTGCCGTGGTCGATCACCGCGATGGAATCGGCGAGGCGGTCGGCTTCGTCCATGTACTGCGTGGTGAGCAGCAGCGTGGTACCGCCGGCGACCAGTTCCTCGATGACGTCCCAAAGGTCGAGGCGCGCACGGGGATCCAGCCCGGTGGTCGGCTCGTCGAGGAACAGCACCGGCGGATTGGCCACCAGCGCGCCCGCGAGATCGAGCCGCCGACGCATACCGCCGGAATAGCCCTTCACCGGCCGGTCGGCGGCGTCGCTGAGCCGGAAGCGGTCGAGCAGTTCGCGCGCGCGTTCCTTACTGCGCTGGGTGCCCAGATGG
This sequence comes from Nocardia sp. NPDC058640, assembly GCF_042716995.1. Classification (NCBI taxonomy): domain Bacteria; kingdom Bacillati; phylum Actinomycetota; class Actinomycetes; order Mycobacteriales; family Nocardiaceae; genus Nocardia; species Nocardia sp. NPDC058640. The sequence continues at coordinate 46,797 of NZ_JBHXRG010000024.1, forward strand.
TAGAGCCTGCCCACCATTTCGAGGTTCTCGAAGCCGGTGAGGTACTCGTCCACCGCGGAGTACTGGCCGGACGCGCCGATGCGGGAGCGCAGGGCCTGTGGATCTTTCAATACGTCGATGCCCGCGACGGTGGCGGTGCCCTCGTCGGGGATCAGCAAGGTGGTGAGGACGCGAACGGTGGTGGTCTTGCCCGCGCCGTTGGGGCCGAGCAGCGCGGTGACGGTACCTTCCGGCACGGTCAGGTCGAGCCCGTCCAGGGCGACGAGCTTCCCATACCGTTTGACCAGCCCCTCGGCGACAATTGCGTCGGGCATGATTCTCCTGAAGTCGTAGGTGGCGAACCCTTCGGACCCAGTATTGCCCTACCCACTGACAAGTCGCATCCCCAATTTCGGCGGGCCCCACGGGCCGGGTGTACACAACTGTTCGACATGCCGAACGTCGCGACACGCGGCGAATCGGACTGATTTTCTGGCTCTCGCCACGAACAAGACCACCTTTTCCTGGTGACCTCGCCACTGTCGCCACGAGAACACGTTCGCCGGCATTCTCCCGTAAAACCGTGTGTACCAGCATCTTTCGACGATATTCGGGCAGCTGACCAGTACTTCGCATCAGTTCAAAACGGGCGCGCGGCCCCCTGCCTGCGCCGACACGCGCCACCATCGCCGAAAAATCTCGTCGAACTCACCCGATGCGCGTACCCGAATTCCGCTCATATCGCGTAGGATCGTTCAGGTCGGCCCCTCCCCCCCGGGCCGACCCTACGCGGGCCTCGGCTAACTCCCCCCCTTCGCCGAGGCCCGCTCCCCATTTTCCGGCAAGGTCGCAGTTCGGTGGATCAACCACCGCGCACCGAAGCCGCAGCGTCACCGGTCGGGCCGCGGCCCGGCGATTACCCGGCTATCGGGAATTATCGCCGGGATCGGCCCACAGAAATCACCGCAGTTCGGCCACCGTGCGCCACGCCGTCGCCAGCCGCAACGCTCGCACCTTCCCCGCCACCCCGAGCAGCGGCGCGTCCCGCTCCCACCGGTCCCTGGTGTGTGCGTCGACCTGCGGCCACCACGGCTGTATCTCCTGCCGCACCCGCGTCAACTGCTCGAAAACCCCGCCGAGCGCGATATGCGCCCCCGCCGACGCCGGATCCTGCGCCGCCACCCCACGCACCGCCGCAAACAGCGCCAGCAGCTGTTCTACGGGCTCCGCCGGCCATTGCGCTAGCCGGGCAACCCGCACCAGCTGACCGAGCACAGCGGCCACCACATGCAGGTCCTCGACCGTGCGAAACGGCTTGAGATAGTCCGTGTAGCCGTCATCGGGCAGTACTTCGCCACAAGCATTATCGAAAGTGACTGTGGCGTGCGGGATTTCGGGTGCGAACGGCAACGCGGGCAGCGGTGTCACCGAGGTAGCCGCCCCGGCGGGCACCAACACCGCTCGCAGCACCGGCCGACCGCCCTCGGAAGTACCGGCTCGCGCGATCACCAGAAAGCGGTCAGCGAACGTTCCGAGCGTGGCGAAGGACTTCGTTCCGTGCACGATGCCGTCGTCGTCGACTGTGGTGGTCATCGTCGACGGTCGCGCACCAGCGGCCTCGGTCGCGCACATCGACGACAGTTCAGCGGGATCCAGCGAAGGAACCAGCGCGTGCAGCGCTTCTTGATAACCGCCGAGGAAAGCCAGACCTGTTCCGGCACTGTCGAATCCGGCGATAGCGGCCCGGTCGATGGAATGCGCGAATCCGGCGGACCGTTCGCGGTGAGTTGCCCACGCAGCCGCGAAATCAACCGAAACAGTGTCGGCGGGGGTGGCAGTGAGGAGAAAATCGAAGCCCGAAGGATTTACAGCATTCACAGATGTGGAGCCTAGGGGAATCGAACCCCTAACCCCTGCCTTGCAAAGGCAGTGCTCTGCCAATTGAGCTAAGGCCCCTTACTGGTCAAATGACCAGTTGGCATAAACCGAAATCAGCGGGTGGTGACCTCACGCCAGAGGTCCGCGTCATCGCGCTGACGGAATTTGTTGACGCCGATCAGAACGGCGATCACAACACCGACCATGAGGACAATCTTCATGATTCCCACCCTACTGTGCTGTTCGGGAGTGGGCCTAGGAGGACTTGAACCTCCGACCTCTTCGTTATCAGCGAAGCGCTCTAACCGCCTGAGCTATAGGCCCGAACTCATTGTCGATCCCCTGCGTGAGCAGTGAACCGCAACGAGAAACGAGGTTACCTTACCGAGCTACCGATAACCAAAACGGCCGGTCAGACCCGGTTTCCCGAGCCCGACCGGCCGTGGTCGAACACTGACTTCTAGTCCGGATCGGCCAGGGTTACCTGGATGCCGCCGACCAGATCGCAGCACTGGTTGTAGATGAACACGCCGACCGTGGCCAACGCGGTGAAAAGCACCACATTGATCAGACCGATCACCCCCGCGTACCCGAAGATCGTGCCCGCGTCGATCAGGCTCGACGAGCTGCCCTCCTGGTTCAACATCTCACCCAGCGAGTTGTCCAGGTTGTCCCACACGCCCATGCCGGCCAGCACGATGTAGAGCAGGCCCACGGCCAGCATCCACACGAAGAACAGCGCGACACTGATCACCAGGGTGATCTTCAGGGTCGACCACGGGTCGATCCGGCGGATCTGCACCGTGGCCCGCAACGGCTCACCCGACGCCGCGATGGCCACCGGCACCGCGGGCGAGACCGAGCCCGCCGCGGCCGCACGGGCACTGGGCCCCATGGGACGCTGCGGGGTCGGCGCCATCGGCAGCCCCGGAGGCGCCACCGGCGCTTCGGGAGCCGGGTGGCGCACGTCGGACAGGTCGGGCATGTCCTTGACCAGTTCCGGACGCGCGATGGAACGGGTCGGCCCGTCGATACCGACGGACTTCACCATCGCCGCTTCCTTGCGCGCCGCCTTGGCCGCCAAGTCCGCGGTGGTGCGGGCATTGGACGCGCCGCCGCCCTTCAGGCCGCCCGAAGACGACCCGGCACCCGAAGCACCGGCAGCCGGCTTGCCCTGACTCGGCGATTCGCCGGGCCGGTACAGGTTCGACTGCGGTTCACGCTGCGGAAGCTGAGCCCACCCGTCCTGGTAGGGCGACGATTTGCTGCCCTTACCGTCGAACGAATCGGCCCCGGCCGCACCGGTTTCCGGCGCCGAGCCCTTCGCCGGACCGCCCTGGCCGTCGGGCCTCGGTATCGGTCGCGGCTGGATTCCAGACGTGGCGATCCGCTCGGTGACGCCGTTGGTCTGGTTCCGATCGTCGTTCGACTGATTCGGTGTGGTCAAGGGAATCCTCAGATCCGTTCGTTGCCGCCGCTGTTTGGTGTTACTACTCCGAAGCCACGTCGCCGGTGAGCTGATCGGGATCGGGCTCGTCGGCGTTGCGCGCGATCGCTAGCAAGGTATCGCCATCCGCGAGGTTCATCAATCGCACGCCCTTGGTCTGGCGTCCGGCTTTACGAACCTGCTTGGCTGCGGTGCGGATGACACCACCACTGGAAGTGATCGCGTACAGCTCGTCCTCGTCGTCGACGATGAGCGCACCCACCAGGCTGCCACGTTTCGGGTCGTACTGGATTGTCAATACGCCTTTTCCGCCACGACCCTGCGCGGTGTACTCCTCGATCGCCGTACGTTTGGCGTACCCACCTGCGGTGGCCACAAGCAAGTACGTCTCCGGGCGAACCACATTCAGCGACAACAGTTGGTCGTCGGTGTTGAACCGCATGCCCTGCACACCGGAGGTGGCGCGGCCCATCGGACGCAGCGCCTCGTCGGTGGCGGCGAAGCGGATCGACTGGCCGTGCGCCGACACCAGCAGCAGGTCGTCGTCGGACGAGCACAGCACCGCGCCGACCAGTTCGTCGTCGTCGCGCAGGTTCACCGCGACGATGCCACCGGACCGGTTGGAGTCGAAATCGGTGAGCTTGGACTTCTTCACCAGGCCCGCGCGCGTCGCCAGCACCAGGTACGGGGCGTCCTCGTAGGTCTTGAGCTGGATGATCTGGGCGATCTTCTCGTCCGGCTGGAACGCGAGCAGGTTGGCCACGTGCTGGCCGCGCGCGGTCCGGTTGGCCTCGGGCAGCTCGTACGCCTTGGCCCGGTAGACGCGACCCTTGTTGGTGAAGAACAGCAGCCAGTCGTGGGTGGACGAGATGAAGAAGTGCTTGACGATGTCGTCCTGCTTCAGGCCGGCGCCCATCACACCCTTGCCGCCACGCTTCTGCGACCGGTACAGATCGGTCTTGGTGCGCTTGGCGTAGCCGGTCTCGGTGATCGTGACGACCACGTCCTCGCGGGCGATCAGATCCTCGTCGTTGACGTCACCGTCGGCGGCGATGATCCGGGTACGACGGTCGTCGCCGTACTTCTCCACGATCTCGGCCAGCTCGTCACGCACGATCGCGCGCTGACGCTCGGGCTTGTCGAGAATGTCCTTGTAGTCGGCGATCTCGATCTCGATCTTGGCCAGATCGTCGACGATCTTCTGCCGCTCCAACGCCGACAGGCGACGCAGCTGCATGTCCAAGATCGCGGTGGACTGGATCTCGTCGATCTCGAGCAGCTGCATCAGGCCGGTGCGCGCGGTGTCGGTGTTGGCCGCGCGCCGGATCAGCGCGATGACCTCGTCGAGCATGTCCAACGCCTTGACCAGGCCGCGCAGGATATGAGCCCGCTCCTCGGCCTTGCGCAGCAGGTACCGGGTGCGCCGGACGATGACCTCGAGCTCGTGATTCACGTAGTAGCGAATCATCTGGTCAAGGCGCAGCGTGCGCGGAACACCGTCGACGATCGACAGCATGTTCGCGCCGAAGCTGGTCTGCAGCTGGGTGTGCTTGTAGAGGTTGTTCAGCACCACCTTCGCCACCGCGTCACGCTTGACCGTGACCACGATGCGCATGCCGACACGGTCCGAGGACTCGTCGTGGATATCGGAGATACCCGCGATCTTCGCGTCCTTGACCTGCTCGGCGATGGAGTTGACGAAGTTGTCGGTGTTGACCTGGTACGGCAGCTCGGTGATGACGATCGTGGTGCGGCCACGCGCGTCTTCCTCGATCTCGACCACACCGCGCATCCGAATCGAACCGCGACCGGTGGTGTAGGCATCGTGAATGCCCTGACCGCCCACGATCAGACCGTGCGTGGGGAAGTCGGGGCCCTTGACCCGTTCCATGCACGCGGCGAGGGTGGATTCCTCGTCGGCCTCGTAGTTCTCCAACGCCCAGTAGATGGCGTCGGCGAGCTCGTTGAGGTTGTGCGGCGGAATGTTGGTGGCCATGCCGACCGCGATGCCGTTGGACCCGTTCATCAACAGGGCGGGCACCCGCGCGGGCAGCACGGTCGGCTCCTGCGAGCGACCGTCGTAGTTGGGCACGAAATCGACCGTCTCCTGGTCGATATCGCGCAGCATCTCCATCGCCAGCGGCGTCAGACGGCACTCGGTGTATCGCATGGCGGCCGCACCGTCGTTGCCGCGGGAACCGAAGTTGCCCTGGCCGTCGACCAGCGGGTAGCGCAGCGACCACGGCTGGGCCATGCGCACGAGGGTGTCGTAGATCGACGAGTCGCCGTGCGGGTGGTAGTTACCCATGGTCTCCGCGACCGGACGCGCGGACTTCACATAGCCGCGATCGGGGCGGTAGCCGTTGTCGTACATCGCGTACAGCACGCGCCGGTGCACGGGCTTGAGGCCGTCGCGCACGTCGGGCAGCGCGCGGCCAACGATCACGCTCATCGCGTAATCGATGTAGCTGTTCTGCATTTCGGTCTGGATGTCGACCGGTTCGACCCGGTCGCCCGCACCGCCGGTGGGCGGCAGCGTGGTCTCAGTCATCAAATCTCCTTCGAGGGGCCGACGTGCTCGCGGGCGCGCTGGAAAGCGCTGCGCTGCTTACACATCGAGGAAGCGGACGTCCTTGGCATTGCGGGTGATGAAGCTGCGACGTGCCTCCACGTCTTCGCCCATCAGCACCGAGAACAGCTCGTCGGCCGCCGCGGCGTCATCGAGCGTCACCTGACGAAGCACCCGCACCGCCGGGTCCATGGTGGTTTCCCACAGCTCCTTGGCGTTCATCTCGCCCAGACCCTTGTAGCGCTGGACGCCGTCGTCCTTGTTGATCTTCTTGCCTGCTGCCAGGCCCGCCTCGATCATCGAGTCACGCTCACGGTCGGAGTAGGCGAACTCCGGCTCCGAACGCATCCACTTGAGCTTGTACAGCGGCGGCGCGGCCAGGAACACGTGACCGTGCTCCACCAGCGGACGCATGAACCGGAACAGCAGCGTGAGCAGCAGCGTCGCGATGTGCTGACCGTCCACGTCGGCGTCGGCCATCAGAATGATCTTGCCGTAGCGCAGCTTGGCCAGATCGAACTCGTCATGGATGCCGGTGCCGAACGCGGTGATGATCGACTGGACCTCGTTGTTCTTGAGGACACGGTCGATCCGGGCCTTCTCGACATTGATGATCTTGCCGCGCAGCGGAAGAATCGCCTGGTACATCGAGTCTCGGCCGGACTTGGCCGAACCACCGGCGGAGTCGCCCTCCACGATGTAGATCTCGCACTTGGCCGGATCCTTGGAACGGCAATCCGCCAGCTTGCCCGGCAGCCCGCCCAGATCGGTGGCCGACTTGCGACGCACCAGCTCACGCGCCTTACGCGCGGCCATGCGGGCCTGCGCCGAGGACACCGCCTTCTGCACGATGGTCTTCGCATCGGCGGGGTTGGCCTCGAACCAGTGCTGCAAATGCTCGTTGCAGGCACGCTGCACGAACGACTTCACCTCGGTGTTGCCCAGCTTGGTCTTGGTCTGGCCCTCGAACTGCGGCTCGCCGACCTTGACGCTGACGATGGCGGCCAGGCCCTCGCGGATGTCGTCACCGGTGAGGTTGCCGTCTTTCTCCTTGAGGAGCTTCTTCTCCTTGGCGTACTTGTTGACCACCGTGGTCAGCGCCGCGCGGAAGCCCTCTTCGTGGGTGCCGCCCTCATGGGTGTTGATCGTGTTGGCGAAGGTGTGCACGGACTCGGAATAGCCCGAGTTCCACTGCATCGCGACCTCGAGCTCGTGGCCGGTGCCCTTCACGGTGTACCCGACGACCGAGTTGTGGATGGCCGACTTGGTGCGGTTGATGTGGCGCACGAAGTCCACCAGGCCGCCCGGGTAGTGATAGGTGCGGGTCTTCACCTTGTGCTCGACCGCTTCCGCGGCCACGACCTCGGCATCCTTGGGCGCCTCGGCGGTCTCACTGACCACCTCGTCGATGACCTCACCGTCGCTGACCCGCTCGTCGGTGAGCTTGATGGTCAGGCCCTTGTTCAGGAAGGCCATCTCCTGCAGGCGCCGCGCCACGGTCTCGAAGTTGTAGTGCGTGGTCTCGAAGATCTCCGGATCGGCCCAGAAACGGACCGTGGTGCCGGTGGCCGAGGTCGGCTCGCCCTGCACCAACTTGCCCGGCTTGGCGTCCTTGTAGGTCTGGCTCCAGTGGTAGCCGTCGGTGTTGACCTCGACCTCGACCTTGGTCGACAGCGCGTTCACCACCGAGATACCGACACCGTGCAGACCACCCGACACCGCGTAGGAATCGGAGTCGAACTTGCCGCCCGCGTGCAGCTGGGTCATGACGACCTCGATCGTGGGCACGCCCTGGGCGTGCATCGCGACCGGGATGCCACGGCCGTCGTCGATCACCTCGACGCCGCCGTCGGCGAGCAGGGTCACCTCGACCTTGCTGGCGTAGCCGGCCATCGCCTCGTCGACCGAGTTGTCCACAACCTCCCAGATGAGGTGGTGCAGACCGCGCTCGCCGGTGGAGCCGATGTACATGCCAGGGCGCTTGCGCACCGCCTCGAGACCCTCGAGGACCGTGATGGAAGAGGCACCGTAGCCTGAATCTTTGCCCGATGCGTTGGAGTCGTTGGCAGCCACTTGTCGGTAGCTCTCCTTACTTGCTGATCCCTGGCGCAGCGACCTGGGCAGCACGCGCACGGCTCGATCGGAGCCATCAGATATCACGGACTGCACAGCACGCGCCGAAGGTTCGCCGCTGGTTACGTCACCATCCTACTGGTAAGCCCAACTTACAGTGCACCTACGACACCCCTAGCTTCCCCGGTAATGCGAGAACTCGTCTGACTGCGGGAGTTTTGCGCCCTGTCCGCTACTCCGCGCCTCTTGGTCGGATCTAGGCGCGGGGAACTCTGCGTTGGCGGCCAGACTTGTGATGGTGGTTCGGTTGGCCCGTTCCCGGTGAGTTACCCATGTTCTTGCGAGACCAGTTGTCACCACGGGGGTTATCCACAGGGCCTGTGTACAAGTCGGGGTGAGAGCGGTGCGGGCTCAATGGATCTCGCGCCGGTCACCGCGCGGCTACCCGTAGGTATCGCGCGGTCCACGGCCCTTGACGTGGCGATCGCCCTTGCGCCAACTCGGTGCCGCGGGGCCGGTGATCCGCAGCGAGGTGACCACGCCGTGACCGACCGCGGCGGCGATCTTGGCCAGGATCTGGCTCTGCAACATGCGCAGCTGAGTGGCCCATGCGGTGGACTCGGCGGCGATCTTGAGAACCCCGTCTTCCAGGGTCACCGGGGTGGCGTGCGAGGCGATGTCCTCGCCGACCACGCGGGGCCAGCTGCCGAACACCGTCCCCTCGGCTACCTTGCCTGACCAGCCACGACTCTTTGCCAGCGTGCCGCTCAGGGCACCCAACAGTTGGGGATCGCGGGCGTCGGGTCCCGAGCCGGACCACCCGCTGCGGCGTCTGCCGCCCGCGCGTAATTTGCGTACCGGCGAGGCTCTGCCCTGGCCGACGGACTTGCCGTTGGCCTTGGCCGCGGCGCGCGCCTCCTCCAGCGCGCGGCGGGCCAGATCGATGCCACGCAACTCCGGGGCGGGATCTTCGGGCACGGGCTTCCGCCTTCCGGTGTCGTGGGTGGTGCGGCGCGGATCGCAGTCTACGCCGGGGTGCCGACAGCTTCTTTCGGCATATGTCCAGCATGTTGCGGGTTTTCCACAGGGGCTGGGGATAACTTTCGCTAGCTGTGCATATCTTCGGGCTGTTCGACCGGTTCGAGCACGATCTGCGAGGTGCGCCGGTCGGCCTCGCCGGTGGTGTGCACACGCAACGGTCTCGCGGCCAGTTCCGACGGCACGTCCTCGGCCACCGCGGCGGTGATCAACACCTGCTCGGCACCCGCGGCGACCTCCGCCAGCGCGGCGCGGCGGCGGCGGTCGAGTTCGGCGAACACGTCGTCGAGCAGCAGCACCGGCTCGGAACCTTCGCTGCGCAACAGTTCGAACGAGGCCAGTCGCAGGGCCAGCGCGTACGACCAGGATTCCCCATGACTGGCGAAACCCTTGGCGGGTGCGCTGCCCAATAGCAGTTCCAGATCGTCACGATGCGGACCGACCAGACACACGCCGCGGTCGAGTTCGCGACTGCGGGCGGCGGCCAGTTCGCGCAGCATGATCTCGTGCAGCAGCTGTGGATCATCGGGCTGTGGCGTCCTGGCCGGGTCGAGTAATTCCGGCGGCAGGTAGCCCGAACGGTAAGTGATTGCGGCAGGACGTGATTCGGGCGCGATCGACTGATACGACTGGGACACATGGGGATACAGGTCGTGGACCAGCCGTAACCGTTCGGCCAGCAGCACTGCCGCGTGGTCGGCGAGGTGCCCGTCCCACACGTCCAGGGTGCTCAGATCCGCACGCGAACGGGATTGGCGCCCAGCGGTTTTCAATAGGGCGGAGCGTTGCCGCAACACCTTGTCGTAGTCCGCGCGCACGCCGGCGAGCCTGGGCAAGCGGGCTGTGGACAACTCGTCGAGGAACCGTCTCCGCTCCCCCGGATCGCCGCGCACCAGCGCCAGATCCTCGGGCGCGAACAACACGGTCTGCAGAATCCCCAGGATCTCGCGCGACCGACGCACCGGCGAGCGATTGATCTGGGCACGGTTGGCGGCGCCCGCTTTGAGCTCCACATCCACGCGCAGTTCGCGGCCGGTGTTCACCACCGAGGCGCCGATCCGGGCCTGGGTGGCGCCCATGCGGATCAGTGGCGCGTCGGCGGAGACGCGGTGCGAGCCCAGCGTCGCCAGGTAGCCGACCGCTTCCAGGAGGTTGGTCTTGCCGTTGCCATTGGCACCCAACAGCACCGTGCGCCCTGGGGATAATTCTAGGTCGGCGTGTTCCCACGACCGGAAATCGCGGACCGACAGCTCACGGATGAACATGCCGCGACAGCCGACTCAGCCGGGCAGCCGGACCGGCATCAACAGGTAGATGTACTGGCTCTCCAGCGCCGCGAACGCACCCGACTCGAGCACCTTGGGCTCCTCGTCGGAGGCGGGCAGCAGCACCGCGGGACGGCTGGGGGTGGTGAACCCGAAGGTCACCCGCTCGGTGTGCAGCGCGGCCAGGCCCTCGGTCAGGTAGCCGGGGTTGAACGCGATGGTCAGCGGTTCGCCACGGAAATCGGCCTCGAGCCATTCCTCGGCCCGGCCCGCGTCGTCGCCACCCGCGGACAGCAGCACGCCGTCTGTGGAGAACTCCAGCCGCACCTGGGCGCCACGCTCGGCCACCAGGGCCACGCGCTTGATCGCCTCCGACAGCACCGCGACGGGCAGCGTGGCGATGGAGGTGTGTTCCTTGGGCAGCAACTGGCGGAACTTGGGGAACTCCGCGTCGAGCAGGCGGGTGGTGGTGCGGCGACCACCGTTGACGATGCCCAGCAGGCCGTCTGCGCCACCGGCACTGCCCAGCGACAGCTGCACGGGCGCCTCGGCGGCACCGAGGGTCTTGGCGGCTTCGGACAGCGTGCGCGCGGGGATCAGCACCGCGGTCTCGATGTCGGAGCGGGTGGGATTCCACTGCAGGTGCCGCACGGCGAGGCGGAAACGGTCGGTGGCCGCGAGGACCACGTCGTTGCCCTCGATCTCCACCCGGATGCCGGTGAGCATCGGCAGGGTGTCGTCACGGCCGGCGGCGACGGCGACCTGGCCCACGGCCTCGGCGAACACGTCGACGGTGAGTTCACCGGTCTGCTGCGGTACCTCGGGCAGCTGGGGATAGTCCTCGACCGGCATGGTCGGCAGGGAGAACTTCGCGCTGCCACAGGCGATGAGCACGCGAGTGCCGTCGACGGAGACATCCACAGGCTTGTTCGACAGCGACTTGGTGATGTCGGCGAGCAGGCGACCCGAGACCAGGACCTGGCCGGGACCGGCGACCTCGGCCGCGACGCGCATCTGCGCGGAGACCTCGTAGTCGAACCCGGAGACCGTCAGCCCGTTCTCGTCGGCCACCAGCAGGACACCGCCCAGAACCGGTACCGCGGGCCGGGACGGGAGACTGCGCGCCACCCAGGCCACTGATTCGGCGAAGTCCTCTCGGGCGACCCGAAACTTCATGCTCGCAAGCTCCATCGCCCGATTGTCCTCTCCGAGTTTCGAATCCGTGTGCGGGGGTGTGTCAGCGAAGTCCAGCTGCTGTGTCGGCCGCGCCCCGAGTCTGGCACAACCAACCGACAACCAGACCGTACCTGGGTGATCCGCGATCTCCGCATCGACCCTCCCGGTGGTTTCGCACCTACGTCCCCATCCCCGTTCCTCCTTGCCTGCCTGTGAGTGGACGACCGCCCGGCTGGACTGTCCCCAACCGAGTTTCCACACAGCCTGTTTTAAAAGAGTTCTCTCTAGAAGGAGAACCGAAGTAATAGTAGGCACTGTGGAATCTGTGGATTCCGGCCGTTTTCGCAGGTCAGACGGCATGGCGGCCTGGGGATGGCCTGGGGGTGACTCGAGGATGAATCCGCGGCGCCTGTGGAGACCCGAAGTTGTCCACAATCCATCCTCGAGTTGTCCTCGAGTTGTTCCACCAGATTCACCCAGTTGTTCACAGCCGAGGCCACCCTGGTGACAACGTTGTTGATTCCTCGAGGAGTCCACAGGAATTCCTCGAGGAATCCACAGGCCCGATTCGGCGATGTCGCAGGTCACACCTAGTGCACAGCTGTTAGTAGATCGTCCTGTGGAAACTGTGGACAACTGCCTGTGCATGAACGCTCCCCAGGCTCGGCCAACACCCTGTGCACCGACCTGTTGGTAACCCTGTTGGTAACCCTGTGGATTCCTCGAGGATTCCACAGGAACTCCACAGGGCAAAAAAGAACACCGCCCCAGGTCAGGGCGGTGTTCGGGTTGTGGATGAAATCAGCGGGAGCGCTGTTTGATTCGAGCTGTGAGTTCTTGGACCTGGTCGTACACGCGGCGGCGCTCGGTCATCTCCTTGCGCACTTTTTTCTCCGCGTACATCACCGTGGTGTGGTCGCGGCCGAACGCCTGCCCGATCTTGGGCAGCGACAGATCCGTCAGCTCACGGCACAGGTACATGGCGATCTGCCGTGCCTGCGCCAGTGGCCGCGCCTTGCCGGGCCCGGTCAGCTCTTCCAGGGTGGTGTTGAAGTACTCGGCGGTCACGGCCATGATCGTCGCCGCGTTGATCTCCAGCGCCGCCGTATCGGGCATGAGATCGCGCAACACCACCTCCGCCAGCGAGAGGTCAAGCGGTTGACCGTTGAGCGAGGCGAACGCCGTCACTCGGATCAGCGCGCCCTCCAGCTCGCGGATGTTGCGCTCCACCCGGCTGGCGATCAGCTCGAGCACGTCGTGCGGCACGTCGAGTCGATCCATGCGCGCCTTCTTGCGCAGGATCGCGATGCGGGTCTCGAGCTCCGGCGGCTGCACGTCGGTGATCAGGCCCCACTCGAAGCGCGTGCGTAGTCGTTCTTCCAGCGTGGCCAGCTGCTTGGGCGGGCGATCCGACGACACCACGATCTGCTTGTTCGCGTTGTGCAGGGTGTTGAAGGTGTGGAAGAACTCCTCCTGGATGCCTTCCTTGCCCTCGATGAACTGGATGTCGTCCACCAGCAAGATGTCGGTCTCGCGGTAACGGCGCTTGAACGCGACCTTGCGGTCGTCGCGCAGGCTGTTGATGAAGTCGTTGGTGAATTCCTCGGTGGACACGTACTTCACCCGCATACCGGGGAACAGCCGCTGCGCGTAGTGACCGGCCGCGTGCAGCAGGTGGGTTTTGCCCAATCCCGAAGCGCCCCAAACGAATAGGGGGTTGTACGCACGCGCGGGTGCCTCCGCGATGGCCACCGCGGCGGCGTGCGCGAACCGGTTGGACGCGCCGATCACGAACGTCTCGAACGTGTACTTGGCATTGAGACTGGCCGACGAGGACTGCGGCGCGGACTCGGGCGACTTGTTGAAATACGTCGGCCAGTTGTTGCGGTTGCTCACCACCGGCTCGTCATCGGCGGGCTGCGCACCGGGCTGACCGGGGAACGGCTTGTCGGCGCTGTCGGCGTCGGAATCCTCGGCCCTGGCGGGCTCGTCGGCGGGCCTGCGCGTGGGTGCGCGCTGCGGCTCCGGCGTGAACAGCGACTCCTGGCCCGAAGGCTCGCGACGCGACGGGGCGGGCTGCTGGTCCCGGCGTGGTGCGGACTCGGGTGTGGGGCGCGTGCCACGGAAGTCACGGCCGCCGAACTCGCCACCGGCGTAGTCCGCTGCCGGGTACCCCGAGTTCTGCTCGAAATCGGTGCCACTGAACTCGGCGCGCTCGCCCTGGTACTCGGTGCGCTCGCCCTGGTATTCGGTGGGCTGGCTGTACTCCGACGACGGCTGCTTGTACTCGGGTGCCTGGCCGTATTCCGGGGCCTGGTTGTACTCGGAACCTGGCTGCTTGTATTCAGTGGGCTGATTGCGCTCGCCGGGGCTGTACTCGGCGGGCGGCTGTTTGTACTCGGGGGCCTGGCCGTATTCCGACGGTGCCTGCTGGTATTCCGGCTTCTGCTGGTACTCGGGCTGTTGCTGCTGGTACTCCGCGTCGGCGGGGTACTCACGGTGCCCGGAGTAGTTGTCGGCGCGCTCGCCGTACTCGCCGCCCTGCCCGGGGTACTCGCGGCCGCCGTAGCTGTTGGGGTACTCGCCGGTGGCGGGATAGTCGTTGCCGTACTCGCCGCCCTGCACCGGGTAGTCGTTCGCTCCGTAGCGGGGCCTGCCGTACTCACCGCGCGCGGCGTAGTCGGGAACACTGAAATCGGGGCCGGGATACCCGGCGGGCGGGCGCACCTGTTCGCGGGGACGCTCCGGTCTGCTGGTCATCCTGGCGTGCCGCGGCGAATTGCCCGCCCGCTCCCCCGCGGCCGGGCTCGGCGCGGCGATGCGAACACCGAGTCCTTCCACCCGCGGACCCAGTCGACGGGCCAGCGATCGCAGGATCGGCTCGCGCAGATCACGCTCGATAGCCTCCTGCGCCAGCGACGACGGCACCGACAGCAACGCGAAACCCTGCGCGACCGTGAGCGGTTTCACCAACTTCAACCAGGCCTGCTGGGCACGACTGACCGCGGGGATGGCGCCGTCGGCGGAGCCGGTGGTGAGCTCGGCGACCACCTCCGGCCACACTGTGGCCAGCACGTTCTGCTCGTCGTCCATGCAGCGTCCTCCCCGGACCGGTTGTTGGGGCCTACGGCCTGCGCGCATGTCGGAAAAAGCCTGTGACCAGGTGAAATCCAGTGATGCTGCGTACAACCGAAGCCGGTCGGACGCGGTGCGATCCGGTGATTCCGGACCGCGGCGCGGGCACCGTCGGCCCTAGTAGATGCAGCTGAATATGCCACTGCGGCAGGTTATCCACACAATTATCCACAGATGTGGACAAACCTGGGGATAAAGCAATTCTGCCTGCGTGCGGCAGTGAACTGAGCCCGACCAGCGGTACTTCAGCAATCCCCCGGCTACAGACCATAGCCCCCGGCTACAAGACCCTAGCGGTGGCGCGCGCGCAAAGCCACCGGTGTGGACCAACTCACGAAAACTTGCCGCGTGCGTCACTGATGCTCGGGCGTGTCGTGCCTGGTCGGGCCGACTCCGGGTCCGGTTCGGTGGTCCGGTATTCTGGAGCTCGTGCCGGTGACAGGTACGTGGGGGCCGAGTTTGACCCGGCCCTTCGGGGTAAGTACCCTCGTACAGTCACCCCTTGGCGCGGTTGGCGGCTGTCTGCTGCACATCGATCGCCAAGGCAATCTGCGCGTAGACCGCGGTCCGCTGCGCAGAGAACAAATCATTTGTACAGACTTAGGGCGCCCAACGGTGCCCAACTACTACAGGAGTTGACCGTGGCCAAGGGCAAGCGGACGTTCCAGCCGAACAACCGTCGTCGGGCACGCGTGCACGGCTTCCGTCTCCGGATGCGTACCCGTGCGGGTCGCGCCATCGTCGGTGCGCGTCGCCGTAAGGGCCGCACCGAACTGACTGCCTGATCGCGCGTAGTCGCCACGCTCGGGTGTTGCCTGAGCCGTATCGGTTGCATCACCGTGCCGAATTCTCCCGCACGGTGCGCCGCGGTCAGCGAATCGGGAGACGAGATCTTGTCGTGCACGCGCTCACGCACGGGTACGACGATCTCGTCGACGGCGATTGTGTGGTCCGCGTAGGCGGTCCGCGATTCGGACTGATTGTCAGCAAGGCGGTGGGTAACGCGGTGGTTCGCCACCGCGTCGCCCGCCGCCTGCGTCATATCTGTGCCCAGGTCGTCGAGGAACTGCCCGCCGATACCGATGTCGTGATCCGCGCCCTGCCCGGCGCCGCCACCGCTGATTCCGCCGAGATGCTGCGCCAGCTACGCACCGGTCTACGCAAGCTGCGCTTGCATGTAGAACCGGAGCTCGCGCTCGGTCGCACCCCGGCCGGTGAACGGCGATGAACACCATCACCCGCTTCCCCGCTAAGGCCCTGATCGCCCTGATCGAGCTCTATCGGACCTATGTCTCCCCCACCCGGATGCCGATCTGCCGGTTCACCCCCACCTGCAGTGAGTACGCGGTGACTGCCTTGCGAACCCGCGGGTTGGTCGTCGGATCGGCATTGACGGTCGTGCGCCTGGGCAAATGTGCGCCCTGGCACCCTGGAGGGTGGGATCCCGTGCCTGGTCGCGGGTCGAATGCCTTCACCAAGTCATCGCCCGCGCTGACCGGCGATACGAACGACGGGAGTACCTAGAGCCGTGCTCGACATCATCTATTGGCCGGTATCGGCGATTCTGTGGTTCTGGCACAAGGCCTTCGGCTTTGTGTTCGGGGCCGACAGCGGGCTCACCTGGAGCCTGGCCGTGGTGTTCCTGGTCTTCACCCTGCGGCTGGTGCTGTACAAGCCGTTCGTGAAGCAGGTCCGCACCACCAAGCAGATGCAGGAGCTGCAGCCCCAGATCAAGGAGCTGCAGAAGAAGTACAAGAACGACCGCGAGACCATGGCGCGGGAGATGCAGAAACTGCAGAAGGAACACGGCTTCAACCCGCTCATGGGCTGCCTGCCGGTCCTGGTGCAGGTGCCGGTGTTCCTCGGCCTGTTCCACGTGCTGCGCTCGTTCAACCGCACCGGCCACGGCTGGGGCCAGTTGGGCATGTCCGCCCACGAGAACGCGCACACCGCGAACTACATCTTCAGCGCGCACGACGTCCAGTCGTTCCTCAGCGCGCGCATCTTCGGTGCGCCGATCGCGTCGTTCATCACCGCGCCCGCCAGCGAGATGCAGGCGTTCGCCGACTGGGGTGGCACGCCGACCAAGCTGAACATCGCGATGATCGCCATCCCGCTGATGATCATCGCCGGTCTGGCCACCCACTTCAACGCGCGCGCCTCGGTGCAGCGTCAGACTCCCGAAGCCGCGGCCAACCCGCAGGCCGCCATCATGAACAAGCTGTCGCTGTGGGTCTTCCCGCTCGGCGTCATGGTCGGTGGCCCCTTCCTGATGATCGGCATCCTGCTGTACTGGGTCGCCAACAACATCTGGACCTACGGACAGCAGCACCTGGTGTTCGGCCGGATGGAAAAGGAAGACGAAGAGCGCAAGCAGAAGAAGCTCGAGCAGCGGGCGCAGAACGCACCCAAGCCGGGCGTCAAGCCGGTCGATGTTCGCAAGCGCGTGCAGGACGCGCCCGCCGAGGATCAGTCCTCGACCAACGGCACCGCGTCGACCAACGGCACCCCCAAGCAGTCGGCCAACAAGCAGGGCGGCGCCAAGCGCAAGCCCGGCGGGCAGCAGCGGCCGGGCAACCGTGGCCGCGCGAACCAGAAGCGTAAGCGCTGAGACGCGACCGGATAGAGGGAATCCAATGACTGTTGAGACCGAGACCGACGGAGGGGACGCCACTGTGTCGACAACTACCGAAGTGCCCGACACCACCACTGCTGTGGCGGAAACCGCTGTTGATGACGTGAACGAGGTAGTGGTCGATGCCGAAGAGGCGTTGATCGAAGAGGGCGAGATCGCTGGCGACTACCTCGAGCAGTTGCTCGACGTGCTCGACTTCGATGGCGATATCGACCTCGATGTCGAAGGCGACCGCGCCATCGTGAGCATCGACGGCGGCCGCGATCTGACCAAGCTGGTCGGGCGCAACGGTGAAGTGCTCGACGCGCTGCAGGAGCTCACCCGCCTGGCCGTGCAGCAGGCGACCGGCGTGCGTAGCCGGCTGATGCTGGACGTGGCGGGCTGGCGTGCGCAGCGTCGCACCGACCTGAGTGAGATCGGTGTGGCGGCGGCCAAGCGCGTGCTCGCCTCGGGTGCGCCCGAAGCGCTGTCCGCGATGACGCCGTTCGAGCGCAAGATCGTGCACGACGCCGTGGCCGATATCGACGGTGTGGCGAGCGAGAGCGAAGGCGCCGAGCCGAATCGTCACGTGGTGGTCGTGCCCGAGTAGGGTGACTCCTGCCGTAACCACGAACTTGTGATTAGGCCTCCGGTCTCGGACCGGGGGCTTTTTCATTGCCCTCAACGGAGAAGGATGTTTCACGTGGAACGAGAACTGGGCGCGCAGTCCGACGAGCAGGAACCGCCCGCCGCCGCTGCTCGAGTGTTCGGCGACCGCTTGGACATCGCCCGCCGGTACTACGCGGCGCTGGCGACGGCCGGTGTCGAGCGCGGTCTCATCGGACCACGGGAAGTCCCCCGGCTATGGGAGCGCCACATTCTCAACTGCGCGGTCATCGGTGAGTTGATCGACGAGGGCGCCTCGGTGGTCGATATCGGTAGCGGCGCCGGGCTTCCCGGTATCCCCCTCGCCATCGCGCGGCCGGATCTTCGGATCACGCTCGTGGAGCCGTTGCTGCGCCGCACGATCTTTCTCAGTGAGTTCATCGAAGAAGTCGGTCTCGACATCACGGTGGTGCGAGGTCGGGCCGAGCAGTCCGGTGTGATCAAGGAAGCGGGCGGCGCGGATGTCGTCACTTCGCGCGCGGTCGCTCCCCTTGCCAAACTCGCGCACTGGTCGCTGCCGCTGCTCCGCGATCACGGACGGATGCTCGCGCTCAAGGGAACCAGCGCCGCCGAAGAACTCGAACGCGATGGCGCCGAGTTGATTCGCGATGGTGCTACCGATCTTCGGGTCGTGGGTTGCGGTGCCGGGATCGTCGAGGTGCCGACTCTGGTGATCAGTGCCGAACTACTCCCCCGTGGCGAACGTCCGAGTCGTCGGAGCGAACGCAAAGCAGCTGGGGTCGAGAAGAAGGCGCGAAAGCGTCGATAGGCCGATTTCACGTTTCGTAACGTGACGTTTCAGTCGGTGGGTCCTTGCCTGGGCCTGGATTCGGCAGATTTTCTCCAGTTTTGAATGGGTGTCGCGATGTCGGATTCCGGCGGCGTTTCACGTGGAACGTGCCGGGTCCACTCCCCCTGTTTCCCGTGAAACATCGTTCGGGAAGCGTTAATTCTTTGGTCTTGGGTGTGTCTCCCCCGGCGTGCCCGCGATTCAGCTTTCCCAATCGTCTTGGGGCTGGCAAGCTGTCAGAGTCGGGCGGGAGTGAGCCACCCTCCTCGAATCTTCGAGTTCTCCACCGACACTGTTTGTTTGTGACGACACGGCGCCGACGCTCGTCGGGGGTACGTGATCTGAAGTTTCTCGGGTAAGGAGCAATCTATGTCGAGCGGTCCGGCGAATGTTTCACGGGAAACAGCGTCGCGGGTCCCGGGGATGCTGGATTCCAGCAGCTTCGACGCGGAGACGTTCGGGAACACTCCTTTCGGGCACATCTCCCCGGCCGAGACCCCGATCGCGGCGGAAGCGCAACGCGCCAGCCAGATTCTGCATCCAGGAAAGGTCACTGTGCCGAAACCCCGTGAGCAACGGATCATCACGATCGCCAACCAAAAGGGTGGCGTGGGTAAGACCACCACGACGGTCAATCTCGCTGCGGCGCTAGCGCACCAGGGAATGACGGTTCTGGTGGTCGATCTTGATCCGCAGGGGAACGCGAGTACGGCGCTGGGCGTCGCGCACCAGTCGGGTGTGCCGTCCAGCTACGAGTTGCTGATCGGTGAAGTGACGGTCAAGGACTCGATCCAGGTGAGCCCGCACAGCGAACGTCTGCTGTGTGTCCCGGCCACGATCGACCTGGCCGGCGCGGAGATCGAACTGGTCTCGATGGTCGCGCGGGAAGGGCGGTTGAAGACCGCCATTCGCGAGGCGAGCATGGCCGGATTCGACATCGATTACGTGCTGATCGACTGCCCGCCGTCGCTGGGCCTGCTCACGGTGAACGCGCTCGTGGCGGCCAAAGAGGTCCTGATTCCGATCCAGTGTGAGTACTACGCGCTGGAAGGTGTGGGTCAGCTGCTGCGCAATATCGGGCTGGTGCAGGCGCACCTTAACCCTGAATTGCACGTGTCCACGGTCCTGCTCACCATGTACGACGGCCGCACCAAGCTGGCCGATCAGGTGGCCGAGGAGGTGCGCAATCACTTCGGCGACATCGTGTTGAAGTCGATGATCCCGCGCAGCGTGAAGGTCTCGGAGGCGCCGGGTTACGGCATGACCGTGCTCGATTACGATCCGGGCTCCCGCGGTGCGATGAGCTACATGGACGCGGGTCGCGAGCTGGCCAGTCGCGCGCAGCTCGAGCAAGACGCGTCGTAGCGGTGAGTGTGAGTGGGAACGCTGTGTGTGAACGAGGAAGGGATCAGTAGCCGATGAGTCAGGCGAAAAAGGGCGGTCTGGGTCGCGGGTTGGCGGCATTGATCCCGACGGGTCCGGCCGTGGCGCCGGGCTTGAGCAGCGCCGCCGCGAGCGTGATCGGGATCAATCCGATCGGCCCGCAACCGGCGGAGGCGTTCCTGCATCGCGTTCCGGACGTCGAGCCGGAACCCGAGACCGACGCCGCGGCCGAAGCGGAACTGGTCTCCCCCGGTGGCGCTGTGTACCGGGAGATCCCGGCGGAGCAGATCGAGCCGAACCCGAAGCAGCCGCGTCAGGTCTTCGAGGAAGACGCACTGGCCGAGCTGGTGCACTCGATCCGCGAGTTCGGGCTCATGCAGCCGATCGTGGTTCGCCGGGTCGATCCGGGCGTGGACAAGTTCCAGTTGGTCATGGGCGAGCGCCGGTGGCGCGCGTGCCAGGAGGCAGGACTCGCCGCCATCCCGGCGATCATCCGCGACACCGACGACAGCTCGATGCTGCGCGACGCGCTGCTGGAGAACATCCACCGCGTGCAGTTGAACCCCCTCGAAGAGGCTGCGGCGTATCAGCAGCTGCTCGAGGAATTCGATGTCACCCACGAGGAACTGGCGTCGCGAATCGGTCGCTCCCGTCCCGTGGTGACGAATATGATTCGCTTGCTGAAGCTGCCGATTCCGGTGCAGCGTCGGGTGGCGGCCGGGGTTCTGTCGGCCGGACATGCCAGGGCGCTGCTGGGTTTGGACGCGGGTGCGGACGCACAGGAAGTGTTGGCGGCACGGATCGTCGCCGAGGGTTTGTCGGTTCGGGCCACCGAGGAAGCGGTGACGCTGGCCAACCGCAACCCGTCGGAGGTCGCTCCCCTGGTGCCCAAGCGCAAGCCGATTCACATGCCGGGTCTGCAGGAAGTGGCCGAGCGGCTGTCGGGTTCCTACGACACTCGGGTCACGGTGAGCCTGGGCAAGCGCAAGGGCAAGATCGTTGTCGAGTTCGGGTCCGTCGAAGATCTCGAGCGCATTGTGGGGCTCATGGAGCAAGTCGGATCCGAAACGTCACTGTGACTGAAAGAGGCAGCAGGACAGTGGATAGTGATGTGGCGTGAGCGTGGATGAATCCGAAAGCTGGCGGCTGAACCGGGCGGCGCCGACCAGCGTCATGGCGTTGACTCTGGACGGGCTGGGACAGCTGCCTGCACACACGCGACGATGTGTGTTCTGGGAACTGGACCCGGCCGTGGCCGCCGACTCGCACGCGTTCAGCGATCCGGTCTTCGAAAAGGAAGCCTGGCTGTCGACGGTGATGCTCGAGTGGGGTTCGTGCGGGCAGGTGGCCCACGTGGACAACAACCTCGCGGGCTGCGCGCTGTACTCGCCCCCGAGCGCGGTGCCGCGGTCGTCGCTGTTCCCCACCTCCCCCGTGAGCCCGGACGCGGTCCTACTGACCACGCTGCAGGCCGAATTCCCCTACGACGAGGCCGATGTAGCCCACCACCTGGTTACGGCCGTGGTGGGCGATCTGGTGCGTCGTGGCGTGCGGGCGTTGGAGGCGTTCGGCATTCGTAACGGTCCGCCGTCGAGTTCGGTGGCCGATCGCGGGTTCGGTTCGTCGATGCGGTTGATGGAACGCATCGCGGCGCCGCTGCGCGATCCGTCGGCGGCGACCCGGTGCAGTCCCGAAACCTGCATGATCGACGCGGACTTCCTCGCCGAGGTCGGCTTCGAAGTCGTTGCCCCGCACCACCGCTTCCCCCGGCTTCGACTGGAGTTGGATTCCGATCACGGGTGGAAGGAAGACGTCGAGCGCGCGCTGGATCAACTTCTCGCGGCCGCGTCGATGGAACCGCCGACGCGCGTGGGCGTGCACTGAACTCTTAGACGAACGAATAAGGGCCCCGCGAGAAATCGCGGGGCCCTTATTCGTTGAAAGTAATTACACGCGAGGTGCCGGAACGTTGTCCGCCGCCGCCAGTTCTTCGGCCAGCAGTTCGGCGAAGGTGTAGGTGCCGGTGGGCTGGTCGTCCTGGCCGAGCAGATACAGCCGCTTCACCGAGATCAGAATCGCTTCGGCGATCACGTCGCGCATGCGCGGGTTGGTGAGCACCGAGGCATCGTGGGAGTTGGTGAGGTAGCCGAGATCGACCTGCACGGTCGGCATCTTGGTCAGCCGCAACAGGTCCCAGGTGCGCTGATGCGTGCGGCAGTCCTGCACCGAGGCGCGGGCCACCACTTCGCGCTGGATGAACCCGGCCAGCACCTGACCGATCATCGACACCGAACCGTGCGAGTTGCCCCAGTAGAAGCCGGCCACACCTTGCGCGGACGGGTTGTCACTGGTCGCGCAGCGCAGCGAGATCATCAGATCAGCGTCGAAAGCGTTGGAGGTTTCCGCGCGTTCGACATCGGTGGGGTTGGCGCCCCACGGCCGGGACAGGAAGGTTTCCATGCCCGTGGCGGCCATCCGGCCCTCGAGCCGCGACGCCAGATCCCACAGGATCTCCGACTCGAAAACCTCGCCGAATTCGGTGGGCACCGCGAAACCCTTGTCGGTGCCACCGAATCCGGGGTCGATGACGATCCGCTTGCCGGTGAGCTGCGGGCCCGCCCGGTGCACCACTTCTTCCTCGGCGATGCGATGCGGGTTGCCGCCGGTGACGCGCGCGCCCAGCAGATCCAGCGAGCGCAGGGTGTCGGGTCCGCAGATGCCGTCCGCGGACAGGCCGATCTCGCGCTGGAACGCGCTGAGCCCCTCGTGCGTGTGCGGGCCGAAATGCCCGTCCACCCGGTACACGTAGAAGCCCAGATCCTGCAGCTTGCGCTGCAGGGTGGCTACGTCGTCACCGTAGAGCGGTGCCGACAGTTGGTAGATCAGTGTGCGAGCACCCAGCCGGTAGGAGGCTTCCTTCAGCGCGCGATAGGTGGCCGGACCGACCACCCCGTCGACGAGCAGTCCGCGCTGCTGCTGGAACGCGCGGATCGCCGAATCGAGGGGCCGATCGAACACCGCCTCGGTGTCCTTCCAGAACTCCCCCACGTCGGACCCGTCCTGGGAGTCGCCGTGGGGCAGATGCAGAAGGCCGAGGCTTGCGAGGGTGCTCCGAACCTCTGCGACGGCTGGTCCTGAATCGCCGTGACGAAGTCGGTGCATGCGTAAGAGCCCTTTCTTCGGCCGGAGCGTGGCCTCGATTGTCTCAGACCCGGGCCGCTTTGCGGGAATCCCGGGTCCAGGCATCCTACGGCGCGTCGGCCGGTAGGAGGTGCTTTTATCGGATGCTCTGTGTTAGATGAGACCGTCGAGTTCGCGCAGCAGAGCGGCCTTGCCCTTGGCTCCCACGATCTGCTTCACCGGCTTGCCGCCCTGGAACAAGATCATCGTCGGCAGCGACAGGATCTGGTAGTCGCGGGCGGTGCCGGGGTTGGCCTCGGTGTCCAGCTTGGCCACGGTCAGCTTGTCGGCGTGGGTGCCCGCGATCTCCTCCAGCACCGGGGCGACCATCTTGCACGGGCCGCACCAGTCGGCCCAGAAGTCGACCAGTACCGGCTTCTCGCTGAGCAGCACGTCGTCGGCGAAGGACTGGTCGGTGACCGTGATGGTGTTGGCGCTCATGGCTTCTCCTGTTTTCAGTTGGGGGTTTTCAGTTGGTGGGGACCGCGGCCGAGCCGTCGGCGTGGTCGAGCGTGTTGGCGGTGATGTCGCCCTGTTCGGCCAGCCAGCGCTCGGCGTCGATCGCGGCGCGGCAGCCGGTGCCCGCGGCGGTGATGGCCTGCCGGTAGGTGTGGTCCACCAGATCGCCGGCGGCGAACACGCCTGCCACGTCGGTGGCGGTGCCCGGCTCGGTCACGCGCACGTAGCCTTCGCCGTCCATGGCGACCTGGCCCTTGACCAGTTCGCTGCGCGGGTCGTGGCCGATCGCCACGAACAGGCCGGTCGCGTCGAGCTGCGACTCCTCGCCGGTGCGGGTGTCGCGCAGGGTGAGGCTGGTGACGCTTTTCTCACCGTTGACCTTCACGACCTCGCTGTTGAGGCGGAACTTGATCTTGTCGTTGGCCTTGGCCCGCTCGAGCATGATGCGCGAGGCACGGAACTCCTCGCGCCGGTGCACGATGGTCACGCTCGCGGCGAACTTGGTGAGGAAGGTCGCTTCCTCCATGGCCGAGTCGCCACCGCCGACCACGACGATGTCCTGGCCCTTGAAGAAGAACCCGTCGCAGGTGGCGCAGGCGCTCACGCCGCGGCCGAGCAGTTCCTGCTCCCCCGGCACGTGCAGGTAGCGCGCGGCCGAACCCATCGCCAGGATCACCGCGTAGGCGGAGAACGTCTCGTCGCCGACGGTGACCTTCTTGACGGTGCCCGACAGGTCGATCGCGTCGACGTCCTCGGTGCGCAGTTCGGCGCCGAACCGCTTGGCCTGGTCGCGCATCTGCTCCATGAGGTCGGGCCCCATGATGCCGTCGCGGAACCCTGGGTAGTTCTCCACCTCGGTGGTGGTCATCAGGGCGCCACCGAACTGCGTGCCCTCGAAGACCAGCGGCTTCAGCTCCGCCCGAGCGGCGTACACCGCGGCGGTGTACCCGGCAGGTCCTGAGCCGACAATGATCAGGTCGCGAACTGGCGTGGTCATGAGGCCCTTCCGAAAAAGCATCTTGGGAACGTCTCGGTCAACACCAGCCTAATCGCTGTTGTTCCCGCCCCCGGGCCGGGTAATCCTCGTGCCCGCGCACTCCGGGGAAAGCTCTACCCGATATCCCGTACGGTCAGCTGCTGCGGTGCCCCGGTAGTGCACCCGGTCCCCACGACAAGCGCCGTGATCGTCGGCGCGACCGCCCCCTGCACCAACACCAGCACAGCATCCGCCCCCCGGAACGTAATATTCGTCGCCCCCAGCACCCCCCGATCGATCCCGTTGGCCCGCACACACCGAGTGAGAGCGGCCTCGTCCGCCAGCGGCCCGACCACGTCCCGCTTCCCCAACGCCCGCAAAGCGGCGGCAGTGGTGAGTTCGTCGGGACGGTCCGGTTCGGTAACAGGAGCGGCAGTCGGAGTGCCCTCGGTGGTATCGAACATGCTGACCATCGCACCCACACCCGCGAGCACAGCCACCGCAGCGGCCGCCGCGGCGAGCAGGCCCATCCGCCGCCGAGCCCGGTACCGGTCCATCGGAATCACAGCCGCGACCCGTTCGGTGGTTTCGTCCGGCCGCATCGGCGTGATCCGCTCGGTGGGGCCCTCCCCCGCGTCGAGTTCGGCCACGAATCGGAACATCCGGTCGGCCACATCGTCGGGCATGGGGTGCATGATCCGGTCGTCGGCGGCCAGTGTGCGGAGGTGGGTGTTCACCTCGTCGAGCTTGTTCAGGTAGTGCAGCGCGTCTACGTCGGTGCGGACCATCGGCCACAGTTGCTCGCGCAGATCGGGCGCGAGGTTGTCGGCATGCAGATCGGCCAGCAGTTCCGACGGGAACGGAGGCTGCGGTACGGATCGAGTCACCCTCGCACCTCCCCTGTTCTGTCGATATCGGATCGCAGGATTACATCGCTGACTTGTTCGTCACTGTTTATGACGCATCTCGACTAGTTCCGGTTCCCTGGATCCCGGAAAAATTCCAAACGTTCTTGCAAACGTACGCGCGCTCGGGCGCAGCGGCTCTTGATGGTGCCTTCCGCCACGCCGAGCGCAGCGGCGGCTTCGGCCACGCTCCGCCCCTCCATTTCGGTCATGACCAGGGCCAACCGCTGTTCGTCAGGGAGGGTGAACAACGCCTCGCTCACCACCGTCGACAATTCGTAGTGGCCGTAGGCGTCGTAGGGGTCCACCGCCTCGGGCATCGTGTCGGGTGTGATCCACACCGCACGGCGGGTCTTGTTGCGCCGGATCCGGTCCAGGCAGGCGTTGACCACGATGGCGTGCAGCCAGCTGCGGACCTCGGATTCGGCGCGGAACGAGTCGGCGGTGCGGTGGGCGGAGAACAGCGCGTCCTGCAGACAGTCGGCGGCATCCTCGCGGTTGTAGGAGGTGCGCAGCGCGGTCTGCCACAGGTGGTCGGAGTGGCGACGCAGCAGTTCGGCGAACACGTGCGGTTCCCCGCGCACGTGGGCGGCCAGCAATTGTTTGTCGCTGCCGTTCTCGAGCAACGAGCGGACGGCTGACGCCCCCTGCCGCGGCGACGCACCACGGACTTGCTCGTTGACCTCCGACGACAAAACGGACCCCTAGACAGCGCTCATGACGGCGACTTCACGTCGGCGAGCGAGCCGATCCATCACCTGACTACTTACGCGGCGTCCAGGATCGACGTCGACAGATCCTGGGGAGCTCCCAACCGGGAGTGCGGGCCCATCGTATCGTCGATAACAATCGCGCACCAACCGGACCGCGGTTCGGTGAAGATCGACAAAGGGCCGAGGAAAGTTCTCCCACCTGCACTGATGCCGGTGGCGAAGGGTTTTTCGGAGCGGGCCGTGTTACGGGGCGGCGTCGAAGCGGACGTCGGCGATCGCGGTCTGGAACTGCCCGCCGGAATTGGCCAGCCCGGTGATCCACACGAGCACGAAACGCGCGGCCTGATCGGTCTTGACGGCGATGTCTGTGACCCCGTCGCCCAGCGTGGCCGAGCCGATCAGCTGAGTCTGATCCAGCGTGGGGGTCTCGGTGGGCGAGGTGCGGATCTCCACGGTGCTGCCCGCGCTGGGTGAGGTGATCGACACATTGGTCAGCTTGGCCGGCGTCGGCAGCGTGGCCAGCAGCCCCACGCCCTTCTTGAGGGCGGGGAACTGCTGGAAGTACTGGTCGGTGCGCCACAGCGTGGTCGCGTTGTGGTCCAACACCGCGCCCGCCGCCGCGGCACCGTCGGGGGTGCCCTCCGGGGAGAACACCGCGGCACCGGTGACCGGCACCGGCACACTCGTCGGCGGTGCCGCGGGATCGGAGGCGGGCGGTGCGGACGCCGCGGGCGGCGCCACACTCGAGGTGAGCCCGATATTGATCTGCTGGTCCAGCGGCTTGTCCGACGCGCCGGGCGCGAACACGCTGACCATCCACCAGATCAGCACGCCGACCACCAGCGCGGCCAGCACGCCGAGGCCGACCATGATCCACATCATCCGCTTGGAGCGTTCGCGTTCGGCGGCCAGCAGTTCCGGGTCGGCGAGCGAATCGGCACCGGGTGCCACCGCCCGCTGACCCAGTCGTAAGACCGGAATGAAATCGGTCTTCTGATCCACGACCGACGCCTGCTCGAGCACGTGCTGCACGGTCGCGGCGGTGCGCACACCCTTGTTGGATTCCAGCGAACGGACCGCGACCGCGGAGATCTCGAACGGGACCTCCGGCCGGATCTGCCGCGGTTCCACCGGGGTGCCGTCGGGGCCGAAGTCGGCCAGGCGCAGACCGCCGATGGTGGCGGCGTTGCCGGTGACACCGCCGACCCGAAGGGGCCAGCGCGCGGTGATCAAGGCGTAGAGCATCGCGCCCAGGCCCCGGACATCGGATTGCGCGTCGGAGTCGCCGAGCGTGGCCGGGAAGGCGAGCACGGCGTCACCGGAGGCACTGATCCTGATCCGGTCGGGATGATCGATCGACAGCGAACCGCCGCCACGATGGGCCAGTTCGGCCGCCGAGGCCAACGCCCGGATCGCCCTGGCCGCGCCGATCGGCGACGGCACGGTCTCGGCCATCTCCCGCAGCGAACGACCGGGGGTCCACTCGGCCACCACGATGCCGCCGGAGCTACCGCGCACCACATCGAGCACGCGCGCCAGACCCGGCGAGTTGATCCGGCCCAGTCGCAGCGTGCGCGACAGCACCGCCTGCGGCCCGTCGTGCCCGGAGTTCTCGCTCGCGGACTGATCGGCGTCCACGAACGTCAGCGCGACCTCGCGATCGAGCTTGATGTCCAGCGCCTGCCAGAACTTCAGCCCGCGCGCACCGCCGTGCCCGGCCAGCAGCCGGTAGCGGCCACCCGCCACGGACGCGCCGGGAATGAGCTTGGGACCGCGTTGCGCACGGTTGGCCGCGGCGCTGGGTGGCACCTGCGGCGGGATCGGCAACATTCCGGTGTCGTGCGTGGGATCGTGCGGCGGCATGGCCGGACGCGCTTGTTCGCCGTGCGTATCGCGTTCGTCCGGCGCGTGCTCGGAATCCTTCGAGTCCGGCGCATCGGGCCCGACATCGGTGGACATTCCTGCTGCCGCGCGCGCCGCAGAATCAGCGGCCGGGACGCCGCCCACCGCGTCATCGCTCACCCTCGGTCCTCCTTCGGCCTGAAAACCCGTGTCGGTCTGCGGAACAGCGTACGGGAACTGTGGTTTACCGGTGCTGTCAACAGCCCCCGGTCGGATTACCGGCAGCACCATGGTCTGGGTGTCCAAAGACTGGCCGTATGCGGGGAATCCGTACGTATCGGGTCTGCGCAGGATGGTGGTCGCGTAGATGTCGTCGGACGGGGTGTCGTCGAGTCCGAGATCGGGCGCGGGCGGGGTGATGCCGAGCTTGCGCGAGACCGCGACGGTGATCGCGACGACCTCGGGTACACCGGCCAGCCGCATCAGGGCAAACGCCACGGTGAACATCACGATCGCGCCGACGGTGACCCGCAACAGCGACGCGGGTCCGCCCTCGAGCTGGTCCATCCGGGTGACGGTGTCGACGATCAGCATCACCGCGCCACCGGCCACCGACGCCAGCACCACGCGGGTCACCGTGCGACCCACATTGGACATGCGCAGGTCGCCGAGACTGCGGTGCAGCAGGATGCCGCCGATGATCGCGCCCGCGGTGAAACCGAGTCCGGTGGCCACGCCGAGGATGATCACCACGTCGTCGCTGTCGCGGGCCAGCACCGGTGCCAGGCAGGAGAACAAGATCTTGATCGCGGTGATGCCCAGGATGATCCAGGTGGGTGTCCACGCCTGTTCGCGGGCGTAGAACACGCGCAGGTGGATCAGCACCAGCGAGTACGGGATCAGCGAGAACGCCGACCAACTCACGGCCGCGCCGAGGCGTTCGGCGTCGCCGGCGAACCGGGCGTACCCGTACAGCGCCTCGCCGACCTGCGGGCCCGCCAGCGTCAAGAACATGACCACCGGGATCAGCGCGATCATGGTGAGCCTGGTCGCCACGGACAGGTCGTCGACCACCGCGGGGGTGTCGTCGTTGGCGGCGTTGCGGCTCAGGCGCGGCATGATCGCGGTCAGCAGGGTGACGCCGAGGACGCCGTACGGCAGTTGCAGCAGCAGCCAGGCGTTCTGGAAGATCGCCGGACCGGCTTCGTCGGCCGAGGACGCGATGTGGTTGGCCACGACCAGGCCGACCTGGCTGATCAGCACGTACAGGATGATCGCGCCGCCCATTTTGCCGAACTGCTTCAGGCGCGCGTCCACTCCCCACAGCGGTCGCAGGTTGATGCCGTGCCTGCGGATCGCGGGCAGCAGACTCAGCGCCTGCACCGCGACACCGGCGGTGATGCCGATGCCCAGCGTCAACAGTTTCGGGTCGCCCATTCGCACCGGATCCAGGCTGATCTCGCCCGGGGTCAGCGCGTAGACCGCCAACACCACCAGCACCACGATGTTGTTCAGCACCGGCGCCCACGCACCCGGTTTGAACGCCTGTCTGGTGTTCAAAATGGCGGTGAACAGCGCGGACATGCCGTAGAACAGGATCGCGGGCACCAGCAGATAGGTCAGCGCGGTGGTCAGATGGGTGTTCACCTTGCCGTCGGCGGCGACGAACACATGCGTGGCCAGCACCGGGGTCGCGGCCAGGGTCAACACGGTCGCGGCGAACAGCACCGTGAACGCCGCGGTGACCAGTCTGCGCACGAACGCGGCGCCGTTGTCGGCGTCCTCCTGTTCGGCGCGGATCAACGTCGGCACCACGATCGCGGTGAGCACGGCACCGAGCACGAGCTCGGCGATCATGTTCGGGACCAGGTTCGCCGAGGTGAACGCACTGGCGATGGCGGGACCGAGCACGGTCAACAGCAACAGCTGCTTGGCGAACCCGGTGATCCGGCTGATCAGCGTCGCGACGGCGATCGACCCGGAATCCTTGAGCAGCTTTGCGTTGGCACTCATCGGAGCGGCGCCCGACGACTCCTTCTCGGCGGACATCTTCTTGGGCCGCGCGATGACCTGAGTCCGCTCGGACGGATCTGCTACCCGACGATCGTCGACGAATCCGGCAGGCTCACGCCGAACCTGACCGACGGGCGCAGCCGGCATCCCCGGAAAACTCGGACGCGGCGGCGCGGGCCGAGTCGGCTCCGGCGGACCCTGCCGACGATCGAAACCCTGCTCCGGCCGAGCCTGCCGCGGAATCGCACCGGACTGCGGCCCACGCGGGGGCCCCGGCCGCTGCTGCGGGAACTCGCCCGAACGCGGGGCGGGACGTTGCGGAGGTAAAGGACGGCCGTCAGGGCCGAACGCAACCGGGCGCGCGGGCGGACCAACCGGTCGCTGCGGCGGGCCTGGTCGCTGCGCAGGCCCTGGGCGCTGCTGCTGCGGGAACTCACCCGAGTGATTCGCCTGACCGGGTGGCCGTTGACGAGGAGGCGGCCCAGGGCGTTCGCCGTGCGGCGGGCGCTGCTGGTCCGGCCCGAAGTCGGCCGATCGGGGCGGCAGGTTCGGTTCCTGGCGGAATCCACCTTCGACGCGACGGTCGGCAGGAGGCTGCGGCACATCGCGGTCGGGTCCGGGCCGGAAGTTCGCCGGCGGCGGTTCGGGCCGATAGCGCGGCTCGCCCGGCGGCATGGCAGGTCGAGGACCCGCACCCGGTCGGTCGGGGGTCGGACGTGGTCCGGCGGGCTGGTCAGGCCGGTATCCGGCCGGTGGCTGAGGCGCTGCGCCGGGATGACGCGGAGGCTGACCGGGCGCGGGCGGACGGGGCATCCCCTGCTGGTCGAACTCCCGCGCGGGCGGACGTCCATCTCGCGGCTCGGGCCGATATCCGGGCCGTCGATCCGCGTTCGGGACGGCTTCGTCGCGGTCGGCGTCCTGTCCGGCGGTCATCGCGCGCTCCCACGGCGCGGCGGGGGCCCGGCGCAGTGTCGGGTCGTCGCGATGGTCGTCGTGGTCGCGCGGATGAGCGGAATCATCGTCGCTCATCATGCCTCCTGTACCCGGCGTAACCCGCGAATCCCGCCGGTCCGGTGAGCGTTTCGCTCACCCGTGCCACTGCTGTCCTTGTCTGTCATGGTGCCTGTCTCGCGCGTCAGGCGGGTGGGTTCACTGCCGTTGCAGCCGCGCACGTGCTCGCCGCAGTCGGCCGGCCCGTTCGACGGTGTCGGGGGTGAACCCTTCGTCGGCGGGGTCGGGTTGGCCGCGGAACCGCCGCAGCAGTCGGCGTCCGGCCAACAGCAACAGCAGTATCGCGGCACATCCGGTAATTATGGCCAGGGCTTGACCGTAGGCATTGGACCGGACGGAGACCGAGGTGGGCTCTCCTAGCGTGATGCCGTCGGGGGTGGTAAGGCTGATCGGAATCACCAGCTTACGGCTGTCGGACACCTCGGTCGGGATCTGAAATGACCGAGTTCCGGACGGCGGAAGCAGCTGTTCGCCGATATCGGTGATGTTCGTCTCGGCCGGTGCCTCGATCCGGAACATCACCCGGATCGCCACGGGCAGTTCATTGCGCGCGACCAGCAACAACGGGCTCTGTTCCGACGCCAGCGTGTACACCCCGCCCGGCGGCAGCACCGACACCGAGGCGAACATCGCGTCCAGTTCGCGGGTGGCCTGGTCGATGCGGCGTCGCGCGTGCAGGTCGGCGAGCGTGTCGTTGTCGGCGCGTCGGTCGGACAGGCTCAGCGCGCGCAGCAGATCCTCGCGTGCCGGTGTCATGAACGCGAGCGGCGTGAGTTCGGATTCCGGTAGTTCGACCAGCGCGTTCATCAACTCGGTGACCCGGGCACCTTGCGCGCGCACCGGCTCGATGAACTGCTGCGGCGCCGCGTCTTGGGCGGCGCGCGGCAGATATTCCAGGGTGAACGGTTGCGGGTCCGGCGGTGTCGCGACGAGTTCGGCGAAACTGCGCGGGGTCGCGAGGTGATTGCGGGTGAGCAGTTCGACGTGCTTGAGCAGCGCCACGCCCTCCTCCCGACTGGCACCCCACTGCTGCGGCGGCATCAGCAGCTGCGATCGCGGCCGGTCCGGCGCCGGATTGAGCGAACTCCACGCGATCGCGCCGAGCGCGTCCTGCAGCCGGGCCGCGCGCGAGTCGTTGGTGACGTCGAACCGCACTTTCGACGGTGTGAACGACGGTGTCGGCGGACTCGAACCGACCGCGGCCAGCGCCGTCGCCGACCAGATATCGAAGGTGGTCACCCGCAGCGCGGGATCGGTGGGTGAGCCAGCGGGCTGTTCGACACTGACCCCGGGCACTCGAACGACATCGGGCGCGGCCTGCTCGCCACCGACCACGACACCGGGCGCGAGCGTGGTCGGCGCGGTGGTCAGCGCGTTATCGGTATCGACAGGCGCCCCGTCACTCGACACCGCCGAACTGGCCAACACCGCCGTGCCGAACCCGTGCCCGCGCAGCAAGTGCCCCGCCGGATCGTCGATGGTGCCCGAATCGGGCAGGCTCACCCCGCGCATCGACTGGGTGGCCAGAATCGAGTCGACCACGTCGGCGGGCGCGAGCAGGGCCCGCGCCGACAGTCCCGGATCGTTCACCGCGGCCAGCGCCGAGATGTCGACCTGGGCGAACGGCAACGCCACCGTGCACATCGACCCGGCCAGCGCCCGCAGCCGGTCCAGCCACTCCTGCGCGGCCACGGCCCCTGTCCCCTCTCGGGTGGCGCCGCTGGGATCGGACGGGCTGGCCAGCACCCGGTAGCCGCGCGTCATGGTCTGCACGGTGGACACCAGATCGGGATCGATGGCGATGCACACCGACCCGGCCACCCCTTTGTCCTTGCCGGGCGCGGGGGCCACGGATTCCAGCGCGGCGACCAACTGTTCCAGCCGCCCGCCCTTGCCGACCGAGACCGCGAGTTCGTCGTCGAGCAGTTCGACCTCGCCGTGCACTGACCCCGGTTTGCCCGCGACCATGCGCGGCCGGTCGGCCAGCGGCCAGATCATCGTGGTCGCCACGGGCGCGACGGTCGGCGGTGCGGCGGCGGGTGGTTCGGTCGGGTCGGTGCCGGGCAGGCCGAGCACCGGGAGCAGGAAACGGGCGTCGTCGAGCCGGGCCTGCGTGCCGTAGGCGGGCTCACCGTTGACGTTGAGCAGCAGCGGATACACGCCGGGATCGGTCAGGCCCAGCGAGGCCTCCGACCCCGCGCGCAACGCGATACTGACCGAGAACTGCTTGCGCTGACCAGGATTCAACCGCTCGGTCACATCCTGGAACGGCCCCGTGACCTCGTAATTCACCTGGTCCAGTCGCAGCGAACTGCGCAACCCGCTGGGCGAATCGACCGCGGCCGCGCGCTGGATCCGCACGCTCACGTCGTCGACGGCCCGGTCGCCGATATTGGTGACCGTGCCCGAGATCGTCAGTTTCTGGTCGCTGCTGGTGGTGACCGTGCCCGGCGCCACCGCGTCCAGGGTCAGTTTGAGGAACTTCGGCGTGCCCGACCCGTCTGTTTGAGCGTGCGCGACCGCGGGCAGCAGCGTCATCGAACCCAAGATGGTCAGGACCGCCGTGATCAGCCGGAACAGTCCACCCGTCATCGCTTGCCGGTCTCCATCCGGTCGATCATTCGATTCGCCACTTCGGCCAACCGTCGTTCGTCGGCGTAGGCCAATCGGGAATCCAACTCGCTCAGCGGAACCCACGCAACCTGGGTGACCTCGACGTCGGCGTCGGACAGCTCACCGCCCAGACACCGCAGCAGGAAATGGTGCACGGTCTTGTGTACCCGCCGACCCTCGGTGACGAACCAGTAATCGATACTGCCCAGCTCGGCGACCACTTCACCGTCGATCCCGGTCTCCTCGGCGACTTCGCGGATGGCGGTCTGCTCGCAGGTCTCACCGGCTTCGATGTGGCCCTTCGGCAGCGACCACAGCAGACGTCCGCGACGGTCGGTACGGCCGATCAGTGCGGCGGTGCGCTGTTCTTTAGGTCCGTCGAGGCCTTCGACGACGAGTCCGCCCGCGGAAGTCTCACGCACGGTTCGCATACGCGGTTTTCCAGCATTGTTCGCCGAACCGCGCCGCCGCGGCTGGCGGCGTCGACTGTTCGCGCGATCGGCCGGAGGAGACACTCCGCCAGCTTAGCTGTGTTTATTTTTGCGGCACCTGCGGTGCCGCGGGGTTTGCGCCCCCTTGTGTCCCGCAGTTGGGTGGACCATTTAT
>NZ_JBHXRG010000025.1:0-77838 GCF_042716995.1 Nocardia sp. NPDC058640
GTGTACGAGACCAAGGTGGTGGGCGATCGGTGGTCGCCGCGATCGTCGCAGGTGCGAGAGTTCTTGGCGCGCAACCAGTTGCCGTACCGGTGGTACCCGGTCGACGAACCCGAGGGCACCCGACTGCTCGAAGCGGCGGGCGCCGATCCGCTGACGTGTCCGGTGGTGATCACCGCCGCAGGCACCGCGCTGATCCAGCCCACCGACAGCGAGCTGGCCGAAAACGTCGGTCTCACAGTCGAACCCAGTGGTGACTTCTACGATCTGATCGTGGTCGGCGGCGGTCCGGCCGGGCTCGGCGCGGCGGTGTACGGCGCGTCGGAGGGGTTGCGCACGGTGCTGGTGGAGCGCACGGCCACCGGCGGTCAGGCGGGGCAGAGTTCGCGGATCGAAAACTATTTGGGGTTCCCCGACGGGGTGTCGGGGTCGCAGCTGGCGGATCGGGCGCGACGGCAGGCCACGAAGTTCGGTGCGGAGATCATCACCACTCGCGATGTGGTCGCGCTGGAAGTCAACGGTTCGGCGCGCACGGTGCGGTTCGCCGATGGCGGAAAGCTGTGTGCGCACACAGTTTTGATCGCCACGGGCGTGGACTATCGACGTCATCCGGCACCGGGCGTGGACGAATTCACCGGTCGCGGTGTGTATTACGGATCAGCAATGACCGAGGCAGCGGAGTGCGCCGAGCAGGAGGTCTACATCGTCGGCGGCGCGAACTCTGCCGGGCAGGCCGCGGTGTTCCTGTCCCGCAACGCCCGTCGCGTGCACCTGGTGGTGCGCGGTGACTCACTGGCGAAGTCGATGTCGCACTATCTCGTTCAGCAGATCGCGGCGATTCCCAACATCGTCGTGCACACCGAAACCGAGGTGGTCGGCGTCGACGGCGACGCACATCTCGAGCGAATCATCCTGCGCGACAACACCACCGGCACCGAGGACAAGGTCGACGCCCAACGCCTGTTCCTGTTCATCGGCGCCGCCCCGCAAACCGGCTGGCTCGAAGGCGTGGTCACCCGTGACGCCGCAGGTTACGTGCTGGCCGGACCCGACCTGATGGTCGACGGCACCCGACCGCCCGGCTGGGAACTCCCCCGCCCACCCCAACACCTGGAAACCAGCGTCCCCGGTGTGTTCGTCGCGGGCGACGTGCACGCCGAATCCGCCAAACGGGTCGCCTCCGCGGTCGGCGAGGGCGCGATGGCGGTCATGCTCGTCCATCGGTACCTCGCATGATCTGCGACCCGGAGGAACTGCGCACCCTGTTCCTGTTCGAGAAGCTGTCCGACGCGCAGCTCGCCGAACTGTGCGCGGTCGGCAAGATCGAATACGTCGATCCCGGCCCGGTTTTCCGCGAAGGCGAACCCGCGCGCAACTTCTACGTGCTGATCGACGGCGAAGTGCGGCTGACCAAACTGTCGGGCGGGGTGGAAGTCGAGATCAACCGCACCGGCAACCGCGGCGTGTACGCGGGCGCCTGGATGGCCTACATGGGTAACAAGGTGAGCCAGGACTACAACGGCTCCATGTACGTCCTGCGCCGGTCCCGCTTCCTGGTTCTCGATGCCGACGATTTCGCGCGCGTGATGAACGAGTGGTTCCCGATGGCGGTGCACCTGCTCGAGGGCGTGTTCTTCGGCAGCCAGAAGTCCAGTCAGCGCATCGCCGAACGCGAACGGCTGCTGGCCCTCGGTTCGCTGTCGGCCGGGCTGACCCACGAGCTCAACAACCCCGCGGCCGCCGCCGTCCGCGCGACTTCGGGCCTGCGCGAACGCGTGGCGGGAATGCGGCACAAGCTCAAGATGATGGCCGAAGGCGAGTTCCCACCGGAGGCGCTGGTCAAGCTCGTCGAACTGCAGGAACAGGCCGCCGACCAGGTCGCCAAGGCCCCCGACCTCAGCCCGCTGGAAGCCGCCGACCGCGAGGACGCGCTGGCTGACTGGTTCGAAGAACGCGGCATCGCCGACGGCTGGAACCTGGCCCCCACCTTCGTCCAAGCGGGCCTGGACACCGACTGGCTCGAAGGCGTGCACGCCACGCTAGAGGCCTGTCACGCACCGGTTTTCGAAGGCGCGGTGCGCTGGCTGAACTACACCATCGAGACCGAACTGCTGATGAACGAGATCTTCGACTCCACCACCCGCATCTCCACCCTGGTCGGCGCGGCGAAACAGTATTCGCAGATGGATCGCGCGCCCTACCAGGTCGTCGACCTGCACGAACTGCTCGACTCCACGCTGGTGATGCTCAACCGCAAACTCGGCGACGGCGTGCGCGTGGTCAAGGACTACGACCGCGGCCTGCCCCCGGTCCCCTGTTTCGCCGCCGAACTCAACCAGGTGTGGACCAACCTCATCGACAACGCCGTCTACGCGATGGGCGGGCAGGGCACGCTCACCATCCGCACCTTCAAGGAAAACGATTGCGCCGCCGTCGAAATCGCCGACACCGGACCCGGCATCCCGGCCGAACTCCGCAGCCGCATCTTCGAACCGTTCTTCACCACCAAACCGGTCGGCGACGGCACGGGCCTCGGCCTGGACATCTCGTTCCGGATCGTGACGAACAAACACAACGGCGACATCCGGGTCGAATCAGAACCCGGCAACACGCGGTTCATCGTCCGACTGCCCCTGCATCCCGCGCAGGAGGATGGGAGCACACCAACTACAGGAGGTCAGGATGGCTGAAGCGGGCATCGATCCCAGCGTGCCGCCCAGCGGCGCGGGCTGCGTGGAGTGCGACGAGACCGGCGGCTGGTGGGTACACCTGCGCCGATGCGCCCAATGCGGACACGTGGGCTGCTGCGACAGCTCACCGAGCAAGCACGCCACCAAGCACTTCCAGGCCACCCAGCACCCGTTCATGCAGAGCTACGAGCCGGGCGAGGACTGGTTCTACAACTTCGCCACCGGCGAGATGTACAGCGACGGACCAGAACTCGCCCCGCCCACCAGCCATCCCGCCGATCAGTCCGTGCCCGGCCCCGCCTCGCGCGTGCCGATGGACTGGCAGTCGCAGATCAGCTGACTACGGCTTCATCCCGGCGGCGTCGGCGACCGGCTTGTCGGCGTTGCCAGGAACCAGGCAGACCAGCTTGGCCGTGCTCAGTGCCACGTTGGGGCTGCCTTCGAACGGGCCGCCGGGGTTTTCCGCGAGGATCAGGTCGATCGCCTGCTTCTCGCCGTCGGCGTCCAGGGTCTTGAACTGCGCGCAGGTGATGTCCGCGCTGACCGCGGCCGGAGTGGGCGCGGCGGAGGTCTTGGTGGTGGTGGCGGGTGCGCTGGCGCTGGGCGTGCCCTTGCGCAGGCCGTTGGCGTCGGCGGATTCGTCGGCGGAACCGCACCCGGCCAGTGCCAGTGTCCCGGCGGCCAGAACAACGAGGGAGATTCGGTTCATCTGCTGCTTTCCCCGGTAGATCGCGGCGCCGGCACCTCCGGCGCGTCCGGTGCAGCGTACCGACTGGCGTACAGAGTTCGTCATGTCGCTCAGAATGGCCCGTCGACCTTGCGATGCTCCTATCGAATCCTGATCGCGCGCGAACACGGCAGAATGGGGCGGTGGCTGAACTTTCGCTCACCGCCCGGCTCAACCCCTCCGCAGCCGACGCCCGCCGCGGGGTGGTGCGCCTGCACCCCGAGACGCTGACGGCCCTGGGCCTACGCGAATGGGACGGCATCGCGCTGATCGGTGCGCGCCGGACCGCCGCGGTGGTGGCGAAAGCGCCCGCGGGGAGTCCGCCCGGCGTTGCCCTGCTCGACGACGTGACGCTGTCGAATGTGGGGTTGCGGGAGAACGCGGCGGTGATCGTCGCGCCGGTGACGGTGTTCGGCGCCAAACAGATCTCGCTGAGCGGTTCGGCGCACGCGATGGCCAGTATTCCGGCGGCCACCCTGCGGCAGGCACTGCTGGGCAAGGTGGTGACGGTGGGCGACACGGTGTCGCTGCTGCCGCGCGATCTGGGCCCCGATATCAGTTCGTCGGCGGCCACGCAGGCGCTGTCGCGTGCGTTCGGGATCGCCTGGACCACCGAGTTGCTCACTGTCACCGCGATCGATCCGATGCCGGGACCGGTTAGCGTGCAACCGAATTCGGCGGTCGGGTGGGGTGCCGGGGCTGCGGCGATCATGCACTCGGTCGAACGTGACGGTGAGACCGATCGGGCAATGCTCCAACCTGTGGACACGGTAGGTCCAGTCAGTGCGCCGGTGCTGGCGGAGGATCTCGCCGGAGTTCAGGGCCAGGCAGCCAAACTCGGCGAATGGCTGAGCTTGGCTCTCGACGAGCCCGAGTTGCTCAAATCCCTTGGCGCCCCGGCGGATCTGGGTGTTCTCATCACCGGGCCGGCGGGCGTCGGCAAGGCCACCCTCGCCAAAGCCGTTGCCGCACCGCGTCGCATCGTCGAACTGGACGGCCCCGGCGTCGGCGCGACCGAGAGCGGCGCCAGGCTGCGCACGGTCGCCGAAGCCGTCGCCGATGTGGCCACCGGTCAGGGCGGTGTCCTGCTGATCACCGATATCGACGCCCTGCTGCCCGCCGAAGCCGAACCCGTCGCCACCCTCATCCTCGACCAGCTGCGCGCGGCAGTACGCACCCCCTGCGTCGCCCTGCTGGCCACCACAGCCCATCCGACACAGGTTGATTCGCGTCTGCGCGGCCCCGACCTGTGCGATCGCGAACTCGCCCTGCCGTTGCCGACTGCGGCGATCCGACGCGCCCTCCTGGAACAGCTGCTGCGCAAAGTTCCCGCAGGCACACTCGACCTCGATGTGATCGCTTCGCGCACACCGGGTTTCGTCGTAGCCGACCTGACCGCACTGTGCCGAGAAGCAGCGGTACGTGCAGCCGGTCGAGCCAGCCGTGAACACACCGAACCCGAACTCACCCAGGACGACCTGGTCGGCGCGCTCGACGTCATCCGCCCGCTGTCCCGTTCGGGCACAGAGGAATTGGCGATCGGATCACTGGACCTCGACGACGTCGGCGACATGGTCGAAACCAAACAGGCCCTCACCGAAACCGTCCTGTGGCCGCTGCGCCACCCCGACTCGTTCGCCCGCCTGGGCATCGACCCGCCCCGCGGTGTCCTGCTCTACGGCCCGCCCGGCTGCGGCAAGACCTTCCTCGTGCGAGCGCTGGCAGGCACCGGTCAACTCAGTGTGCACGC
The DNA here is from genome assembly GCF_042716995.1 of Nocardia sp. NPDC058640. NCBI lineage: Bacteria > Bacillati > Actinomycetota > Actinomycetes > Mycobacteriales > Nocardiaceae > Nocardia > Nocardia sp. NPDC058640. The sequence continues at coordinate 5,165 of NZ_JBHXRG010000025.1, forward strand.
GGTGAAAGGTGCTGAGCTGATGGACAAGTGGGTCGGCTCCTCCGAACGTGCCGTGCGCGAACTGTTCCAGCGCGCCCGCGATTCGGCCCCGTCGCTGATCTTCCTCGACGAGGTCGACGCGCTCGCTCCCCGACGCGGCCAGAACAGCGACTCCGGCGTCTCCGACCGGGTGGTCGCCGCCCTGCTCACCGAACTCGACGGTGTCGAGCCGCTGCGCGATGTGGTGGTGGTCGCCGCGACGAACCGCCCCGAACTGATCGACCCCGCGCTGCTGCGGCCCGGCCGACTCGACCGTCTCGTATTCGTCCCGCCGCCGGACGGTGCGGCGCGGCTGGAGATCCTGCGTACTGCGGGCCGCTCGGTCCCGCTCGCACCGGATGTCGATCTGGCCGCGCTGGCCGAGGATCTCGACGGCTACTCCGCAGCCGACTGCGCCGCACTACTGCGCGAGGCGGCCCTGTCCGCTCTGCGCCGAGACATGTCCGCCGCCGACGTCACCGCCCAGGACGTGGCCACCGCCCGCGCCACCGTGCGCCCCTCCCTCGACCCCGCCCAGGTCGAATCACTCCGCCGCTACGCCGACAGCAGGAGCTGATCCGTCGACAACAGTGGCTTGATCCGTACTCCCGCGCGGGGACTCGCACCCGCTGATCACCCACGACCTCCCAGGTAGCAGGGGTAATCGCCGGTATCGTCGATCCGGTGCCCAAGATCGGGAATGGTCTGGACGCGGTCACCGCATTCGCCGGGGCCGCGGCAGCGGGGATGTCGCTGTTTCTGCCCTTCACCTTCGGCATCGGCTCGACCCTCGAGTCGCCCTATCGCGTCACCAGTCTGGTCAACAGCGTCCCGCGCGCGGCGGCGCTGGGCCTGATCGTGGCCGTGGTCGTGGCCGTGCTGATCCGGCCGATCACCCGGCCCGGGCTGGTCTGGCTCGTGGCGACGGGCGCGGCGGCGGCTTCGGGAGTGAACTACGCGCTCGGACTGTGGATGACCTCCGCCGATGTGCTGTCCACCCAGAACTACATCGACGCGCTCACCGGTGGCGTGCTGTTGGGTTCGCTGGGCATCTGCGCGTTGCGATTGTGGTGGGCCGCAATCGGTTTCGCGCTGGGCATCGTGACGGTGTTCGTGTACGGCGAGGTAGTCGCGGTGTTCAGCTCGAACACCGCGGCCACGGCGCAGACCGCGGTGCACACGCCGATCTGGCTGATCGGCGGCGCGTGCGTGCTGTTGGCGGCGAACACGCTGCGGCACCGGCACGGCTTCATGCCGACCCCGTCCCCACGCCTGGCCGCGGACCTGCCGATCAGCCCGATCGTGTCCATTACCGTGCTGTCGTTGTCGCTGCTGCTGGCCACCGAATGGCTCGGGCTCGAGTTCGACGGGCGCCGCAGCAACTTCGGGTCGATCGCGGTGGCGGTGACGGTGACCGTGGTGGCGGCCTTCATCGCCGCTGTCCTGTTGCCGGGGCGCGACGGTGCGGCCGTGCTGGTCGCGGTCAGTCTGGCCGCGGCGGGCGACGCGCTGGGTGACGCCGAGGCACTGGGTCCGCATCTGGTGCTCGTGCTGGCGATCGGCGCGGCCGCGATCCTGGCGGGACTGCGCTGGGCGACGCCGTGGGGCGCGCTGTTGGGCGTCGGCGCGGTCTGCGTGTTCGCCGCGCTGGCCGATCGCCTGCCCTGGTCGATCGCGTGGACGTCCGGCGTGGTGCTGCTCTCCGCCGCAACGGGTTTCGCGGCAGGCTCGGTTCGGGTCACCTACCTGCCCAGTGCGGTGCTGGGGATCGGCGCGCTGTACCTGCCGTCGGTGCTGTGGTCCATTCCCACCCGGCATCGCCAGTGGCCGACCAGCTCGACCCCGGTCGACGAGGGCACGCCGGGTCGCGTCGCGCTGGCCATCACGATCGGCGCCGCCGCCGCACTGATGCTGCTGTACCGGATCAGGCCGGCCACCCCTGCTGCGGTGGCCACTCCGGCAGACCCCGATCCCACCCCCGAACCGTAGCGCGATAGCCGCACCCCGCGCGACATGGCCGACGCGACAACCGCGGTGCCGCCGAACATCCCGTTCCCGCCCGTAGGATCGAGCCCGCGCTACTCGACCGCTACCTACCTTGACGGAGGGGGAGTTGCTAGCCGTACTGCTCGTTCACGCACTGGCCGCACTGCTGGCCCCGCTGTGCGTGCGAGTGCTGGGCCGCAACGCTTTCTACCTGCTGGCGCTGGTCCCGCTCGGCGGGCTGGGTTGGGTGGTCGCGCACTGGGGCGAGACCGTGCGCACGCGGGTGGAATGGGCGCCGCAGATTTCGATGAACATCGATCTGCGGTTCGATGCGCTGTCCGCGGTGCTGTGCACGCTGATCCTGGGCGTCGGCGCGCTGATCCTGGCCTATTGTGGCCGCTACTTCGAACGTGACGAAGCACGGCTGGGCGTGTTCGCCGCCGAGCTGACCGGGTTCGCCGGTGCCATGTTCGGCCTGGTCACCAGCGATAACATGCTGCTGCTGTACGTGTTCTGGGAAATCACCACGGTGCTGTCGTTCCTGCTCGTGGGCCATTACGCCGAACGTTCGGTGAGCCGAAGGGCCGCGATCCAGGCGCTGTTGGTGACGGGTGCGGGCGGGCTGGCGATGCTGGTCGGGATCGTCATTCTCGGACTGCGCTACGACAGTTTCCTGCTGTCGGATCTGCTCGCGAACCCGGTACCAGGCGGCAGCGCGGTGTCGGTGGCGGTCGGCTTGGTGCTGCTGGGCGCGATCAGCAAATCCGCGATTGTGCCGCTGCACTTCTGGCTGCCCGGCGCGATGGCGGCGCCCACACCGGTCAGTGCGTACCTGCATGCCGCCGCGATGGTGAAAGCGGGCGTCTACCTGGTCGCCCGGCTCGCACCCGCACTCGCGCAGACCACCCCCTGGCACTTGATGTTGTTGCCGCTGGGCATCATCACCATGCTGCTGGCCGGGTGGCGAGCGATCCAGGTACACGACCTGAAGCTGGTGTTGGCGTTCGGCACCGTCAGCCAACTGGGTCTGATGATCACCATGGTCGGCATCGGCACCCCCGACGCCGCCCTGGCCGGACTCACCCTGCTGGTGGCACACGGACTGTTCAAGGCGTGCCTGTTCATGGTGGTCGGCATCATCGACCACGGCGCGGGCACCCGCGACCTGCGCAGACTGTCGGGCCTCGGCCAACGCGCACCGGTGCTGTGCGCGATCGCGATACTCGCCGCGCTGAGTATGGCCGGACTGCCCCCGCTGCTCGGATTCGTCGGCAAGGAATCGGCACTGAGCGCACTGTGGTCGGCGGAAGTGTTGAGCACGCCGGTGCGCGTGGCGATGCTGGCCGGAGTGGCCGTCGGGTCGGCGTTCACCGTGGCCTATGCGATCCGATTCGTCTGGGGCGCTTTCGGCATCACCGCCAACCCCGAACGCGAGACGACCTGGCACACACCCGGTCCACTGCTGCTCGGCCCGCCCGCGGTGCTCGCGGTAGCCGGGCTGGTAGGCGGTCTCACCACCCCGACCGTGGACCGCTGGCTCAACCCCTACGCGGAGTCACTGTCCGGCGTGCTCGACACCCATCTCGCCCTCTGGCACGGTTTCAACGGTCCACTCGGCCTGACGGTGCTCATCGTCGCCGCCGGCGTGGCCCTGTTCCTGATCCGCGGCCGCATCGGCGAACCCGCCCACCCGCGCCTGGGCAACGCCGACCGCAACTACGACGCGGCCCTGCGCGCGATGGACCGCCTCTCGCTGCGAATCACCGGCACCGTGCAGTCCGGTTCGCTGCCGGCCAGCCAGGCCACGATCCTGGGCACGCTCATCATCTTGCCCACGGTGCTGCTCGCAGTGGGCACCCGCACGGGAGTGCAACTGCGACTGTGGGATTCACCGCTGCAGGCCGGGATCGGCGGGATCATGATCGCGATGGCGTTGGCCGCCACCGTCTTACGCAATCGTCTGGCCAGCGTGCTCGTGGTCGGCGTGGTCGGTTACGGCTGCGGTGTGATCTTCGCGCTGCACGGCGCGCCCGATCTGGCACTGACCCAATTCCTGGTCGAGACAGTCACTTTGGTCACCTTCGTGCTGGTACTGCGGGCGTTTCCCGCGGAGATCGCCGAAAGCCAAGGCACCGCTTTCAAATTCCGGCGAGCGCTGCTGGCGATCGCCGTCGGCGTCACCGTCCCCGTGCTGGCCGCATTCGCCATCGCCGCCCGCCACAGCGACCCGATCTGGCACGCGATCCCGGATGCCGCCTACCGACTGGGCGGCGGCAAGAACGCGGTCAACGTCCTGCTGGTGGACATCCGCGCCTGGGACACCCTCGGCGAGATCTCGGTGCTGGTGGTCGCCGCGACCGGTGTCGCCTCGCTGGTGTTCCGCAGCCGCCGCTTCGGCAGCGCCCCCCGCGCCGCCGAATCACCCCACTACGACCCCGACAAGGTGAGCTGGCTGCCCGCCGCGCGCCTGCTCGACAGCCGCGACCGGTCGATGGTCCTGCAGATCACCACCCGCCTGGTCTTCCCCACCATCATGGTGCTGTCGGTGTACTTCTTCTTCTCCGGCCACAACGCCCCCGGCGGCGGCTTCGCGGGCGGCCTGGTCGCCGGGCTCGCGCTGACCCTGCGCTACCTCGCGGGCGGACGCTACGAACTGGGCGAAGCCCTCCCGGTCGACGCCGGTCACCTGCTCGGCGCGGGCCTCACCTTGGCCGCGGGCACCGCGACCGCCTCGCTGCTACTGGGAGCACCCCCACTGTCCTCCACCATCATCGAGGTGACCCTGCCCCTGCTGGGCAATATCAAGCTGGTCACCGCCATGTTCTTCGACCTGGGCGTCTACCTGGTGATCGTCGGGTTGGTGCTGGACGTGCTGCGCAGCCTCGGCGCCCGCCTGGACAAGGAACTGTCATGAGCGCGAACCTGATCATGCTCATCACCATCGGCGTGCTGACCGCGTGCGGGGTCTACCTGCTGCTCGAGCGAGTCGTGTCGAAGATGCTGCTGGGCATGATCCTGCTCGGCAACGCCGTCAACCTGCTGATCCTGACCATGGGCGGCCCCGACGGGAAACCACCGATCCTGGGCAGCTCCGACACCTCCCCCGAAGGCATGGCCGACCCGCTCGCCCAGGCCATGGTGCTCACCGCGATCGTGATCACCATGGGCCTGGCCGCTTTCGTCCTCGCCCTGGCCTACCGCGCCTACATGCTGACCACCACCGAAGACATCACCAACGACCCCGAGGACGCCCAGGTCGCCTCCCGCCGCGAACGGGAGGACCCCGAACTGTGACGCTGTCCCCGGATGTTCTGCCCGGCATCGCCGCACTGCCCGTACTGGTTCCGTTGCTCGCCGCCGCCGCCACGCTGGTGTTCGGCCGACGCCCGCGACTGCAGGCCATGATCACGCTGTCGGCACTGTCGGTGGTGCTGGTGATCAGCGCCCTGCTGCTGTACCTGGCCGACCGCGACGGCACCACCGCCGTGCAGGTCGGCGGCTGGCCGACCCCGATCGGCATCACCCTGGTGGTGGACCGACTCAGCGCCGCCATGCTGCTGGTCTCTGCCTTCGTCTTGCTCGTAGTGTCGATTTATGGTGCGGGACAGAACATTTCCGACGGCGACGAACACCAACCCACCTCGATCTACCGCCCCACCTATCTGATTCTGACTGCGGGCGTGTCGACCGCGTTCCTGGCCGGTGACCTGTTCAACCTGTTCGTCGGCTTCGAGATCCTGCTCGTCGCCTCGTTCGTGTTGCTCACCGTCGGCGCCACCGAGGAACGCATCCGCACCGGCATCGCCTACGTGATGGTGTCGATGGTGTCGTCGCTGATCTTCCTGATCGGCATCGCCATCACCTACGCGGCCACGGGCACCCTGAACCTCGCGCAGCTGGCCGTGCGCCTGGAAGCCGTCCCCGACGGCGTGCGCACCGCCTGCTACGCGGTGCTGCTGGTGGCGTTCGGGATCAAGGCGGCGGTGTTCCCGCTGTCGAGCTGGCTGCCCGACTCCTACCCCACCGCGCCCGCCCCGGTCACCGCGGTGTTCGCGGGCCTGCTCACCAAAGTCGGTGTGTACGCGATCATCCGCACCCACACGCTGTGGTTTCCCGACGGCGCGTTCGACAACATCCTGCTGGTGTGCGGCCTGGCGACCATGCTCGTCGGCATCCTCGGCGCCATCGCGCAGACCGATATCCGACGACTGCTGTCGTTCACCCTGATCAGCCACATCGGCTACATGGTCTTCGGCATCGGCCTGGCCACCACCGCCGGACTGACCGGCGCGGTGTTCTACGTGGCCCACCACATCCTCGTGCAGACCGCGCTGTTCCTGGCCGTCGGACTGATCGAACGGCAGGCCGGGTCGGTGTCGCTGCGCCGGATCGGCGGCCTCGCCACCGCTAGCCCGCTACTGGGCGTGCTGTTCTTGCTTCCGGCCTTGAATCTCGGTGGGATTCCGCCCTTTTCGGGATTCATCGGCAAAGTCGCGCTACTGGAAGCCGGTGCCGCCGAGGGCAGCGTGTTGGCCTGGGTGCTGGTCGCGGGATCGGTGATCACGAGCCTGCTCACGCTGTACGCGGTCGCACGAGTGTGGAGCAAAGCCTTCTGGCGCCCGCGCGAGGAAGCCCCGGAAGGACACCTCACCGCCGCGAATCTGCCTACCCTGGTGGAGGATTCGACCGACGTGCATTACGAGGACCGCACCGACCCCGGCCGGATGCCGGTACTGATGGTGCTGGCGACCGCCGGACTCGTGACCGCCGGACTCGCACTCACCGTGTTCGCCGGCCCGATCCTCGGCATCGCCGAACGCGCAGCCGACGACCTCCACAACCCGTCGGTCTACATCGACTCCGTCCTCGGTCCGGTGGCGCAATGAGCCGACTCGTCAACCGCGACAACGTCCTTCGCCTCGGCGTGCTGGTCTGGCTGACCGCGGTCTGGGTGGCACTGTGGGGCGACCTGAGCATCGCCAACGTGCTCGGCGGCATCGTCGTCGCACTGATCGTGGTCATCGCCCTACCCCTGCCGCTGGTCCCGGTCTCCGGCCGTTTCCACCCACTGTCGTTTCTCGAATTGCTCGCTGTGAGCACCTATTACGCGCTCGAATCGAGTCTGCAGGTCGCCTGGTTCGCGATCCGCCCCAGCGGCCCCCCGGTCTCGGGCGTGCTGCGCGTGCACCTGGGCATCCAGTCCGACCTCGTGCTGGTGATGTGCACCGACCTGCTCAACCTGATCCCCGGCACCATGGTGCTGGAACTGGACCGCCCCCGCTGCGTGGTCTACGTCCACGTCCTGGATGTGGGCAGCGACGAAGCGGTCGCGAAGTTCTACCGCACGACCCGACGGCTGGAGCACCTGATGATCAACTCCTTCGAACGACCCAGCGAACGACGTCGCCCCACGCGGGTACAACCGTGACCGCCGTCGCCGTGATCGCCGCTATCTTGCTCACCGCCGCCGCGGTGATCACCAGCTACCGCGTGCTCGCCGGACCCAGCACGCTGGACCGGGTCGTCGGCATCGATTCGCTGATGGCCATTTCGGCCTCGGCCCTGGCGGTATGGGCGGCGTACAGCGGCGACACCTCAGTGATCCCGGCGATCGTGGCACTGTCGCTGGTGGGCTTCCTCGGCTCGGCCGCGGTCACCCGATTCCGTGTGCGGGACGACCGGTGAGCGCGTGGGAATGGGTCTCGGCGATCCTGATCCTGGCCGGTTGCGTGCTCGCCTTCACCGCGTCGATCGGCATCGTCCGCTTCCCCGACACCCTGACCCGCATGCACGCGGCCACCAAACCGCAGGTGGTCGGGTTGATCTTGGTGCTGCTCGGCACGGGCATCGACATCCGCGGGGACGTCGATGTCTGGATGTTGGTGCTCACCGGCCTGTTCACGATCATCACGGCCCCGGTGGTCGCCCACCTCATCGGCCGCACCGCCTACCGCGAACAACGCCACCGGGACGGAATCTCCTAGCGGCCGAAGGATTCCGGCATCCGGTCAGGCCAGTTGCTCGACGGAGCCGGCCTGGCGCGCAGCCGGAGCGGTGAACCAGGTGTTGTGGAAGGCCACGATCACCGCCACCAACAGCCCGATCACGATCGCGCCCCCCGCCATCGGATATTCGGCCATCGGCACCGCGAGATACCGGTACGCCAACAGCAGCGCCGCGAACACCGCCACCCCGAACCCGACCAGTCGAATCCGGAACGCACCCCACCCACGCTCGGGCGCACGCAACGCCGACTCCACCGTCAGGCACAGCACCGCGCCCGCGACCAGATCCACGCCGTAGTGGTAGCCGAAGCCCAGCGTGGCGGTGACCGTGGCGGCCAGCCAGAACGCCCCGCCCCAGCGCATCCAGACCGGCGCGCGCGACCCGTCGATGTCACGGCGGGTGTGGATGAACAGCGCCAGCGCCCAGGCGGTGTGCATCGAGGGCATGCAGTTGCGCGGGGTGACCTCGTCGAACGTCAACGCGGACGGATTCGAGTCGATCGGCGGCAGCGCGGCGGGCCAGAAGTTGCCGACCTCGAACCCGTGCCCGTCGGCCCCGAACGCGAACATCGGCCCCACCACCGGGAACAGCACATAGAACAGCGGCCCGACCAAGCCCAGGACCAGGAACGTGCGCACCAGATAGTGGCTGGGCCAGTGCCCGGTGGTGACCACCTTGCGCAGCTGCCACACCGCCACCGCGATCGCCGCCACCGGCAGTTCGATATAGACCCAGTGCAGCACCGCGTACACCTCGGGCCCGAGCACATCCAGCACCCGCCCGACCACCCATGACGGGTCACCGAGCGCGTGATCGGCCAGCAGCGCGTATTCGTCGAGCACCGTGGGCCGCACGGCCGAGGTCAGGTGCAACCACACGTCACCGACCTTGGTGGCCAGCACCAACAGCGCACCCAGCGCCACGGCCTTCAACGCATCGGCGCGCTCCCGCCCACGCCACCGCACCGCCGCGATCACGCCCAGCGCCGCCAGCACGATCGTCGGACCGTTGCCGAACGACAGCGGACTACCGTCGAGCAGCCGCAACGCCACCCACACCGCATCGATCCCGATCGCCGCTGTCAGCGCGAGCACCCGTCGACGCGTGGAAATCCCGACCAGCGCGAGCACGAACCCGGCCCACGGCACCGACATCGACTTGGGCGTACCGACGAGGTCACGAGCCAGACTGACCAGCGGCCCTTCGAAGCCCATGACCGACGCGACGATCTGCAACGCGACCAGCAGCGCGAGCACCGCGACCACCGCGATAACGGCCAGTGTCCGCGGTTCGCGCAGGCGGGAACCGAGGGTGGCACCCCCCGCCGCGGTGCGAGGTTGTTCGACAAGCATCCAGCCATCGTAAACGGCGGGTTAACGCCAGCCCGCTGCGCAGCTGAACGCTACTGATCCAGCTCGCGCACCAGTGCGTCCACGACCGCGACCATATCGCCCTGCGTGGCGGCCGCGACTCGGCGTTGCCGCTGGTAGGAGGCGCCGTGGCGCGGAATGTCGGCGACCGCGGCCAGCTCGTCGGCACAACCGAGCCGCCGCGCGGTCGGTTCCAATCGGGTGAGCAGGTCGGTGAGATCGTCGGTGACCAAACGCTCGTTGCTGTCGTCGTCGACGATGATGATCGCGTCCAGGCCGTAGCGCGCGGCCCGCCACTTGTTCTCCTGCACGTGCCACGGCGGCAGCGTCGGCAGCGTCTCACCGTTTTCCAGCCGCTGGTCCAGGTCCACGATCAGGCAGTGGATCAGCGCGGCCACCGAGGCCAGCTCCGCGCGGCTGGACAGCCCGTCACACACGCGCACTTCGATGGTGCCCCACTTGGGGGCCGGTCGGATGTCCCAGTGCATGCCGCCGAGTTGTTCGAACACACCGGTTTTCACCTGGTCGTGCACGAAACCTTCGAACTGGCGCCAGTTCTCGAACTGGAACGGCAGCCCCGCGGTGGGCAACTGCTGGAACATCAGCGCGCGATTGCTGGCGTACCCGGTGTCGTCACCGGACCACATCGGCGACGACGCCGACAGCGCCAGCAGATGCGGATACGACAGCAGCAGCGAGTTCAGAATCGGAAAGACCTTGTCCCGGTGCGAAACTCCCACGTGCACGTGCACGCCCCAGATGAGCATCTGGCGGCCCCACCACTGGGTGCGCTCGATGAGTTCGTCGTAATGCGGTGAGCGCGTGAGCTGTTGGGCCGACCACTGCGCGAACGGATGCGTGCCCGCGCAGAACAGGTCGACGCCCAGCGGATCGGCCGCGCGGCGCACCGCGTCCATGGTGCCGCGCAGTTCCTCGACCGCGCCGCCGACCGTGTCGTGCACGCCGGTCACCAATTCGACTGTGTTGCGCAGTAATTCCTTGGTCACCTGCTGCGTGCCGTCGTGCGCGCGCAGGTCACCGACCGCGTCGAAGACCGCCGAGGCGGTATTGGACAGATCGCGCGTCACCTTGTCGACGAGCGCGATCTCCCATTCGATGCCGATGGTCGGCCGGGGCGAACCGTGAAACGCAACTGGCTGGAATGCCCCGGCCACGCGAGTCTCGCTAACCGACCACGCCGCAGGCCACCCGCGCGCCCGCATCACCGGTGGTCAGGGTGGTCTCGTCCGGTCCGGTGCCACCCTCACGGGTGTAGCGCGGCGGGATGTTGCCGAAGTTGTCGGCACCGGCGTGCACGATCAGCGCCTTGCCCTTGACGTTGTCGAGGGTGACCGTGTCGGTCTGGGTGACCAGCTTCGCGGAACCGTCGGCCAGCACCTGCAGCGAGGTGAGGTCACCGCTGGCCGGGTGCGCGGTGGCGGCGCCGACCTGCAGATGTCCACCGGCGGAGGCGAAGTCGCCCTCACAGGTGCCGTTCTGGTGGAAGTGCAGGCCGTGGAAGCCGGGGGTGAGACCGTGCGCTTCGACGGTGACCACCAGGTGGCTCCCCGACTGCGCGATGGTCGCGGTGCCGACATCGGCACCGGCGGCGTTCTTCAGCGTGGTCTTCAGACCGCCCGCTGCCGGGGCACCGTGATCGTCACCGTGGCCGGGGGCCGCGGTGGTCGACGGTGCGGCGTGACCGCCACCGTGGCCACCGCTTTCGCCCGCAGGCGCCGACGACGAGGTCCACACCGGCGGCGTGGTGCCCTTGACGTCACTCGACTCCTGGCTGTTGCTGCAGGCTGCGAGCCCGAGCGCGGCGACCGCGAGCACCGGGGTCACAATGCGCCAGGACGGGCGACGAGTTGTCGACGTGGCCATCAGGAGACACTCCTTATCGGACTGGGGCTATACCGCTGAAGATGATGCCACAGCGGCGCGACGGCTTGCGGCACCGCGTGCCGCGTTCAGCGACCGGTCAGTACGACTACGACACCCGGCGAGGTGTCCCCCGACTTGGGCGCGACGCTCCCGCCGACCTGCGCGGCGATCTCGGTGGCCGCGGCCTTGTCGCCCGCGCCGCCGCCGTAGTACACCGTGGTGGTGGTCAGGTTCGCGCCGCTGTAGTTGCCGGTGCTCACGTTGGTCCAGCCCGCGGCGGTCAGTTCGCTCGCGGTGCGCGCGGCCAGGCCCGCGACCAGGCTGTTGTTCAGCACCCGCACCGACACCGCCTGATCCGTGCCGCCCGCGGCAGGGGTCGTGGTGGTGGTAGTGGGCGCCACGGTTGTCGTCGTGGCCTCACTGGTGGTGGTCTTCGGCGCGGCGGAGGTGGTGGCGGGCGCCTGCGCGACCGCACTCGAGGTGGTGGTCTGCGTCGGCTCCTCGGATGCCTGCGCATCGGAGTTCGACAGCGACATCGCACCCAGGCCGGCGAACACGATGCCCAGCGCGATCAACACCATCGCCAGCGCGCGCAACGGCGGTCCGCCGGGGGTGGGATTCGGGTTGCTCACCCGCCCAACCCTAGTCGTATCCGACGGTGTGTGGCTGTCATGTCAGACCTGGAAACCGAGTTTGCGCGCGGCCCGCGACTTCTGCCTGCTGGCGCGCAGTCGGCGCAGCCGCTTGACCAGCATCGGGTCGGCGGCCAGTGCCGCGTCGGAGTCGACGATGGCGTTGAGGACCTGGTAGTACCGGGTGGCGGACATGGAGAACAGCTCGCGGATCGCGTCTTCCTTGGCGCCCGCGTACTTCCACCATTTACGTTCGAAGTCGAGGATGTCCAGGTCGCGCCGACTCAGGCCGGTGCCATCGGCGACCGCCGAGTCCTGTTCGCCCGCAGTGGAGCCGTCCTGGATCCCGGAAACATGCCGAGCCGCTGCGCCGTCCATCTTGCTCCCTCGCCGAGTATCACGAGACGCTTCAATACCGTGGTCATTCAACCACGGGTGTCGCCGAACCTTCGACCCCTGTCACGGCGTGTTGACTGGCCGCCAGCAGTGGTGTCGCGGGCCACAGGGGTCGCCGCCGCGGCGCGCGCGCGGGCGGCGATAATGGCGACCATGGCAATTCTCCCGATCGTGATCGTCGGTGACCCCGTTCTCCACAACCCCACCGCCCCGGTGACGGAGACTCCCGCGGAGCTGGCCGAGCTGATCGCGGATATGTACGACACGCTCGAAGAGTCCAAGGGTGTCGGCCTCGCCGCCAACCAGGTGGGCGTGGGCAAGCGGCTGTTCATCTACGACTGCCCCGACTTCGACGAAGCCGGCAACCAGGTCCGCCGCAAGGGCGTGGTGGTGAACCCGGTGCTGGAGACCTCGGCGATCCCCGAGACCATGCCCGACCCCGATGACGACGAGGAAGGCTGCCTGTCGGTGCCCGGCGAGCAGTTCCCGACCGGTCGCGCGGACTGGGCCAGGGTCACCGGCACCGACGAGAACGGCGACCCGGTCGACATCGAGGGCACCGGGTTCTTCGCGCGGATGCTGCAGCACGAGGTGGGTCACCTCGACGGGTTCCTGTATGTCGACGTGTTGATCGGCCGCAATGCCCGCGCCGCCAAGAAGGCGATCAAGCGAAATGGTTGGGGCACACCGGGTTTGAGCTGGATCCCGGGCACCGTGCCGGACCCCTTCGGTCATGACGACTGAAATCCCCCTCGGCCGACGGGTGGTGATGCGTTATCAGCTGCCCGCCGGTTATCCACAACCACTCACCGATGTGATCGGCGAACTGGTGTCGTTGACTCCGCCCTCGGTGCGCACTGCCGAGGGTGAGTTGGTTTCGGTGTCGCCCGATCGCGTGGTGGCGTTGAAAGCGTTGGGGCCGCGGCCTATTCGGACCAAGGAGATCAGGTCGCTGGAGACGGCGGCGGCGATGGCTTGGCCGGGTACCGCGCATCTGTGGATCGACGGGTGGCTCGCGCGTGCGGGCAACGGGTACACCGGGCGCGCGAATTCGGCTGTGCCGCTGGGCAGTTCGGGTGTGCCCGCGGTGTTGTCGATCGACACGATGCACAAGATCGCGGACTGGTACACCAGCCAGGGACTGCCGCTGCTACTGCAACTGCCGGACCGGCTGGCTCCGGTGCCGCCGGGCTGGAACAGCTGGAGCGAAACTGTCGTCCTCGGACTCGACATCGCCAATTTCGTTCTCCCACAGGGTCCGTCGATGGTGCGGATCGCGCCCGAACCCGATGAGGGCTGGCTGACGGCGCATCGCTACCGCGGGGAACTGCCGCTGGACCCGAACGTGCGCGAACCGAACTTCTCTGTGCTCACCTCGGTGATCGACGGCACCCTAGGTTTCGCTTCGCTCGGCCTGCCCGAACCGCTGTCCATCGGCCGCGGCGCGGTGACCACCGCACCCGACGGACGACGGTGGATCGGCCTCACCTGTATCGCGGTTGCCGCCGCGCATCGCCGAAAAGGACTGGGCGCGTTGGTATGCGCCGAGTTGCTGCGATGGGGTGCCGAGCAGGGCGCGACACACGCCTACGTACAGGTAGAAGTAGGCAACGCCGAGGCTTTGGCTCTCTACCGCGAGCTGGGCTTCATAGAACACCACGCATACCGGTACGCCGCTCCACAGAATCACTAGCGACTTCGAAAGGACCGCGCACCCGTGCGTCTTGCCACCTGGAACGTCAACTCGATCCGCTCCCGCGTCGATCGGGCGATCGCCTTTCTCGACCGTCACGATATCGACGTGCTGGCGTTGCAGGAGACCAAGTGTCGCGACGACCAGTTCCCGTTCGAGCAGTTCGAGGCGGCGGGGTACGAGGTGGTGCATGTGGGGCTCAATCAGTGGAACGGGGTCGCGATCGTGTCGCGGGTCGGGCTGGCCGATGTCGAGGTGGCGTTTCCCGATCAGCCAGGCTTCGACAAGAACGCGGGCGATTCGCTGATCGAAACGCCGGTGGTCGAGGCGCGCGCGATCGGCGCGACCTGCGGCGGGGTGCGAGTGTGGAGCCTGTACGTGCCCAACGGCCGCGCGGTCGATGACCCGCACTACACCTACAAACTGCAGTGGCTGTCGACGCTGCGCGAGAAGGCGGCGGGCTGGCTCGCCGATGACCCGGAAGCCAAGATCGCCCTGGTCGGCGACTGGAATATCGCCCCGACCGACGACGACGTGTGGGCCCCGGAGCTGTTCATCGGCAAGACCCACACCTCCGCACCCGAGCGCGAGGCGTTCCAGTCCATGCTCGATCTGGGCTTCCGTGACGTGATGCGCCCGTTCGCGCCCGGCCCCGGCGTCTACACCTACTGGGACTACACGCAGCTACGTTTCCCCCGCAAGGAGGGCATGCGCATCGACTTCATCCTCGCCTCGCCCGCGCTGGCCGACCAGGTCAAGGACGCGTCGGTGGACCGTGAGGAGCGCAAGGGCAAGGGCGCCAGCGACCATGCTCCGGTGATCGCCGAATACTCGGCGGCGATTCCCGTCATCGAGACGTAGCAAGTACATGGGTAACTCGTCGGGTACGGGCTAAGCTGAAAACTGTCTACCGGCGGCCGCGTCGACGCCGGTAGCGCTGCTGAGTCTGGCCAGAAGACGCGGGGAGGCGGTCAGTGCTCGATGTTCTATCGCCAGGTGGGTGCGGTGCCGCCGAAACGACACACGCAACATCGCGATGAGCGGGGCAACCTCTACTACGAAGAGTTGATGGGCGAAGAGGGGTTCTCCGGGGACTCCTCGCTGCTGTATCACCGCGCCTTGCCGCCCGCGATCGTCGACGCGACGGTGTGGGAGCTGCCCGATCAGACGTTGACGCCGAATCATCCACTGCGACACCGTCATTTACGTCTTCCGCTGCTGTTTCCCGGCGACACGGCCGTCTCGACCGACCCGGTCACCGGTCGCAGACTGCTGCTGGCCAATGCGGATGTGCGGATTTCGTATGTGGTCGCCAAGGGGGCGTCGCCGCTGTACCGCAATGCCATCGGCGACGAGCTGGTGTACGTGGAATCCGGTGCGGCCGTGGTGGAAACGGTGTTCGGCAGCTTGCGGGTTCGGCAGGGCGATCAGGTTCTGATGCCGCGTGCGACCACCCACCGCTGGCTGCCGACCGGCGAGGAACCGTTGCGCGCATACGTGATCGAGGCTTCGAGTCACATCACCCCACCGAAGCGCTACTTGTCGAAATATGGTCAGCTGCTGGAGAATTCGCCGTACTGCGAGCGAGACCTGCACGAGCCCACCGAATTGCTGCTCATCGACGAGACCGACGTGGAGGTGCTGGTCAAGCATCGGGCGGGCAATGAGGTGATCGGCACCAAGATGACGTACGCGACGCATCCGTTCGACGTCGTCGGCTGGGATGGCTGCCTGTACCCGTACACGTTCAATATCGCCGACTTCGAACCGATTACGGGCCGCGTACACCAACCGCCGACGGTCCATCAGGCCTTCGAAGCCAACAATTTCGTGATCTGCAATTTCGTGCCGCGCAAGGTGGACTATCACCCGTTGTCGATTCCGGTGCCGTACTACCACTCGAATGTGGATTCCGACGAGATCATGTTCTATTGCGGCGGAAACTATGAGGCGCGCAAGGGTTCCGGGATCACCCAGGGGTCCGTCTCGGTGCATCCCGGCGGTTACGCACACGGCCCGCAGCCCGGCGCTTACGAGCGCAGTATCGGTGCGGAATTCTTCGATGAACTGGCGGTGATGGTGGATACTTTTCGGCCGCTGCAACTGGGCGAGGGTGCGCTGGCCTGCGAGGATCCCGCGTATGCGTGGACGTGGTCGGGTCGTGGGCCGGGACTGCGATGAGCGCGCAGAGGAGCGGTAGATGTCGATGATCAGCGAAGGGTCGTTGCGTGTCGAGGTGCCCGCTGACTCCCTATTCGGGCCGGAGAATATGCCGTACGGGGTCTTCGCACCGCCCGGCGGTGATTTCCGGGTCGGCTGTCGACTGGGCGATACGGTCCTGGATCTAGCTGCGCTGCTGGATGATTCGGTCTTCGCACGTGCTTCTTTGAATGCCTTTCTCGCGCAGGGTTCCGGCCGCTGGCGCGAGGTTCGCGAAAGACTGCGCGAGCTCGCCGAGACGGCGCTGCCGGTCGACGCCGTGTATCCCGTGTCTTCGGTGCGGATGGCGCTGCCGGTACGCATCGGCGACTACGTCGACTTCTACGCCAGCATCGACCACGCCACCAATCTCGGCCGCCTGTTCCGTCCGGATAGTGAACCGCTGCTGCCGAATTGGCGTCATCTGCCGGTGGGCTATCACGGCCGCGCGGGCACGGTCGTGGTGTCGGACACCCCCATCATTCGACCGCACGGCCAGCGTCGAACAGCCTCTGGCACACCTGATTTCGGGCCGTCTCAGCGCTTGGACATCGAGGCCGAATTGGGCTTCGTCGTCGGCACCGGTTCCACCCTCGGCGCACCGGTCACCATCGACGAGTTCACCGAGCACGTGTTCGGCGTCGCCCTGATCAACGACTGGTCGGCCCGCGACATCCAGGCCTGGGAGTACCAGCCGCTCGGCCCGTTCCTCGGCAAGTCGTTCAGCACGTCGATGTCGGCCTGGATCACCCCGCTGGCCGCCCTCGCACAAGCCCACGTGCCGCTGCCGACGCAAGATCCCGAACCGCTGCCCTACCTGCGCGGTACCGACGAATACGGCCTCGACATCGACCTGACCGTCACCTGGATCGGCGAAACCGTCACCCGCCCACCGTATTCGCGCATGTACTGGTCCCCCGCACAGATGCTGGCCCACCTCACCGCCAACGGCGCCTCGATCCGCCCCGGCGACCTCTACGCCTCCGGCACCATCTCCGGGCCTGCCCGCACCGAATCCGGTTCGTTCATCGAATTGTCGTGGGGTGGAACAGAACCCATCGCGGTAGGCGACCAGCAGCGCACCTTCCTCGCCGATGGCGACGAGGTCACCATTACGGCCACAGCACCCGGCACCGAGGGAAGACGGATCGGACTCGGACAAGTCAATGGACGAATCCTGCAGGCGCACAACACCTGAGACCCCGAACCTACGTCTGACGAAGCCCACCGCCGTGCCGATACGGTGACGCGGGCTTATGCGTCGGGCCGGGCTATCCGGCGGGAACATCTCCGCTGACCTGCCCACCTGTTCGACCTCGTCCGGGCTCTCCTGGTCGGGCTTCGACAGGGTAACCACCTCCACCCAGGGGCGGAGATCGTAGTCCACACGTCTCCACCCTGAGTGGGTATCGGGGCGAATTGGGCGCGGGCTACGGTGACGTAAGACGTTCCGAGCAGTCTCCAGCAAAGAGGGCCCCGACGATGTTGACGAGAATCGCCCGCACCGCCGTCGGCCGACCCCGGCTGGTGATCGCGGTCGCGCTATTGCTGATGATCCTGTGCGGCGCGATCGGCGCCACGGTGCACTCGCACATGAAATCGGGCGGATTCGTCACCAGCGATCTCGACTCGGTGCGCGCCAACCGGTACCTGAGCGAGCATTTCCCCGGCAGCGAGCCCAACTATATCCTCACCGTCGACGCGGCGGACGGACCCGACTCCCCCGCCGCGCGCGCCGCAGCCGAGCGCACGATCGCGGGTCTACGCGAGCATTCCTACGTCGCCGGGGTGCAGTCCTACTGGACCGCCGACCCCACCCTGAAACAGGCACTGCGCAGCAAAGACGGCGAGCTGGCGCTGATCATGGCCAGCGTCGACGGCGATGATGCCGAGCTACCCCTTCGCGCCGCCGAACTGAACGAGCAATTGCAGGTCGACAGCGGCCCGGTGACGGTGAAAGCCGGTGGTCTCGCCGCCACCTTCGCCGATATCAACGCCGAGATCAGCAAGGATCTGATCATCGCCGAGGCGATCGCGATCCCGATCACCGGGCTGCTGCTGGCCCTGGTGTTCGGCAGTCTCATGGCCGCCGCGTTGCCGGTGGCGATCGGGCTGTTCGCCATCGCGGCGTCGCTGGGCATCCTGCGCGTGCTCACCGCGCTGACCGACGTGTCGATCTTCGCGCTGAACATGACCACGGCGTTGGGCTTGGCGCTGGCGATCGACTACAGCCTGTTCATCGTCAGCCGGTATCGCGAGGAGTTGGCCGGTGGTGCCACGCCGGAGGCGGCGGTGCTGCGCTCGGTTCAGACCGCGGGCCGCACGGTCGTGTACTCGGCACTGGTTGTCGCGCTGTCGCTGTCGGCACTGCTGGTGTTCCCGCAGTACTTCTTCAAGTCGTTCGCCTACGCGGGTATCGCCGTGGTCGCCGCCGCTGCCGCCGCCGCTGTCATCGTGTTGCCCGCCATGCTCATCCTGGTCGGCCACCGCATCGACGCCGGCGACCTGCGCACGCCCTTGCGCAAGCTGTTCCGACTGGTACCTGCGGTGGAAAAGCCGCCGCGCCAGACGTTTTGGTACGGCCTGGTCATCGCGGTGATGAAGCGCCCGATGTCGATCGCGCTGGCGACCACCGCGTTCCTGCTGCTGTTGGGCGCACCGTTCCTCGGCGTGCAATTCGGCTACCCCGACGACCGATCGCTGCCCACCGATGTCGCCAGTCGCGAAGTCGGCGACATCCTGCGCACCGAATTCGACGCCGACCTCGCCTCCAGCGCGACCATCGTACTGCCCGAATTCCGCGGCACCGCAGCCGAACTCGACCCCTACGCCCGCGAACTGTCCAAGGTCCCCGACGTGCCGGCCGTACTCAGCAGCGCGGCGATCTACCGCAACGGACTCCGGGTCGCCGCGGGCATCCCCGCGATGTCCAGCGCGCAGCACGGCGCGTACCTGTCGGTCGCCACGTCCCTCGACCCGTACTCCGACGCGGGCGGCGCTCAACTCGACACCCTGCGTGCCGTCCCCGCCCCCACCGATGCCCTGATCACCGGACCCGCCGCACTGAACCAGGATTCGGTCACCGCCATCACCGGCAAACTGCCGCTGGCGGGTGCCCTGATCGCGCTCACCACGTTGGTGGTGCTGTTCCTGTTCACCGGCAGCGTGGTCCTGCCGATCAAGGCCCTGATCCTCAACATGCTCTCGCTGGCAGCGACGTTCGGCGCGATGGTGTGGATCTTCCAGGAGGGCCACCTGTCGGAACTGCTCGGTTTCACCGCCACCGGCACCCTCAACCTGGCCATGCCCATCCTCATGTTCAGTCTCGCGTTCGGCGCGTCCATGGACTACGAGGTGTTCCTGCTGTCCCGCATCCGCGAGGAATGGCTGGCCGGACCCAAAACCACCCAGGGCAACACCGAGGCCGTCGCGATGGGCGTGGCCCGCACCGGCCGCATCTTCACCGCCGCCGCCCTGCTGATGAGCATCGTGTTCCTCGGCGTGGCCACCTCGGGCGTGGCGATGATGAAGCTGTTCGGCCTGGGCTGCGCACTCGCGGTCATCAGCGACGCGACCGTGATTCGCGGCCTGCTGGCACCCGCGCTCATGCGCATGATGGGGACTTGGAACTGGTGGGCGCCGAAGCCGCTTGCCTTGCTGCACAACAGGTTCGGCCTGCATGAAGGCGACGACTCGGTGCCCGACACGTCGAAGCGGCTCGACTCGGCCTCGGTGTAGTCGGTCCTGTTCGCGATCCGTCCGGTCGATCCCCGGGCGGGTCGCGAACGGCGGCGGGTATCGTCGGCCACGCAATTCACACCAACGGGGGCTCGCACCAGCGGGCTGAGAGGACGGCTAGCCCTATCGGGCGTCAGGGCCGTCGACCGTATGAACCTGACCGGGTAATGCCGGCGTAGGGAGGATTTTCATGGGCTCGAACACGTCTGTCGACACCGTCACCACAGGTCCGATCCAGGGCAGCGTCAAGCACTACAACGAGGTCGACGGCCTGCGGATTCCGGTTCGTCGCATCAATCTCACCAACGGGGAGCACTTCGACGTCTTCGACACGTCAGGCCCGTACACCGACGACAACGCGGTGATCGACCTGGAAGCCGGGTTGCCGAAGCTGCGTGCGGAATGGGAAAAGCCCGCCGTCGAAGGACCGCGGACCCAGTTGCATTGGGCGCGTGAGGGTTTCATCACGCCCGAGATGCGGTTCATCGCCGCCCGTGAGGGTGTCTCGCCCGAGCTGGTGCGTGACGAAGTCGCGCTGGGTCGCGCGGTGATCCCGGCCAACCACAACCACCCGGAACTCGAACCGACCATCATCGGCAAGAAGTTCCTGGTCAAGATCAATGCCAATATCGGCAACTCGGCGGTGTCGTCGTCGATCGCCGAAGAGGTCGAGAAGATGGTGTGGGCCGCGCGCTGGGGCGCCGACACGATCATGGACCTGTCCACGGGCAAGAACATCCACGAGACCCGCGAGTGGATCCTGCGCAATTCGCCGGTCCCGATCGGCACCGTGCCGATCTACCAGGCCCTCGAAAAGGTCAACGGTGATCCCACCAAGCTGACGTGGGAGATGTACCGCGACACCGTGATCGAGCAGTGCGAGCAGGGTGTCGACTACATGACCGTGCACGCGGGCGTGCTGCTTCGCTACATCCCGCTCACCGCCAAGCGCGTCACCGGCATCGTCTCGCGGGGCGGATCCATCATGGCCGCTTGGTGTTTGGCGCATCACCAGGAATCGTTCCTGTACACGCACTTCCGTGAACTGTGCGAGATCCTGGCCAAGTACGACGTCACCTTCTCCCTCGGCGACGGCCTGCGCCCCGGCTCCATCGCCGACGCCAACGACGAGGCCCAGTTCGCCGAACTGCGCACCCTCGGCGAGCTCACCAAGATCGCGAAATCCTATGGCGTGCAGGTGATGATCGAAGGCCCCGGCCACGTGCCGATGCACAAGATCGTCGAGAACGTCCGCCTCGAGGAAGAACTCTGCGAAGAGGCGCCGTTCTACACCCTCGGCCCCCTCGCAACCGATATCGCACCCGCCTACGACCACATCACCTCCGCCATCGGCGCCGCGATCATCGCCCAGGCAGGCACCGCGATGCTCTGCTACGTCACCCCCAAGGAACACCTCGGCCTGCCCAACCGCGACGACGTCAAGGTCGGCGTGATCACCTACAAGATCGCCGCCCACGCCGCCGACCTCGCCAAGGGCCACCCGCACGCCCAGGACCGCGACAACGAATTGTCCAAGGCCCGTTTCGAATTCCGCTGGCACGACCAGTTCGCACTCTCGCTGGATCCCGACACCGCCCGCGAGTACCACGACGAAACCATGCCCGCCGAGCCCGCCAAGACCGCGCACTTCTGCTCGATGTGCGGCCCGAAGTTCTGCTCGATGCGTATCTCCGCCGACGTGCGCGAGTACGCCGAAAAGCAGGGGCTGACCGACGTGGCCGCTATCGAGGCGGGCATGGCCGAGAAGTCCGCCGAGTTCGCCGACCAGGGCAACAAGGTCTACCTCCCGGTCGTCTCCTGACCACGGCACCAGCATCGTCGACGCCCGCCCGGTCCTCGCGATCAGGCGGGCGTCGCACTGTCTCGCACAGCGGGCCATCGCGCGATGGCTGGGCGCTCCGGGCTCGGGTGCCGCGCACACCCCGGATTTCGGGGCTTTCGCTCGCCAGGGAGATCGGTAGCTTTGGTAAGCGTGTCGACCTGCAGGCACGCCTAGCACTGGAGTGAATAGATGAAGCGCATCGTCGCCGGGGCCCTCGTGGTCGCCGCCCTGTCCGTCGCCGCCCCGATCGGCACCGCCCAGGCCGCATCCCTGCCGGTCGCCGACTCCGGCTCGTCCTCCATCGGCTGCACCTCGGACACCAGCCCCTGCGCCCTGCGCCCCCTATTCGACCTGTTCACAGCCCTGACCACAGGCAGCGCCTAAGTTCCAGGTGCCGACGGCGGGTTCGTGGCTCGCTTTGGCCGACCCGCACACCGACACACCCCGCAGTCCCCAAAGTCCGTCACTCCGGGCGGGCATGTCGCTTCGGGGAGAGTGCGTTGCTCGGAGTGAGGCGTGTGGCCACCGCCCGACGCGGTGCCACGCCTCAGACCTGTTGCCATAGTTCAGACCCGTCGCCACACGTCAGACCCGCCGCCACCGGTCGAGCGCGTCGCCACAGGTCGGGCGCGTCGCCACCGGTCGAGCGCGTCGTCACCGGTCGAGCGCGTCGTCACCGGTCGAGCGCGTCGTCACCGGTCGAGCGCGTCGCCACAGATCGGGCGCGTCGCCACAGATCGGGCGCGTCCCCCACAGATCGGGCGCGTCGCCACCGGTCGAGCGCGTCGCCACAGATCGGGCGCGTCGCCACAGATCGGGCGCGTCGCCACCGGTCGAGCGCGTCGCCACAGGTCGGGCGCGTCGGGGCGGTGGCGCGTCAGTTCTCTCCCGGAGTGAGGGGCGGCGGGGTCGGGGTGCGGGGTAACGTCGGCGAAGTGGCCGAAGCCTTTTACCTAGCCGATCCCGCCGACGCCGATCGGTACATCTCGACCGAGCTCACGCGCGGCCCCTGGTCGCCGGACGCTCAGCACGCCGGACCGCCGTCCGCGCTGCTCGGGCACGTGATCGAACGGTGTGAGCCGCGGCCGGGGTTCCAGGTCGGGCGGGTCGCGGTGGAGATTCTCGGGCCCGTCCCGTTGGCGCCGTTGACCGCGCACGCGAAGGTGGTGCGGTCGGGCCGCAGCGTCGAACTGATCGAGGCGACCCTGTCCTCGGAGCGTGGACCGGTGATGCAGGCCAAGGCGTGGCGGATCAAGCGCGCCGAGCCCGCCCTCGACCTCCCCGCAGAGTTCCTGCCCACCGGCACCCGACCGTTCCCCGAGGCCACGGAACCGTCCCCGTTTCCGACCGATCACGAAGTCGGCTTCCACACCGGCATCGAATACCGTTTCGCCACTGGCTCTTTCGATGAACCCGGCCCCGCCGTCTGCTGGATCCGCCTGAAGTACCCGATCGTCGCAGGCACCACCCCCAGCCCGCTCGAGCGCGCACTCGCCGCCGCCGACTCGGGCAATGGCGTGAGCGCGGTCCTCGACTGGTCCAAGTACCTGTTCATCAACACCGACCTCACCGTCACCCTGCACCGCCAACCGGTCGGCGAATGGGTGTGCCTGGACGCCATCACCCACCCCCAACCGCACGGCATCGGCCTCGCCGAATCAGCACTGTTCGACGAGACCGGACCGTTGGGCCGCAGCACCCAAACCCTGCTGCTGGCACCGCGTTAGCTTCGCGGCTTCACCAGGGTGGAGCGGCGCTGCCCAGTCGTGATGGTGGCTGCGCCGCGCGCGGAGGACACAGCGTCCGCAACGCCTATGTACGCGGCTTCACCAGGTCGGTGTTGCCGTGCTTGAGCAGCTCGGAGTCGAAGGTGCTGTCGGTGCGGAACGGATCGCCGGTGCCGGTGGTGATCAGGTCGTGCAGGCTCTTGGTGATGTATCCACCCCAGGCATTGGCGCACACCTCGTAGCATTCGTCAGCGGGCCGCAAACCCACGTGCGTGAACCGGATTTCGGTGCCACCGGCGCGTTCGGAGATCTCGAAAACCACGTCGGTGTTCTCCCATTCGGCGGTGTCGTCGATGAAGGAGATATAGGTGTCGGTCACGTGCCAGACCAGGCGTTTACCGGGGATCGACTCGGTGGTGGTCATCGTGCAACGGTGCGCGCCCGGCACCTCGAACCGGTAGCTGTCACCCACGGCACCCGTGGTCCCTTCGATTGTCTCGTTCCACCAACCGCGGACATTGTTGATCGCCGCGAACGCCTCCTCAGGGCTCGCATCGACCACGGTGGTTGCGGTGAAGTTGTTGTCGCTCATGACTTTTCCTTCGGTTCAGCCGTCCAGATGCTTCCGGAGGGCATCGAATGGCCCGTCCCAGTCGCGGGCCATGGCGGCCAGAAACTGTTGAGCCACTTGCATAGGAGCGGAGTCGAGGCGGTAGCGCACCCTGCGCCGCTCCCCCGGTTCCGCGATCACCAAACCCGCCTCTGCCAGCAGGACAAGGTGTTTGGCGATCGCCTGCCGGGTGATGGGCAGGCGATCGGCGAGGTCGGTCGCGGTGGCGGGCCCGTCGGCGGCCAGCGCAGCAAGCACCGCCCGCCTGCTCGGATCCGCCAGCGCGACGAACACCCGTTCGGCGGTCGCCTCCAACTCAGGCCGCATCGAGGTACTCGACCAGCTCACCCAGCTCACTGCGCCACCCACCGATATTGCCCTCGAACGCGGTCTTGTAGGCATCGTCGGACAGCTGCGCGAACCCGGTCTCGACCACGGTCAACCGCGTCCCCGCACCGACCGGCTCCAGCGTGAACTCCACATAGGTGCGCCGCGGATCCTCGTCGGGCAGCCCATTGATCGGCCAGGTGTACCCGAACACGCTCGGCTCCTCCACCCGCTCCACCCGAATATCCGCCGAGAACCCCTCGGTCCAGGTCATCCGCATCGCCCCACCCGGCCGCAGATCGATCTCGGCAGTATTGCCGAACCAACTCGCCAGCCCCTCCGCGGTAGTAATCGCCGCCCACACCTTCTCCGGCGGATGCGCGAGCTCGACAGTCCGCACGATCTGATCAGGGAATCCCATGATGCACTCCTCGTATATTGCAACCGACTTGTTGCAACTCAGAGTATGGCAACCGGTCGGTTGCGTCAAGGGTTGGTCCGGCGTAATCGACCAATCGGCATGGCTTTCGGTCCGTTTTCCGACTGAGCGGGGCCGAAGTGGTCGATTACGCCAGTCCGCGACCGGATCGCCGACGGCGGACCACGTCCACGACTTCGTCCACGCAGTGGTCGAGGTTGCGC
This sequence comes from Nocardia sp. NPDC058640, assembly GCF_042716995.1. Lineage (NCBI taxonomy): Bacteria > Bacillati > Actinomycetota > Actinomycetes > Mycobacteriales > Nocardiaceae > Nocardia > Nocardia sp. NPDC058640. The sequence continues at coordinate 30,236 of NZ_JBHXRG010000025.1, forward strand.
AGTACGTCGTGCGCGGAATAGCGCAGCACGAACCAACCATGAATCACCAACCAGTTCTGCCTGAGTCGATCATGACGGAAGTTCACCTTGTCTCGGTGGAACTCCCAGCCATCGATCTCCACCACAGTGCGACCACGATGATCGACGAAGTCGCAGGTGTAGGGGCCAACAGGTTCATTGGCCGCCAAAGGCAGATTTCGCCGGGCGAGTGCACGGGCGAACAACCGCTCGGGCTCCGACATCGGCCGCAGCGCCGCCTGTTGCAACTGTCGGCGCAAAACGGGAACTCCATGACGACGGGTTTCGCACAGGCCGGTCAATTCAGTCGGATCCACTGTGCGGCAGATCTGTTCATCGATCAGCGCATCCGCCTCTGGAGTAGGCAGCACGGTCAGACAATCGAGCACGGTTTGTGCCGCGGTGGTCACCGGCAGCTGGGCCAGGTCGTCCTTGGCATCGGCAGGCAGATCGCGGCGGTAAAGCCGCAACCAGGATGGAGTCTGCCGACGCCGGGCGACCGGCACGGTCGCCTCGAAAATCTGCGGCTCTGGCAACATCGCCCACAGCCAGGCGGCCGTTCGGTGACTCAAATGCGCGTCCGGGAGCCACTCCACGATCGCCGCGCAACGGGCCAAAGTTGTCGGCGTGCCTTCGCAGAAGACGCCGGGTAACAGGCGCACGTACCTGCCGCGACGACACCGATCACCGATCGTGCTCGACGCAACTCCCTCGGCGACCAACTGCGCACGGGTGACAATTCTGTCCATGCCAGGCATTCTGCGCCGGCGACTCAGGCCGATAACCCGTTCACAGCCGCCCCTGTGGATAACTTTCAAGCTGTGGATAACTGTCCACGCGGCCCCGGTACCTGCTGCTTTGCCTTCCGTCGACCGCGCGACGGGTGATGGCAGCATCGGCCCGGCGTAATCGTCCAAAACGGCGCTCGAAAGTCGGTTTTCTGTATTTTCTGCGTCCGATTGGTCGATTACGCCGGATCGACGGTATTCAGGACCTGGCAGGGTCCACGTTCAGTGGCCGCCAGTGATCTTGAATCCCTTGGGAACCAGCCAGACGGTGACGACGGTGACCACAGCTACCACCGCGGCGGAGAGGTAGGACGTGGTGGTGAGGGCGGTGTCGAAGGCGTGGGTGGCGGCTTGGGTCAGTTGGGTGTGGGCGGGGTCGGGGAGGTCGGCGGCTACTTCGGCGGCGCCGCCGATCGAGCCGCTTGCCTGGTCGAGGCGGTCGGCGGGGACGGGGAGGTCGGTCATGTGTTGGGTGAAGATTCTGGCGTGGAGGCTGCCGAGCAGGGCTACGCCGAAGCCGATGCCTACCTCGTAGTTGGTCTCCTCGACCGCGCCTGCTTGGCCTGCCCGGTCTGCGGGGACGGCGCCGACCAGGACCGCGGCGGCTGCGGTGACGGCCATGCCGTCGCCGAGGCCGAAGGACACCAGGACCAGCGCGACCACCGGATAGGTGGTCGGCTCCGGGCTCACCGCGAGCAGCAGGAAGCCCAGCGCGACCGCGCCGAGGCCGACCCCGAGTACCGCGCGGACACCGAACTTCTCCATCAGCATCGGCGTGAGCAGGGAGGCGGTGAGCAGCGTGAGGGCTGCGGGCAGCATTCGGATGCCGGCCTGCGATGGGCTGTAGCCGTGGACGTATTGCAGCCACAGCGAGATCAGGAACATGGCCGCGCCGATCGCCATCATCGCCAGCAGGGTCGCCAGCGCGGCCGCGGTGAACGCGCCGTTGCGGAAGAGGCGTACGTCCAGCAGCGGATCTGTGGCGGTGAGCTGGCGACGGGTGAACCAGGCAAGCGCGGCGATGCCCGCTACCAGGATCGCCCAGTCCACCACGGTTGCTTCACCTTTCGCCAGATGCTTGACACCCCAGGCCAGGCAGACGATGCCGACCACCGAGGCAGCGGCGGCGAACCAGTCGAGCCTGCCCGTGTGGGGCGCACGGTATTCCGGCAGCACCCACAGCCCGACCGCCACCGTCAGCACCACCACCGGCACATTGAGCCAGAACGCCGACGCCCACCCGAAATGCTCGACCAGGTACCCGCCGACGATCGGCCCGACCGTCGCGCCCACCCCCGCCACCGCGGCCCAGATCCCGATGGCCATGGTGCGTTCCCGCACGTCGGTGAAGATGGTGCGGATCAGCGACAGCGTCGACGGCATCACCATCGCCCCACCGATCCCGAGCAACACCCGCCCACCGATCAGTTGCGCCGCACTCCCCGCCGTAGCCGCGACCACCGAAGCCACACCGAACAGCACAAACCCGCTGATGAACAACAACTTTCGCCCGACCCGATCACCGAGCGCCCCCGTGGTGATCAGCAAACCACCGAGCACGAGCCCGTAGATGTCGATGATCCACAGCTGCTCCATCGGGCCGACCTGCAGATCCTCGATCAGCGACGGCAACGCCACATTGAGGATGGTGGCATCCATCGCCACCAGCAACAGGCTCGCGCACAGCACCCCGAGCATGACCCAGCGCACCGATCCGTACGCCCCCGCACTTGTGCCCACCACTCAGCTTCACCGCCGATTCCTGGTCATGACCGATCCGCAGCTCAACCTACCGAGTCATCAGCGCTTCACCGGGGAGCCTGACCGGGCAACGAGCGAACAATGGGCGCATCACTCAGCTGTTCGCCGGGGAGCCTGACCCGGCAACGAGCGAACAGTGGGCGCGTCACGCGAACGGCGCCCGCGATCGGAGATGGATCGCGGGCGCCGATGTCCAGTGGTGCGGATTACGACTTGTCGAAGCGGGTGTCGACGAACGACTCGAAATCGACCTTGCCCGGGATGGCCTTGGCCTTGGTGAAGGCGTCGGCGATTTCCTGTTCGGACGCGATGACCTGATCGGAAAGTTTGATCGGTTGCTTGATCGAGCGGGTCCAGGTGGTGCGGGAGGCATCGACGCTGATCTGGGTCAGCTCGGCGTACTTGGTGGACCAGGTGTCGAGGTTGTCCGCGGACCATTTGGTGGCGGCGGCGTAGCGCTGGAAGAAGTCGGCGAGAGCGGCGGATTTGCCCGCGTCGGCGACGGTTTTGTTGCCCGCTACCCAGAAGTTGTAGCCGTTGGCGGCTTGGTCGGCGGTGGCGATGGACTTGGCGCCCGATTCCTTTTCGGCGATGGCGGTGTAGGGGTCCCAGGTTGCCCAGGCGTCGACGTCGCCGCGGGTGAGCGCGGTGTAGCCGTCGCCGGGGGCGAGGTAGACCGGCTCGACATCGCTGAGCGACAGGCCTGCCTTCTGTAGTTGCAGCAGCAGGTTCGCGTTGGCCGAGCTGCCCTTGTAGACGGCAACCTTCTTGCCTTTGAGTGCGGCGACGGAACTGATGGTCGAGTCCTTGCCGACCAGGATGGCGTCACCCTTGCCGGTGGCCGAGAGCGCGCCGACGATCTTGATGTCCGCGTCGGCCGCCGCGCCGAAAATCACTGGGGTATTGCCTGTTTGAGCGATATCGATGCCACCCGCGCTGGCCGCTTCGACCAGCGGCAGACCGGCGGTGAAGGTGGAGAATTCGATCTTGTAGGGCAGATTCTCCAGTTGCCCCGACGCCTTCAACAGCACCTCGATCGAAATCGCCTTCTGGTCACCGACTTTCAGGGTCACGGTGCTGAGGTCGACCGGTCCCGTGGGCGCGGCCTCGGTCGAGGCGTCGTCACCGCAGGCGCTCAGGGAGAGCGCGGCGACGACGGCGAGTGCCAGACCGGTCAGACGGGACTTCGGAGTGCGTTTCACGGGAACAACTTTCATGCGTTGGATGGGGCGTATCGCGGCGGTCAGGGCGCAGACGGTTCAGCGCGTGACACCGAGCAGGGCGAGCAGGTGGGTCGCGTACTCCGCGACCTCCGGCGCCGCGGCGGTGCGTGGGCGTGGCAGTTCGATGGGCACATCGGCGGCGATCCGCCCCTCGTCGAGCACGAGAACGCGGTCGGCCAGCGTGATCGCTTCCAGCACATCGTGCGTCACGAGCAGCACGCCGAACTCGCGCTGGGCGTGCAGGCCGAGCAGCAGATCGTGCATGGCCAGCCGGGTCAGTGCGTCGAGCGCGCCGAAGGGTTCGTCGAGCAGCAGCAGGGTCGGCTCGGCCACCAATGCCCTTGCCAGTGCCGCACGTTGGGCCTCACCACCGGACAGGGTGAGCGGCCACGCGTCGGCGCGGCCCGCGAGGCCGACTTCGGCGAGCAGGTCGCGGGCGGCTTGCTCGTCGGCACGTCGATTGCGCGGCTTCGGCCTGCCGAGGGCCACGTTGCGCACCACCGGCTGCCACGGGATCAAGCGGGGTTCCTGGAAGACGATCGTGGGCGTGCCGTCGACGGAAACCTCACCGCGAGTGGCGGTATCGAGGTCGCCGAGGATCCGCAACAGCGTGGACTTGCCGGATCCGCTGCGCCCGACCAGCGCCACGATCTCGCCCGCGCCGATCTCGAGATCGATCCCGGCGAGCACGGGGCGCTCACCGAATCGCTTGCTGAGACCGGAGATTCGCGCGGCAGCGGCACGGGGCGACCGCGAGGAGATGGGGGTGACGGTGGTGGTGGCAGCGGTCATGGTGTGAACCTCGCGATGGAACGTCGGCGGGTAGCGGGCCTGCCCACTCGCGGGACGGGGTGGGTCCTCGAGTCGGCGGAAGATGCGGACATCAGCGGTTCACCGCCGGGCGCCAGCGCAGGGCTCGGCGTTCGAGTAGGCGGACGATCGAGTCGGTGAGCAGGCCGAGGAGGCTGTAGACCACCAGGCCGAAGACGACGATGTCGGTGCGCAGGAATTCGCGGGCGTTGTTCACGACGAAGCCCAGACCCGCGCTGGCGTTGATCTGTTCGGCCACGATGAGTGAGAGCCAGGCGATGCCGAGGCTCTGACGGGCGCCGACCAGGATCTGCGGCAGGGCACCGGGCAGGACCAGCAGGCGCAGGCGTTCGGCGAGGCCGAGGTGCAGGGCGCTGCCGAGTTCGAGCAGTTTCGGGTCGAGTTGGCGGATGCCCGAGAAAGTATTGAGGTACAGCGGGAAGAACACGCCGAGCGCGATCAGGTAGACCTTGGGTTCCTCGCCGATGCCGAACCAGATGATGAACAGCGGGATCAGCCCGAACAGCGGGATGGTGCGGATCATCTGCAGCGGCGGGTCGACCGCGTACTCACCGATCTTGCTCAGGCCGGCGAGCACCCCGAGCACCAGTGCGAGTACGGCGCCGAGCGCGAATCCGTACAGTGCCCGCTGGCCGGAAACCAGCAGAGCCTCGGTGAGCTGGCCGGATCGGTAGGTTTCCAGACCCGCTTCCAGCACCGCCGACGGCGCGGGCAGTTTCTTCGACGGAATCCAGCCGCTGGTGCTGCCGAGTTGCCACACCAGCAGCAGAACGAGCGGAGACAGCGCACGCAGAAAGCCCGGGCGGCGGTACAGCGGGGTCCGTCGCTCGTCGGTTTCGGTGGGCCTGTCCAACAGCATGTGTGCATGGTCCCGCCCGGCTGCCCACGCCGACAGGGTTCAAATCACCTCGAGGGTTACCCCGTGCCCCGACTCGAGATCTGTTGGACGCCCCAGGAGTTGCCGTCCGGGTCGTTGAAGAAGACGAAGCCGACGTTGTCGAGCGGGTCAGGGACCGGACGTGGGTTCTTGCCCAGCTCTTGGATATCGGTGACCTCGACACCACGCGCCACGAGTTCGGCATGCGCCTGCTTGATGTCCGGAACAACGAGTTGCAGGCCCTTCAGCGAGCCCGGCGGCATAGGCGGAACCGCGCCCTTACCGATAACGATCGAACACCCCGACCCCGGCGGCGTGAGCTGCACGATCCGCACCTCGTCAGAGATCACAGTGTCATGATCGACGACGAAGCCGAGTTTGTCGGCATAGAAATCCTTGGCCCGATCGATATCGGAAACCGGCACCACCACAACTTCGAGCGTCCAGTTCACAACGCGCCTCCGCGTACTAGTCCAGGTAACCCCCAAAGTCTGCCACCCAAAACCTTTTCGGTTCGGGTAATCACCCGGAAGTCCCCGCGCGAAGGGCCCACACCTTTTCGATCCGAGTAACCCCCGACAAGGCCCGACCCAAAGAGACAGCGCCTTTTCGGTTCGGGAAATCACCAGGCAGTCCCTACCAAAGGGGCCCGCCCCGATCTGGACTGACCGGAGGGTGCGACGAAGGAGCACCCGCAGGGAGGGAAGATAGGGGCCCACAGGGCCCCGCTCGAGCGCGCCAGCGCTCCAAAAACACAGCCCTCAACTACCCGGGTCGGGTCATCCTGGCACTAAACCCGGGCAAGCACTCCTGATACATCCACGCTCAGGACCTACGCTCCCACCGCCAAGCGAACTCACCGGCAGCAGGCGCAGGCCCCGGCAGCTCCCCCTCAACAGCAAGCCCATCAACCATCACCGCAAGAACCCGCCGCCGCAACTCACCAGTGCGCACCGGATCAGGCACAGAAACAGCCGAGCAAGCCTCGAGAATCAACCCCAGATCGAGCGCATTGACCCCCGCCCGCAACCGCCCACTGGCGTGCGCCCGACGAACCAACTCCTCGGTCACCTCACCGGAGTGCACCACGTCCGGCAGCATCGTTTCATCAGGAGTGAAGGTGCCCGCGAGATGCACGGTGAGCGAGTGCACATCGGCTTCGACCACCCGCTCCAAAAACCCGACGAACCCGCGCCACCCATCCGAATCCTCCAGCGCCACATCAGCTTCCGCGTTGTACCGCCGCAACCCTTCATGACACAGCGTGCGCAGCAACACCTCCTTGCTCGGATAACGCCGGTAGAGCGCGCTGATCCCCACCCCGGCCCGTTCGGCGACGGCCGCGATCGGCGCGTTCGGATCGTCGAGAAACACCGCCCGTGCCGCTTCGAGGATCAGCCCGTCGTTGCGCGCCGCCTGCGCTTTGCGGCCGGGTAGGCGGGGCTGAGCTGCGGTTTCGTCCTGCGTGGTCATGAATATCAGTCTACCACTTGAAACGGAATGATCCGTTCTGCTATGTTTGGAACAGAACGAAACATTCCGTTTCACCAACAGGAGTCGACATGACCGCCATCACCCCCTTCACCATCGACATCCCGCAGGCCCGTCTCGACGACCTCGCCGCCCGCCTGCGCAACGCCCTCTACCCCGACGAGCTGTCGGGCGTCGGCGATGCCTACGGCGTGCCGGTCGGTCGCGTGCAGGAGCTGGCGAAGTACTGGCTCGAGGAGTTCGATTGGCGCGCACTGGAATCCGAGCTCAACGCCTACCCCCAGTTCACCACCGAGATCGACGGCGAGGACATCCACTTCCTGCACATCCGCTCCTCACGTCCCGATGCGACGCCGGTGATCCTCACCCACGGCTGGCCCGGCTCCATCCTCGAATACCTCGACGTGATCGCCCCGCTCACCGAGCCCGAATCCGCCGATCAGCCGGCCTTTCACCTGGTCATCCCGTCGCTGCCAGGCTTCGGCTTCTCCGGCCCCACCCGCAGCACCGGCTGGAACCGCTACCGCACCGCCCGCGCCTGGGCCGAACTGATGGCGCGTCTGGGCTACCAGCGTTACGGCGCGATCGGCAACGACGGCGGTTCGATGGTGTCGCCGGAGATCGGTCGAATCGCGCCGGAGAACGTGATCGGCGTGCATGTCACCCAGCTGTTCTCGTTCCCGTCCGGCGACCCGACCGAGTTCGAAGGGCTGTCGGAGGCGGATATGGCTGCGCTGCAACACCTTCAATGGTTCCACGAGAACAAGATGGCGTTCAACACCCTGCACAGCCAGCAGCCGCAGACCCTGGCGTACGCGCTGGCGGACTCCCCGATCGGCCTGCTCGGCTGGAATTCGCAGCTGTTCGGCGAAGCGTTGGACGCGCAGTTCGTGATCGCGAATGTGGCGCTGTACTGGCTCACCGGCACTGCGGGTTCGTCGCTGCGGTTCTACTACGAGGACGCGCACGCCACCGAACAGCCGACCGAGCCGACGACGGTTCCGACCGGGCTGGCCATGTTCGCCGGCGATTTCCAGTCGATCCGCCGGTTCGCCGAGCGCGACCACAGCAACATCGTGAGCTGGAATTCCTACGACACCAGCAGCGACCAGGGCGGCGCGAACGACGCGGCCGGTCACTACTCCGCGCACGAGGCGCCGGAAGTGCTGGTCAACGACATTCGCGGGTTCTTCGCCGGGCTCGCCTGAATCGCCGACGCGGCCGAGGCCGCAGTACCCGCAGGACCAGATGCCGCGGCCCACGCTCCCCTCATCGGCGCGTGGGTCGCGGCCCATTCGAATCATGCACCAGCACAGTGTGATACGCGTGCCGAAGAGACCGATCAGTGATCGGAATGCAGCGCACCCCAGGCGGGGAAGGGATCGGGATAGCCGGTCCACGCGCTCGCGCCCGCCGCGAATTCCGCGTCGGTGAGCAGCGCGGCGTTCAGGTCGCGTCGAACACCAGCGGCGTCGAGTCGCACCCCGATGAACACCAGCTCCTGACCCGCCGGAACTTCGAGCTCCGACCACCACGCGCCGGGTTCGAAAGTGATATTCGGACCGGCCTGCGACCAGATCGCTGCCAGCTCAGGGCGACTCGCGATCCAGCAGAATCCCTTACTACGCAACATTCCCCGCATCCCCGCCAACACATCAGCCAAACGCTGTGGATGGAAGGGCTTTTCGGCGATGAAGGTGAGGCTGCTGATCCCGTATTCCTCGGTCTCGGGCGTGTGCCCGCCCGCCACTTCCTGCGCCCAGCCGTCGGATTCGGCCGCGACCTCGGGGTTGTAGCGGCCGGTGGCCAGCACGTCGGACAGGTCGACAACGCCCTTCTCGGTGCGCAGTACGTGTGCTCGCGGGTTGAGTTTGCGTACGGTCGCCTCGACGGTGGCGGCGGCGTTCGCGCTGACCAAGTCGGTTTTGTTGATCAACAGCACGTCGGCGAACTCGACTTGGTCGACCAGCAGGTCCGCGATACTGCGCGAATCACCCTCGCCTGCTTCGAGATTGCGCTCGGCCAGCGCTTCCCCGCGAACGAGTTCGGCCAGGAAGGTCGAGGCGTCGACCACGGTCACCATCGTGTCGAGGCGGGCGAGGTCGCCGAGGCGGAAGCCGTCGTCGAACTCCCAGTCGAAGGTGGCGGCGACCGGCATGGGTTCGGAGATGCCGGTGGACTCGATCACCAGCTGGTCGAAGCGGCCGTCGCGGGCCAGGCGGGCCACGGCCTCGATCAGGTCCTCGCGCAGGGTGCAGCAGATGCAGCCGTTGGTGAGTTCGACCAGCTTTTCCTCGGTGCGGTCGAGGTGCCCCTGGCCCGCGACCAGCGCGGCGTCGATATTGACCTCGCTCATGTCGTTGACGATCACCGCGACGCGGCGGCCTTCGCGGTTGGCGAGGATGTGGTTGAGCAGCGTGGTCTTGCCCGCGCCGAGGAAGCCGGACAGGACGGTGACGGGCAGAGGTGTCGGAGAGTTGGTCACGAGTTAATGATAATGGTTTTCATTTACTTCTGCGCGGGTGGGGTCTCGGAACCCGGCGCACGGTCGTAGGGTTGGGGCGTGAAGATGTTGCCGCTGACCCCCGATGGCCAGACCCCCGTTCGCGCGCTCACCATCGCGGGCACCGACTCCGGCGGCGGTGCGGGCATCCAGGCCGATTCGCGAACCATGGCGTTGTGCGGGGTGCACGCGTGCGTGGCGGTTGCGGCGGTGACGGTGCAGAACACGGTGGGGGTCAGTGGTTTTCACGAGATTCCGGCGCACGTTGTTGCCGATCAGGTGCGCGTGGTGGTGCGCGATATCGGCATCGGTGCGGCCAAGACCGGGATGCTGGCGTCGACCGCGATCATCGAAGCTGTTGCGGGAGTGTGCCGTGAGCTCGGAATCGGGCGCGACGGGACCATTCCGCTGGTGGTCGACCCGGTGGCCGCTTCCATGCATGGCGATCCACTGCTGCACGCGGAAGCTCTTGAAGCAGTGCGCAATACGTTGATTCCGCTGGCTACCGTCGTCACACCGAACCTCGACGAGGTGCGACTGATCACCGGCATCGAAGTGGTCGACGACATGACCGCGCGCAAGGCCGCCGAAGCCTTGCACGCGCTGGGTGCGCAGTGGGCGATCGTGAAGGGCGGGCATTTGCGCGCGTCGGAATTCAGCACCGATCTGCTCTATGACGGCGATACTTTCCGCGAGTTCACTGCGCCGCGTATCGCCACCGGCAACGATCACGGTGGCGGCGATACTCTGGCGGCGGCGCTTGCCAGCGCGCTCGCCCACGGGTACTCGGTGCCCGACGCGGTGGAGTTCGCGAAGGAGTGGACCTACCGATGCCTGGCCGCCTCATACGACCTCGGCGCAGGTCACGGGCCCGTTTCGCCGCTGTGGCGACTCCACAGCGGGTCAACTACGCACTGAATGCGTCACGCAGCGGTTCAGCGGGGTCGATCGCGACTCCGTTGAACCGGGCGTGCGCCTGCGCCAACGCCAAGATACTTTCCGCCAGATAGTCAATGAACCGCTCGACCGGCATCACCGACACCTCGCGCTGATTCGCGCCCAACCACCAGTCCGTCGCCGAGGCCACCGCACCGAAAATCGAATAGTTCACCAATTCGATTCCGGTCACATCGATGGACTCCGTCGGCACCAGTCCCGCGAAGAATTCCGCTGCGCGCCTTGCGGATTGGCGTGCTGCTTCCAACGCGCGTTCGGTTTCCTTGGCCTGCTGACTGAAATGGCTGTGCAGCATGAACCGGAAGACATTGGGGTGTTCCGACACCACCGCCACGTATTCCACGGCGGCGGTGTGCACGAGTTCGGCGATCGAATCGTCGGTGAGGTTCACGCTGGTGAGCACGCGCTCCCAGAGCATGTCGCGCACCCGGTCCACGATCGCGTTGTAGAGGTCGGTCTTGTCCTCGAAATGGCGGTACAGCTTCGGCTTGGCCGCGCCGGCTTCCTTGGCGATATCGCCCATGCTCACGTCGGGGCCGACCAGGTCCAGTGCCCGGAACGCGGCGTCGACGAATTCGATGCGCACCTGCACGCGATGTTCGCGCCACCGCTCGGTCCTTGCGTCGACGCGACGACGCGGCGCCTCGTCCGTCTTGGGGTAACCGCGCGTCACGCAAGTAATAGTAGGCGGACCGCACTGCTGGTTACGCATCCCGTCGAGACCGGGAACACATTTGCTGAAACAGCAAGCTTTCTGGCGGTGATCCGGGGTCGGGATGCACTATCGATCAGGCCGTTCACCTTGACCGATCAGGAGTATCGATGACTGAGACCGTGGCAAACGCCGAAGAGTTCTGGGAAGACTTCTACCGCGAGCGCGAGCAGATCTGGACCGGTAACCCGAACCCGCTGCTGGTGCGCGAGGTCTCCGAGCTCGAGCCGGGCACGGCCTTGGACCTGGGCTGCGGCGAGGGTGCCGACGCGATCTGGTTGGCGAAGCGCGGGTGGCAGGTCACCGCGGTCGACATCTCCGAGACCGCGATGCGGCGCGGTGCACAGCGGGCGACCGACGTGACGATCACCTGGGAACGCCATGACCTGCAGGTCAGCTTCCCCGACGGCACGTTCGACCTGGTGTCCGCGCAGTTCCTGCACTCGCCGGTGGAACGCCCCGACGAGCGGGCGGGCATTCTGCGCAGTGCGGCCGCGGCCGTCGCGCCGGGTGGGGTGCTGGTGATCGGCGCGCACGCGGCCGCGCCGAGCTGGGCTTCCAGTCAGATGCACGCGCACGTGTTCCCGACCATCGAGCAGGTGCTCGAGCAGCTAGAGCTCGGCCCCGAGTGGCGGGTCGAGACCGCCGAGCTCGTGCACACGCCCTCGACCAGCCCGGACGGGGTGGTCGGCGAGCGCGCGGACAGCGTGCTGCGGTTGCGTCGGGGCTAGATCCCCAGCAACCTCCCAGGTCGGTCCCAGCTCGGTGGCAGCGCCGCCGTCGAGTGTGGATCGCATGACTCAGACCGAGGCCGAGCCACCGGCCGGACAGAGCAGCCGCGCGCCGGTGCTCGACGTGGTGATACCCGTGTACAACGAAGAGGTCGATCTGGGCCTGTGCGTGCGCAGGTTGCACGCCTACCTGCGCGCCGGATTTCCGTTCACCGCCCGCATCACCATTGCCGACAATGCCAGCACCGACGCCACCCTCGCGGTCGCCGAGGCGCTGGCCGCCGAACTCGATGGTGTCGAGGTGCTGCACCTGGACGCCAAGGGGCGCGGGCGGGCACTGCGCACCGCATGGGAAAGCTCGGATGCGGCGGTGGTCGCGTACATGGATGTCGATTTGTCGACCGATCTGGACGCGTTGCTGCCGCTGATCGCGCCGCTGGTGTCGGGGCATTCCGATCTCGCGATCGGCACCCGGCTCGACGCGTCGGCGCGTGTGGTGCGCGGACCCAAGCGCGAGTTCATCTCCCGCTGCTACAACCTGCTGCTGAAAACCACACTGCACACGGGCTTTTCGGACGCGCAGTGCGGGTTCAAAGCCGTGCGAACCGAAGTCGCGCGCGAGCTGCTCCCGCTGGTGCGTGACGGTGAGTGGTTCTTCGATACCGAGCTGCTGGTGCTGGCCGAGCGGGCTGGTCTGCGGATTCACGAGGTGCCCGTCGACTGGATCGACGATCCCGACAGCCGGGTGGACATCGTCGATACCGCGCGCAAGGATCTGCGCGGGATCTGGCGGTTGACCGGGGCATTGACCACCGGAGCCCTCCCGCTGGAGGAGTTGCGGGCCGCTGTCGGGCGGGAACCGTTGGTCGCCGGGGTGCCGCTGGGGATGGTGGGGCAGCTGGTGCGGTTCGCGATCGTCGGCGTGCTGTCGACGCTGGCCTACATCGTGCTGTATCTGGTGCTGCAACCGATGTTCGGCGGTCAGGGCGCCAATCTGGTGGCGCTGCTGGTGACGGCGGTGGGCAATACCGCCGCCAACCGGGCCTTCACTTTCGGGGTGCGAGGACGCGGGGACGCGATCTCGCATCAGTTCCAGGGGTTGCTGATCTTCGGGTTCGGACTGGCGGTCACCAGCGGCTCGCTGTTCGCGCTGCACCGCTGGGCTCCTGACGCGCCTGTCGCGGTGGAGCTGACCGTGCTGATCGCCGCGAACCTCGTCGCCACACTGGCTCGGTTCGTCGGCTTGCGCTGGGTGTTTCGGCACGCGGGACGGCGAGTCGGGCACAACGAGCCGGGGCGGCAGGCCGTTCGCAGCACGTTGGCCGAGGGTGACTCCGGCAGCACCACAACGGTTTTCGAGGCATCTGGCCGCACCACTGTTGACTGCGACAGCACTTCCGCAGGTCAGTCGCACCGACCTCACACGCGCCGCTCGGATCTGGCAGCGCGTTCGACCGTTCAGGAGGTGCGCCGATGACCACCACCATCGCCCCATCTTCACCGATCGAGCTCGAGCCCACAGCACCGTCCCGGAAGCGTTGGGAGCGGCCCGCATTGGCTGTTCTGCTCCTGGGCACATTGGTCGCCTACCTCATCAACCTGAGCGCGAATGGCTGGGCCAATGACTTCTATGCCGCTGCGGTGCAGGCAGGTTCGCAATCGTGGACCGCGTTCTTCTTCGGCTCGTCCGATGCCGCGAACTCGATCACCGTGGACAAACCGCCCGCTTCGCTGTGGGTGATGGAACTTTCGGTGCGGTTGTTCGGACTCAGCAGTTGGAGCATGTTGGTGCCGCAGGTGCTGCTCGGCGTGGGCAGTGTCGCGGTGCTGTGGGCGACGGTGCGTAGGTCGTTCGGACCTGCCGCGGCGTTGAACGCCGGGACCGTGCTCGCGGTGACTCCTGTTGCGGTGCTGATGTTTCGGTTCAACAACCCCGAAGCGCTGCTGGTATTTCTGATGACAGCGGCCGCGTGGGCGATGACGCGCGCTGTCGCGGATGGGCGGTGGCGGTGGCTGCTGCTGACCGGTGCGCTGATCGGCTTCGGGTTCCTCGCCAAGCAGTTGCAGGTGCTGTTGGTGGTGCCGCCATTGGCGTTGACGTATCTGATCGCCGGGCCGCCGAAGCTGGGTAAGCGGGTCGCGCAGTTGTTCGCGGCCGGTGCGGCGATGGTGGTCGCGGCCGGCTGGTGGTTGCTGGCGGTGGAGCTGTGGCCTGCGGGGTCGCGGCCGTGGATCGGTGGGTCGCAACACAATTCGATCATCGAGCTCACCCTCGGATACAACGGGCTCGGGCGGTTGAACGGCAACGAGACCGGCAGCGTCGGGCCCGGCGGTGAACTGCCTGCTGGCGGGAACGGGATGTGGGGCAGCACCGGCATCACCCGGATGTTCGATGCCGCGCAGGGCGGTCAGATCGCGTGGTTGATTCCGGCGGCATTGGTCGCGCCCGTGGTCGGGCTCGTGTTGTGCGGGCGGGCCCGCCGCACCGATCGTCGACGAGCTGCGCTGATCCTGTGGGGCGGTTGGCTTTTCGTCACCGGGCTGGTGTTCAGCTTCATGGCGGGGATTTTTCATCAGTACTACACGGTGGCGCTGGCGCCTGCGGTTGCGGCGCTGGTCGGGATCGGGGCCGTGCAGGCCTGGGGTGCTCGTGCTCGGTTGTGGGTGCGCGGCGCGGGCGCTGTGACCATCGGGCTCACCACGGCGACCGCGTGGATGTTGTTGTCGCGCAGTGCTTCCTTCCAGCCGTGGTTGCGCTGGAGCATCCTGGTGGTCGGTGTCATCGCCGCCGTTGCCTTCCTGTTCCCGCTGGCGCGTAAGCAGTCGGTGATCGTCGCGCTGGCGGCGGCGTTCATCGGACTCGCCGGGCCGATCGCCTACTCCGTCGACACTCTCGCGTCCGCGCACTCCGGGGCGATTCCGATCGCGGGGCCGAATGTTGGTGGGATGCACGGGATGCGACCTGGCGGAGACGATGGACCGATGGGGATGATGCCCGGCGATGGCACTCGTCCTGACGGCAACAGCCCCGGTGGAGCTGTACCCGGCGGCACTCCTCCGAATGGAAACCCCGGCACTGCGGACGACGTCCGCGCCGCGCGGAACGGCGCATCAACCGGTGGCGCGACAGACGGCACTGCGCAGGGTGGGATCGCGATCGGTGGTGACCAGCGGATGGGTGGTGCCGGTGGCCTACTCGGCGGGTCGAAGCCGAGCGAGCAGATCGTCACCCTGCTCGAGGCGAACGGCGACGCCTACACCTGGGTCGCGGCGACAGTCGGTTCCAACAGCGCCGCCGGCTACCAACTCGCCACCGAACTCCCGGTCATGCCGATCGGCGGTTTCAACGGCAGCGACCCGTCCCCCACCCTCGAACAGTTCCAGCAATACGTCGCCGACGGCAAGGTCCACTACTTCATCGCAGGTGGGCGAGGCGGACCCGGTGGAAACAGCGAGTCGACCAGCTCGGCGATCACCGCCTGGGTGACGGCGAACTACACCGAGACGGTCGTCGACGGGGTAACCCTCTACGACCTCACCCAACCGAAGCCGTAGGCCATCAGGAAATCCCGGACGTACGCACAGGCCGGGCCCGGCCGATCATTCCGATCAGCCGGGCTCAGTCTGCGCTTTCCCTCTGAGGTCGGCCGACTCGGAGCCGCTTCATGCCCAGCGTCAGCGTGCGGCGGGGACCGTCGCGGCGATCCACTCGGCGAAGGACGGACCGGCCAGGGTGGCGTGCGGGGACGGCAGCAGGGTTCCGTTTTCGAATTGCTCGCGGTCGGGGTTGGCGTCGTCGGAGGTTTCGATGATCTGCAGGGCATCGCCGCGAGCCGCGACCAGGGTGGCAGCCGCGGATGCCATCGTCTCCGGCTGCGGCCCCGCGACCTCAGGGAACGGAATATCCTCTCCGGCAATCGGATTCGTGGCCAGATCGACCAGCGCCTCGGCAACCGTCCGAGCCGCGACCAACTGGGTGCGCATCCCCTGGACGTAAGCAACATCGCCCTGGGTACCCCACCCGACCATCACCTCGACAAGCTCATGGAACTGCGCCGCCCGCAGAATCTGTACCGGCAGCACACCTTTGAGCAATTCCTGCTCATGCGCGAGCTTGGCCGCGTTGTACCCGGCGAGCGAACCGTCGATCCCGATAATCGACACCACCACCAGCCGCTCGACCCCGGCCCGCTCCCCCGCCGCATGCAGATTCCGCGCGGAAGCGGTGAAGAACTCGGTCGCAACCTGCTGATCGGCCGAAGGGGTACTCGACGCGTCGATAACAATGTCGACGCCGGTCAGCGCCTCATCCAGCCCCGCACCGCTCTCGATGTCGACACCGTTCGCCCGGGAGAACGCGACGACCTCGTGCCCACGCTCAACCAGCACATCCACCACATGCCGCCCCAACCGCCCGGTCGCCCCAGCCACCGCAATCTTCTTCTGCTCCAACATGATCCACTCCTTCATCGCTTCTTTGGCGTTCAAAGAGATGACGAAGCAGCCAACCGAAGTGTGACATCCCCTGGTCAGGAGGTTTCGAGAGTTCCCCGCGGCGCGACCCAACGATGGTTGAGGTCAACCACCGATGCGACCGTTTCGAAATCGGCGTCGTAGTGGAACAGGACAAGACGGTGTTCTACCGCGAGAACCGACGCGAGCAGGTCGTGGATGCCGACCGCTCGGTGGCGCCCCGACCGTGCGAGTTCGCGCTGAATAGTGAAAGCACTGGCCCAGTGCTCGTCATTCGTGGGCAAATGTTCGTAGGCCGCCCGGCGACGGAAGCGGATCTGCTCGTATTCGGCAGGACTACGGGCGCTGTAGAGCGCCTCGGAATCGAGCGGTGCGCAGGTGGCGATCAATCCGGCCTCGATCAGCGGTCCGAGCGTGGCCGCCACGTCCGGATGGCGCATTCGAGCCGCCGCGCTGGTGTCGATGAGATAGCGCGCCGTTATCGCCATACGTCGTCGCGCCGATCCTTGTCGGCCATTTCGGCCATGCCGCCGTTGACCAACCATTCGACCTCACTGGCGCGCGCATGCGCTACCACGGCCGAGTTCAACGCGGCTCGAACGGTATCGGAGACGCCCGCAGTCCCGAGCGCGTCCTGCGCGGACTCGAGTAGCTCGTCGTCGATCTCGATCAGTCGCTTGGTCATCGCACAATCCCTCGATATATATTCCCCCATGACCGAACTATATACCCCGGAAAGGGCAGGTCACAAGGGTTCAGTGGGACAGATTCAGGGCGGCGTGGAGGGTGGCGGCCCACTGGTCGACGATGAGTTTGCGGCGGGCGGAGTCGTCGGTGAGGACGTCGGCGAGGCCTAGGCCGCGGGCCAGGTCGAGGGTGGCTTGGACAAGGTGGTGGGTCACGGGGTCGGAGTCGTCCACGCCGAGGGCTTCTACGGCGCGGCGGTGGGAGGTGCGGCCGAAGCGGGCTTCCAGGGGGAGGATGCGTTCGCGAAGGGCCGGGTCGGCGGCGGCGTGGGTCCAGACCTGTAGGGCCGCTTTGAAGAAGGGGGTGGTGTAAGACTCGACCAGGGCGGAAACTACTGCGCGCGTTCGGCCTTCGCCTTGGGCTACCGCGTTCACGGATTCGGCTTCGGCTTTGGCCTGGTCCATCCGGAACTCGAACATGTACTCGAGTGCGGCGGTGATCAGCTCTTCGCGGGTGGGGAAATGGTGTTGGGCCGCGCCGCGCGACACCCCGGCCCGTTCGGCGACCACAGACACGGTGGCCGCTGCCCAGCCCGTTTCGGCCAGGCAGTCGATGGTCGCCTCCAGCAGCCGCTGCCGGGTGGCCCGGCTGCGGTCCTGCTTGGGTTCGTGGGGTGTGGCCATCGGACTATTGTGCCCAGCTGGGCGGGCGCTTCTGGAAGAAGGCGGTCATGCCCTCGATCACTTCGGGGGTGCCGAAGAACCCGGCCGACCGCTTCGCCAGCGTCTCGGCCTCGGCGTCGAACTCCGCGAGCAGGGCCGCGTTGACCAACTTCTTCGACTCCGCCAGACCCTGCGGCGAACCCTTGCGCAGCTCTCCACACAGGCGTTTCACCTCTGCGGCGGCATCGGCGGCGGCGACGGTGATCAGCCCGATCTCCTGCGCGATCGTCGCGTCGAACTTCTCGCCGGTGAGGTAGTAGCGGCTCGCCGCGCGCGGGGACAGCCGCGGCAGCAGGGTGAGCGAGATCATGAACGGCGCCATGCCGATGCGGACCTCGGTGAGCGCGAAACTGCTGCTCGGTCCGGCGACGACCAGGTCGCAGGCCGCGATGATGCCCATGCCGCCGGCGCGCACGTTGCCGTCGATCCGGGCGAGTACCGGCTTGGGCGAGCCGACGATGCCGCGCAGGACGTCGATCATGACGCGGGTGCGCTCGTCGGCGGCGGTGGCCGGATCGGCCGTGGTCGCCTCTTTGAGATCCGCACCGGCACAGAAGGTGTCGCCGGTATGGGCGAGCACGATGCCGCGCACGGCCGGATCATCGTTGGCTGCGGTCAGACCTGCGACGAGTTCGCGAACGAGCTTGGACGACAGCGCGTTCCGGTTGTGCGGGGAATCGAAGGTCAGCGTGGCGAACCCGTCGACAACCTCATAGCGCACGAACGGCGCCTCGGTCGGCTCGGTCATCGAAGCTCCTAGTCTCGGTGCGGCCCGCCCGATCAGACGGGCCGCAAACACCTTGTCTCAGTATGACTTCGGCAGACCCAGCGAGTGCTGGGCGACGAAGTTGAGGATCATTTCCCGGCTGACCGGAGCGACGCGCATGATGCGCGCGGCGCCCAGCATCCCCGCGAGCCCGACCTCGGCGGTCAGACCTGAACCACCGTGCGTCTGAATCGCCTGGTCCAACGCCTTGATCGATGCCTCGGCACCCGCGTACTTGGCCATGTTCGCGGCCTCGGCGGCACCGAATTCGTCGCCCGCGTCGTAGAGCACCGCGGCCTTCTGCATCATCAACCGAGCCAGTTCCAGTTCGATCTTCACCTGGGCAAGGGGATGCGAAATGCCCTGGTGCGCACCGATCGGCGTCTTCCACACCTCGCGTTCCTTGGCGTATTCGACCGCGCGGTCCAGTGCGTAGCGGCCGATCCCGATGCCCATCGCCGAGCCCATGATGCGCTCGGGGTTCAGGCCCGCGAACAGCTGCGCGATCGCCGCGTCCTCGGCGCCGACCAGCGCGTCGGCGGGCAGTCGGACATCGTCGAGGAACAGCGTGAACTGGTGGTCCGGCTCGATGAAGTCCATGTCCTGGACCGTCTTGTTGAAACCGGGGGCGTCGGTGGGGACGATGAACAGCGCGGGCTTGAGCTTGCCGGTCTTGTGGTCCTCGGTGCGCGACACGATCAGCACCGCGTCGGCCTGGTCCACGCCGGAGATGAAGATCTTGCGGCCGTTGAGGATCCAGTCGCTGCCGTCGCGGCGGGCGGTGGTGGTGATCTTGTGCGAGTTGGAGCCCGCGTCGGGTTCGGTGATGCCGAACGCCATGATCTTGGTGCCGTCGGCGATGCCCGGCAGCCACTGCTGCTTCTGCTCATCGGTGCCGTACTTGGCGATGATGGTGCCGCAGATGGCCGGGGACACGACCATCAGCAGCAGGCCCGCGCCCTGGGTGGCGAGCTCCTCGAGCACCAGCGAGAGCTCGTAGATGCCCGCACCGCCGCCGCCGTATTCCTCGGGCAGGTTCACGCCGATGAAGCCGAGCTTGCCCGCCTCGGCCCACAGCTCGCTGAGCGGCTCGTTCGCCTTGGCCTTGGGCCGCACGTAGTCGCGGTAGTTGTACTTGGCCGCCAGCGACGAGACCGCCGCGCGCAGCGCCTTCTGCTCTTCGGTTTCGATGAAGCTCACGATGTCTGCTCCTGCTCTTCGTCCTCGACCACGGCGAGGATGGCTCCGACCTCGACCTGCTGGCCGACTGTCACGTTCAACGCACTGAGAATGCCGGTGGCGGGGGCGGCGATGGTGTGTTCCATCTTCATCGCCTCGAGCCACAGGATGGGCTGGCCCTGCTTCACGTGATCGCCTTCGGCGGCACCGAGGCGGATCACGCTGCCGGGCATCGGCGCGAGCAGCGAACCGGCCGCGATCTGCTCGGACGGGTCGGTGAAGCGC
Organism: Nocardia sp. NPDC058640; assembly: GCF_042716995.1. Taxonomy (NCBI): domain Bacteria; kingdom Bacillati; phylum Actinomycetota; class Actinomycetes; order Mycobacteriales; family Nocardiaceae; genus Nocardia; species Nocardia sp. NPDC058640. The sequence continues at coordinate 50,240 of NZ_JBHXRG010000025.1, forward strand.
GGCAGGCGGCGTACGGATACCGGGCCGAGCGGGGAGTCGATCGCGACGAGGTCGCCGTAGCGGGCGATCTCGAATTGCCTACGGACAGTGCCACGTTCGCCGGGCACGCCGAGCACGACGCGATCGGGCGTGACCGAGATCAGCTCGAGGCCGTCGTGGCCTTCGACCGCGATTCCGGTGCGGGTGAAGCGGTACCGCACCTCGTGGGTGCCGGTGGTGCGGCTGTCGTAGGACTTGGTCTGCGGCTGTGAGGGTAGGTTGCGCCAACCGCTGGGGGTCAGACCTGCCAGTCGCGAGGTGGTGCGGTTGGCTGCCGAATCCGCCAGTGCCGCAGCGATAATCGACAGCGCCTCGTCGGCTTCCGAGACCAGCGGCGCGCTCAGCACAGCCAGATCGTGCGTGGCGAAAAAGGCCGTGTCGGTGTCACCGGCCAGGAACGCCGGGTGGCGCAGCACCCGCACGAGCAGGTCGCGGTTGGTGACCAGGCCGTGGATCTTGGCGCGCTGCAACGCGGTGGCGAGCAGATGCGCTGCCTCCGCGCGGGTTTCGGCGTAGGAGATCACCTTGGCCAGCATCGGGTCGTAGTGCACGCCGACCAGCGAGCCGTCGACAACGCCGGTGTCCAGACGGACGCCCGGCTGTTCCAGGACCGTGAATTCACCTGCGGTGAAGGGGATCTCGATCTTGTGCACCGGACCGCTCTGCGGCTGCCAATCGTGCGAGGGGTCCTCGGCATAGAGGCGGACCTCGATCGAATGACCGCGCTGCGCGGGCTGGGTCGCGGGCAGCGGCAGACCCGAGGCCACCTGCAACTGCAGGCGGACCAGGTCGAGGCCGGTGGTCTGCTCGGTGACCGGATGTTCCACCTGCAGCCGGGTATTCATCTCCAGGAAGAAGAAGTCGCCCTTCTCGTCGGCCAGGAACTCGACGGTGCCCGCACCCTCGTAACCGATCGCCTCGGCAGCCAGACGCGCCGCCTCGAACAGCCGGTCGCGCATGCCGTCGATCTTCTCGACCAGCGGCGACGGAGCTTCCTCGACGACCTTCTGATGGCGACGCTGGATCGAGCACTCACGCTCGCCGACGGCCCAGGTCTTGCCGAAAGTGTCCGACATGACCTGAACTTCGATGTGGCGGCCGGTCTCGAGGTAGCGCTCGCAGAACACCGTCGGATCACCGAAGGCCGACTCGGCCTCGCGCTGGGCACCGGCGATCTGGTCCTGCAAGTCGGCCAGATCGCGCACGACGCGCATACCGCGACCGCCGCCACCGGCGGAGGCCTTGATCAGCACGGGCAGGTGCGCGTCGGTGACCTCGGCCGGGTCGAGCTCAGCGAGGACGGGCACACCGGCGGCGTCCATCATCTTCTTGGACTCGACCTTGGAGCCCATCTGCTCGATGGCTGCGACCGGCGGACCGATCCACACCAGTCCGGAGTCGAGCACTGCGCGCGCGAATTCGGCATTCTCGGAGAGGAATCCGTAGCCGGGGTGGATCGCATCAGCACCGGCCGACAGTGCGGCTTCGATGATCAGCTCGCCGCGCAGGTAGGTCTCGGCGGGCGTGTTGCCGGGCAGCCGGATGGCAGCGTCGGCCTCGGACACGTGCGGCGAGGCGGCATCCGCGTCGGAGTAGACTGCGGTGGTACCGATGCCCATCCGACGGCAAGTGGCGAACACGCGGCGCGCGATCTCACCGCGGTTGGCAACAAGAACATTCGTAATCGTCATGTCGCGACTCACATTCGGAAGACGCCGAAGCCCTCGGCGCCCTTGATCGGGGCTGTGTGAATGGCGGAAAGAGCCATTCCCAGCACGGTGCGGGTGTCGCGGGGGTCGATGATGCCGTCGTCGAAAAGCCTGCCCGACAGGAACATCGGCATGGCCTCGGCTTCGATCTGCGCCTCGACCATCGCGGCGAGACCGGCGGCGCCTTCCTCGTCGAAGGGCAGGCCCTTGGACTCGGCGGCGCCACGCTGCACGATGGTGATGACACCGGCCAGCTGCGCGCCACCCATGACGGCGGACTTGGCACTGGGCCAGGCGAACAGGAAGCGTGGGTTGAACGCGCGCCCGCACATGCCGTAGTGCCCGGCGCCGTAGGAGGCGCCGACCAGCAGCGAGATGTGCGGCACCTTCGAGTTGGCGACGGCGTTGATCATCATCGCGCCGTGCTTGATGATGCCGCCGTGTTCGTATTCCTTGCCGACCATGTAGCCAGTGGTGTTGTGCAGGAACAACAGTGGGGTGTTCTTCTTGTTGGCCAGCTGGATGAACTGGGTGGCCTTCTGCGATTCCTCGGAGAACAGCACGCCGCGCGCGTTGGCGAGGATGCCGATCGGGTAGCCGTTGATCTCGGCCCAGCCGGTGACCAGGCTCGAGCCGTAGAGGGGCTTGAACTCGTCGAAGTCGGAGCCGTCGACGACACGGGCGATGACCTCGCGCGGGTCGAACGGGATCTTGAGGTCCGAGGGGACGATGCCGAGCAGTTCCTCGGGATCGTAGAGCGGCGAGATGACCTCGGCGCGCGGCTCGGGGCCCTGCTTCTTCCAGTTCAGGCGGCGAACGATGTTGCGGCCCAGGCGGATCGCGTCCTGCTCGTCGGCGGCGAGGTAGTCGGCCAGACCCGAAGTGCGGGCGTGCATTTCGGCGCCGCCGAGGGTCTCGTCGTCGGAGTCCTCACCGGTGGCCATCTTCACCAGCGGCGGGCCGGCGAGGAACACCTTCGCGCCACCGTTGACCATCACGACGTAGTCGGACATGCCGGGGATGTAGGCGCCACCGGCGGTCGAATTGCCGAAAACCAAAGAGATGGTGGGGATTCCGGCGGCGGAGGCCTGGGTGAGGTCGCGGAACATCGCGCCACCCGGGATGAAGACTTCCTTCTGCGTCGGCAGATCCGCACCGGCGGACTCGACCAGCGAGATCACCGGAAGCCGGTTCTCCCTGATGATCTCGTTGATCCGGAACTGCTTGCGCAGCGTCCACGGGTTCGAGGCGCCACCGCGCACCGTCGGGTCGGGCGCGACGATCATGCACTCGACACCCTCGACGAGGCCGATGCCCGCGATTGTCGACGCGCCGACCTGGAAGTCACTGCCCCACGCGGCAAGTGGGCACAGTTCGAGGAACGGCGAGTCCTCGTCGAGCAGCAGTTCGATGCGCTCACGCGCGGTCAGCTTGCCGCGCTTGTGGTGACGCGTCACCTTGTCGGGGCCACCGCCGCCGATGGCCTTGGCGAACTCGGTTTCGACCTCGGCGAGCTTGGTCGACATCGCCTCGGCGGCCGCGGTGTACTCCGGCGAGGCCGGGTCGAGAACGGAACGGAAGGTGGTCATGCCTGATACCCCAATACTTTCGACGCCAGCATGGTCAGGATCTCGTTGGTGCCGCCGCCGATGCCGATGATGCGCACGTCACGGTAGATGCGCTCGACCTCGGCCTCGCGCATGTAGCCCATCCCGCCGTGCAGCTGCACGGCCTGGTTGGCCACCCATTCGGCGGTCTCTACGGCGTTGTTCTTGGCGAAGCAGACCTGGGCGATGAGGTTCTCGTCGCCCGCCACGTAGCGTTCGACCAGCGCGCGGGTGTAGGTGCGCGAAATATCAACGCGCTGAGCCATATCCGTCAGCGTCATCTGCACCTTCTGGCGGCTGATCAGCGGGCGACCGAAGGTCTCGCGATCGCGGCACCACTGCACGGTGAGATCCAGGGCGCGCTGGGCGAGCGAATACGCCTGCACCGCAAGGCCTACGCGCTCGCTGACGAACGCGGCGGCGATCTGCGCGAAGCCGCTGTTCTCGGCGCCGACCAGGTTCGACGCGGGCACTCGCACGTCCACGTACGACAGCTCGGCGGTGTCCGAGCACAGCCAGCCCATCTTCTCCAGCTTGCGGCTGACGGTGAAGCCAGGAGTGTCCTTCGGCACCAGGATCAGCGAAACACCCGCTGCGCCAGGGCCTCCCGTGCGCACCGCGGTGACCACGAAGTCGGCGCGGCAACCCGAGGTGATGAAGGTCTTGGCGCCGTTGATGATGAAGTCCTCACCGTCGCGCACGGCGGTGGTGGTGAGGTGGCCGACATCGGAACCGCCGCCGGGCTCGGTGATGGCCAGCGAGCCGATCAGGTCACCGGCCAGCGTGGGCTTGGCCCACTGGTCGATCTGGGCCTGGTTGCCCGAGGCGATCATGTGCGGCAGGGCGATTCCACAGGTGAGCAGCGAAGCCCACAGACCACCGGAACCACCGGCGACGTGGATCTCCTCGCCCGCGATCACCGAATCGATCGCATTGCCGCCCTCGCCACCGGCCGACTCCGGGTACTCGAGACCGAGCAGGCCGATCTTGCCTGCCTTCTTGTGCAGCTCGCGCGGCAGCTCGCCGGCGCGCTCCCAGGCGTCGAGATCGGGCAGGATCTCCCGCTCGACGAACCCACGCACGGTGGCGCGCAGTTCTTTTCGTTCCGGCGTTTCCCAAACAGACGTCATGCGAGCAGCTCCGTCGGCATATCGATGTGGCGGGAGCGCAGCCATTCGCCGAGCCCCTTGGCCTGCGGGTCGAAACGTGCCTGGTAGGCGACGCCCTTGCCGAGCAGGCCGGTGATGATGAAGTTGACCGCGCGCAGGTTGGGCAGCACGTGGCGGGTGACGGTCAGTTCGGCCGTCTCGGGGAGGAGTTCCTTCAGCTTTTCGACCGTGAGGGTGTGCACCAGCCACCGCCATTGCTGGTCGGTGCGCACCCAGACGCCGATATTGGCGTCCCCGCCCTTGTCTCCGCTGCGCGCGAGGGCGATCGTGCCGAGCGGGACTCGGCGGGTCTCGGAGGGAGGTAGGTCGTCAGGCAGCTCAGGCTCGGAAACCGGTTCGAGCACAGCGGTTTCCGTGGCGGGTGCGATATCGACACGGGTGCCGTCGGCCAGGACGGCGACGTGCGGAACCTCGTGGATGTCGACGAAGCCGGGCGTGAAGACACCGTAGGGCGAACCGTTTCCTGGCATCGCGGTGAAGCTGGCTCCGGGGTAGCTGGCCAGCGCCAATTCCACAGCCACACTGGAGAATCCGCGACCGACCTTGTTCGGATCGGCATCGCGCACCACGCAGCGCAGGATGGCGCTGGCCTGCTCCTCGGTGTCCGCGTCGGGGCGATCCAGACGGGCCAGCGTCCAGGTCATCTCGGCGGGCTTCTCGGGCAGCCAGGCTTCCAGCTGTCGTTGCGCCAGTGCGGCTTTCGCCTCGACGTCCAGTCCGGTGAGGATGAACGCCATCTCGTTGCGGAAACCACCGAGGGTGTTCAGCGAGACCTTGAGCTGCGGCGGGGGCGCCTCACCGGTGACGCCGCTGATCAGGACGCGGTCTTTGCCCTCCTGGGTCACCGTGATGGTGTCCAGGCGGGTGGTGACGTCGGGTCCGGCGTAGCGCGCGCCCTGGATTTCATACATGAGCTGGGCTTCGACGGTGTCGACGGTGACCGCGCCGCCGGTGCCGTCGTGCTTGGTGATGACGCAGGAGCCGTCGCGGCGGATCTCCGCGATCGGGAAGCCTGGGCGGCCGATGTCACCGAGTTCGGTGAAGAAGGCGAAGTTGCCGCCGGTGGCCTGGGTGCTGCACTCGATCACGTGACCCGCGACGACCGCGCCCGCCAGTGCGTCGTAATCGGTTCGCGCCCAACCGAAGTGGGCAGCTGCGGGGCCGACGATCACGGAGGCGTCGGTGACCCTGCCGGTGACGACGATGTCGGCGCCGGAATTCAGGCACTCGACGATCCCCCACGCGCCCAGATAGGCGTTCGCGGTGAGCGGCTGCCCGAGATCGAGCTCCGCGGCCCGCGCGACCAGATCATCGCCTTCGACATGCGCGATCTTGACGTCGAGTCCGAGTTCGGCGGCGACCTTACGCAACTGCTCGGCCAGCCCGGCCGGATTCAGCCCGCCGGCATTGGTGACGATCTGGACGTTCTTCTCGAGGGCCAGCCCGAGACAGTCCTTGATCTGCTTCACGAACGTCTTCGCGTAGCCCAGGCTGGGGTCCTTCATCCGGTCGCGGCCCAGGATCAGCATGGTGAGTTCGGCGAGGTAATCGCCGGTCAGCACGTCGAGCTCGCCGCCTTCCAGCATCTCGCGCATCGCGCTGAGCCGGTCACCGTAGAACCCCGAACAATTCCCGATCCGGATCAGGTCCGGGTCTGCGGAGAGAGCACTCATGGCACCCAGGATCGCAGCGCTTCAGAAAAAAAGCAAGCATGAGTGCTTGTTAATTGCGGGCAATCGACCAGGCAAGATGGAACCCATGCTGTCAGTGCTGCTCTTCGCCCTCGCCGGATTCATGCTCGGCGGCGCGTACACGACCTGGAAGAACAATCGCGCGATGTCGGTCGGCCTGATCGTGGCCGCCGTGCTCGCGGGCCTGGGCGCCTGGCTCTGGCTCGAGTAGGCCGGGGCAAGGCGAAGCTGTTCACTTGAACAGGATCGGCTGGCGAAGCGGTCAGCTCGCGGTGTTCAGTTTGAAGATTCGCACGTCTTCGGGGACGCCGTTGAGGGGTGCGGCCCAGAAGTTTCGCTTGTACGGTTTGACGGTGGCGCCCAGCTCATCGAGGGTTTCCGGGCGCAGGGCAGCCAGGGTGGTGCTGGACAGCATGGTGTTGCCGTTGCCGCCCGCCTCCATCATGCGGGCGGCGATATTGACGTCCACGCCCAGCCAGTCGCCGCCGATTTCGCGAGGGGAACCGGTGTGCAGGCCGATGCGCATGCGGGGGGTGTAGCCGTCCACCTCGACGTCGGCGAGGTTGCGGCGCGCGGCCAAGGCGGCGCGGACGGCGCGGTCGGGTGAGGAGAACACCGCCATCAGGCCGTCGCCCATCCGCTTGACCACCTGACCGCCGCGCTCGACGATCGGCGGCTCGATCGCCTTGGCGACCTTGCGCAGCAGGTCCAGGGTGCGTTCGTCGCCCGCTGACAGCGACCAGCTGGAGAAGGCCACCAGGTCGGTGAACACGATGGTCACCTCCTCGGTGCCACGGCCGCGACCGATCCGCTCGAGCCCGGCCTGCCACACCTGCAGGGCACCGAAACCGATTTCCCTGGCCGCGGTGGGGGCGCCACCGGCGATCTTCTCCGCGGCCCGCGCGACCGCGCGAGCGCCGCCGGGACCGCTCACCGAGAGCGGATCGCCGAACGACGGGTCGCCCGGCAGCTGTTGGCGGGCCTTGCGCAGAGCACCGATCACATCGGCGCGCCGGTTGGCGGCCTGCAACTTCGACGAGATCTGGGCGCGCTTCTTGCTTGCGCGCGCACCGTTGGTTTCGGCGGGTTCACTCACGATCGGCTCCAACGGGATGAACGCCTCCGCGTCAGACCGCGGATTCACCCCGCCGAAAGGCGTTTCACTCACCGCCAGAGGATATCCCACCCGAACAGAACGGCCGGTCCGCTGCAGGTGCGCAGCGAACCGGCCGTCCGAGGATTTCTCAGGCGTCGCGGCGGTTGACTACTACCAGCGCGCCGGCGAAGACGATCGCCACGAAGGCGGCGAAGTAGATCAGGCTGCCCCAGACTCCCCAGTGCCAATCGCCGCGAACCACCTGATCGTTGAGGAAGCGGTTCATGTTCGCGAAGGGCAGGAACGGGGTGACCGTGCGGCCGAAGCTGCCGAACGCGCCAAGCAGGGTTTCGATCAGCAGCGGCCACAGGATCAGCAGCGAGATCGCCGCCGCCGACTGGCGCACCAGCACGCCGACCGCCACGGCCAGCACCACGCACAGCACGGCGTAGATCGGCAGGCCGTAGATGGCTCGCCAGTTGCCTTCCAGGACCAGGCCCGGCGCGTTGTCACCGGCGATCGCCTTCGCCACCACGAACGCGAGCAGCGCGAGGACCCCGGTGAGCACGGCCGAATAGGCTCCGACCAGCGCGGTCTTGGACAGGATGACCTTCGACCGGTTCGGCACCGCGAGGAAGCTGGAACGGATGACGCCGAAGCGGTATTCGCTGGTCACCGACAGTGCGGCCATGATCATCAGGACCATCACGCCGAAACCGGAGATGCCCGACACGGCCGTGCTCGGGGTGAGCGGCGGCGGGCCGTCGGCGGCATTGCCCGTCGAGTCGGCGTTGAGGACGAACGCCATCAGCACGGCGAAGCCGATGCCGAGCACGATGACCGCCACCGAGCACCACCACGGCGAGCGGGTGGAGGTGAGTTTGATTCGTTCCGCTGCGAGCACGCCCATCAGAGCGCACCTCCCATCGCCTGGTCGAAGCTTTCACCGTGGTACTCCACGGCGCCGCCGGTCATCCGCATGAACGCTTCCTCGAGGGAGGCCTGCTGCGGTGCCAGCTCGTAGAGCGTGACGTTGTTGGTGCCTGCCAGCTTGCCGACCTCGTCGGAGGTCACGCCCGCCACGATCAGCGCGGCGTCGCCGTCTTCCTTGACGGTCATGCCGTGCGAGGTGAGCAGGCTGCGCAGCTGGTCCAGCTGCGGGCTGCGCACGCGCACCGACTGCTCGGAGGCGCGGTCGATGAATTCCTTGGTGGTGCCGTCGAACATGAGCTGTCCGCGGCCGATCACGATGAGCTGCTCGGCGGTCTGCGCCATCTCCGACAGCAGGTGGCTGGACACCAGCACCGTGCGACCCTCGGCGGCCAGGCGCTGCATGAACCGGCGGATCCACAGGATGCCCTCCGGGTCCAAGCCGTTGACCGGCTCGTCGAACAGCAGCACCTTCGGGTCACCCAGCAGCGCACCGGCGAGGCCGAGTCGCTGCGACATGCCGAGGGAGAAACCGCCCGCGTTCTTGTTCGCCACCTCCGACAGGCCGACCAGGCGCAAAACCTCTTCGACCCGGTCCTTCGGGATGTCGTTGGACGCGGCCAGCCACTCGAGATGCGCGCGCGCCGAGCGGTTCGGGTGCACCCATTTCGCGTCGAGCAGCGCGCCCACCTGCGTCAACGGGCGGTCCAGATCCTGGTACAGCTGCCCGTCGATGAGCGCGGTGCCCGAGGTGGGTTTGTCCAGCCCCAGGATCATCCGCATGGTTGTCGATTTGCCGGCACCGTTGGGTCCGAGGAACCCCGTCACCAGTCCTGGACGGACGGAAAATGACAGGTCCTGCACCGCGACGGTCTGGCCGAATTGCTTCGTCAGGCCCTTCAGCTCGATCATGTGCCCAGCTTGCCCGACGAACGGCCTTGCGCGCGTCGCCGGGAAGTAGCGAGTCGGGTCATCCTCGAGGATGACCTTCGACCCTTAGAGGGATGGGGAAGAAGCCTGAGCCCAGAAACGCTTGGGAATGCGGCCCGCTCGTCTGGCCAGGTAGCCGGCCTGGACCGCCGCCGACATCGCCGAGGCCATGAGTTCGGGTTCCTTCGCCCTGGTCACCGCGGTGGCGAGCAGGACCGCCGAGCAGCCCAGTTCCATGGCCAGTGCCGCGTCGCTGGCGGTGCCGATCCCCGCGTCGAGGATCACGGGGACCTTCGCGGCGGCGACGATCATTTCGATGTTGTGCGGGTTGCCGATGCCCAGACCCGTGCCGATCGGGGAACCCAGCGGCATGACCGCGGCGCAGCCCGCTTCCTCGAGGCGGCGGGCGAGGATGGGGTCGTCGGTGGTGTACGGCAGGACCACGAAACCGTCGTCGACGAGCTTTTCGGCGGCGTCGAGCAGTTCGAAGGGGTCCGGCAGCAGGGTGCGGTCGTCGGCGACCACCTCGAGTTTGACCCAGTTGGTTTCGAGGGCCTCCCGGGCCAGTTGGGCGGTGAGTACGGCTTCGGCGGCCGTGCGACAGCCCGCGGTGTTGGGCAGCAGGGTGATGTCCAGGCGCTTGAGCAGGTCGAGCACGCCCGTGCCGCCCGCCGTGTCGACCCGGCGCAGCGCGACGGTGGTGAGTTCGGTGCCCGACGCGATCAGGGCCTGTTCGAGCACGGCGAGGTTCTCGGCCCCGCCGGTGCCCATGATCAGGCGCGAACCGAAGACCTTGTCCGCGATGCGCAGGGGCTCAACCACCCTGGACCGCCGTGAGCACCTCGATGGTCCAGCCGCGTTCGACGGGTTCGTCCCAGCGCGACTTCGAGAAGACCGCGCCGTCGACCGCCAATGCCACACCCTGACAGGGCAATTCGAGTTTCGTCAGCAGCTCTCGGACGCTGAGCGGTTGCGCGAACTCGTGGTCGACACCGTTGACGGTGACGCCGATCGGGATGGTCATCGAACTCCTCCTGGGGACAGTGCTGGAAAACGTTGCGGGGAAGCAAGTTCGGCGATCGGCGAGACGGTGCCGTCGAGCAGTTGCGGGACCAGGGTGGCGGTCAACGCGAGGGTGAGCATGCCGTTGCGGCCGTGGCCGGTGGCGGCGATCACCCGGTCGTCGAGGTGGCCCAGTAGTGGGAGGTTGTCGGGGGTTCCCGGCCTGGATCCCGCACTCGCTTCCGCCAGTTCGTATTCGGCGATGCCGGGCAGGATGGTTTCGGCGTCGGCGATCAGGTCGCGGACACCGCCGACGGTCACAGTGGTGTCGAAGCCTGCTTCGTATTGTGTTGCGCCGACAACGATTCCGTCTTCGCGGGGCACGAGATAGACCTGTCGGCCGTGGACTCGGGCGCGGATCACCCTGGTCGGCGGCGGCCTCACACCCGGCCGGTGACGCAAGCGGAGAATTTCACCCTTCACCGGACGCACCGGCAGGCCCGGCCACAGTTCGGCCGAGTGGGCGCCTGCCGCGAGAATGATCCGGTCGTGTGGTAGATCATCCAGTGCGACAACAGTTTCCATGCGAATCTCGACGCCCGCGCAGGCTTTGTAGAGCGCCCTGAGCACGCGTCGATTGTCGATAGCCGGTTCGGTTTTCGCGTACAACGCCGCTCGGACCGAGCGGGCGAGCGCGGGTTCCAACGCGCGGACTTCCGCACGCTCGAGGACCTGTAACTGATGGCCGAAAGCCGCCAGCCAGCCCAAGACCATGTACAGGTTGTCGGCATCGGCGCTATCGAGGGCGGCGGTCAGTGTCTCATCGGCCACGAACATCGATTCGCCCGAGATCTTCCGCAGGCTTTCCGCGAAAGCAGGCCACTGCTCCAGCGCGGCCGCACCGAAAGCGAGCACGCGATCCTCGCCGGGCCAGCCTTCCGACAGCGGTGCGAGCATCCCGCCGGCCACGTAGGAGGCGCCGAGTGCGGGTTCGGGGTCATAAACGGTGACGGTCCAGCCCGCTTCGGCCGCACGCCATGCGATCGCGAGTCCGACAGCACCACCGCCGACAACCGCCAGAGTCCGCATCACGTTCCTCACAGTATTTTTGGCGGCTGGTGCCGCGGGTTTTCGGCCTATTAACCTTGATCTTCCCTCCCTACGGGCACTCCTTCGTCGCACCCTTCGGTCAGTCCAGATCAAGGCGGCCGAAAACCGATATTTCGCCGCTTGACGCCGCAGTTCAGCCCTACGCCGCTCGCGTCTCCACGTTAGCGCGACTACCGTCGTGGTCGTGCAGCCCTCCCTTTCGAACCGTTCCGTCCCGCCTCGGGAGCGCCTGTCCAGCGCGCTGCTGTACCTGTGCACCGATGCGCGACGAGAGAAGGGCGATCTGGCCCGATTCGTCGACGCGGCGCTCGCGGGCGGGGTCGACATCGTGCAGCTGCGGGACAAGGGTTCGCCGGGCGAGGCCGAATTCGGGCCGCTGGAAGCGAAGGCCGAGCTCGGTGCGCTCGCCGAGATCAAGGCCGCTACCCGGCGTCACGGGGCGTTGCTCGCGGTCAACGACCGTGCCGATATCGCGCTGGCGGCCGGTGCCGATGTGCTGCATCTGGGCCAAGGCGATCTTCCGCCCGCGTATGCGCGCCGTGTTGTCGGGCCGGATGTGGTGATCGGCCGATCCACGCACAACCGCAACCAAGCCAGCCTGGCCGCCATCGACGGTCACCTCGATTACTTCTGCACCGGCCCGATCTGGACCACGCCCACCAAGCCCGGCCGCCAGGCCGCGGGCATCGACTTCCTTCGGTCTACCGCCGACTCCCACCCGACGCTGCCGTGGTTCGCCATCGGCGGCGTCGACCTGCCGCGACTGCCCGAGGTACTGGCCGCCGGTGCTCGTCGCGTGGTCGTCGTTCGGGCGATCACTGCAGCGGCCGACCCCGAGGCTGCCGCCCGCGAGCTCAAGCAGGCATTGCTCGCCGCGAACTGATCTCGCTCGGTGCCCCTTTGGTCAGCGGCAGCCCGAACTGTCCAGCACCTCGCGACAGCGAATGGACCGGCGTAATCACGCAAAACGCCGTCAAAAAATCAGAAAACTGATTCCGCGAGGCCGAAGTGCGTGAATATGCCGGTCCTGCCCGATGTGCTCAGGCGAGGATGTCGGCGCGGGTGAGAACCAGGCCGTCTTCCGCGTCGAGAACCACGTCGATGCCGGGGCCGTCGACGCGCGTGTGCAGCCAGAAGAAGCCCTGACCTGCGATTTCGACGGTACGAGGAAGGGCGGCGGCGAGGTCGTCGTCGACGCGCACGCGCAACGGGACCGCACGCAGGTCAACCCAGGCCAGGGCGAAACCGGGATGCAATGGCAGGTCGGCGACCTCTTCCTCGGGGACCCAAGCCAGTTCGGAGCTTTCCCTGTTGGCGACCGTGGCCAGTGGGGTTTCGGCGTCGGCGATGACGGTGATGTAAGTCCAGCCGCTGGCCGCGGTCATGGTCAGGCGTTCGGCGCGCACGCGGAGGTCGGTGGCCGCGATACCCGCTTCTTCCTCGGCTTCGCGGACGGCGGCGTGTTCGGGCGACTCGTGCGAATCCCTGGCACCGCCGGGCAACGCCCACGTCCCGCCCTGATGACTCCACAGCGCGCGATGCTGCAGCAGCACCGCCGACCCACCCCCTGGCAGCGGTGCGCGCAGCAGCAGTCCCGCGGCACCGAATTTGCCCCAGTGCTTGGACCCGTCGGGGCCCTTGGACCAGCCGTCTCCGTCGCCGCGCATCCCACACTCTTTCCTGTCGAGCAGCCGAGCAGCAACCACTTCGGGGGTCCGTGGGGGGCTGCACCACTGGCCAGACCACAATAAACTCCGCACCAGTAGTGGCGCGCGGACAACATCGGGAGGTGAGCGATGGTCGAACCGGGGAATCGCACTGCCCCCACGGAGGTCGCGGCCGTCCGAGTCCGCCCGTCTTCGCAGGCAGACACGGGTGCGGGGCCCGCCGAGACGGCGTCGGCCGCGCCGGTGTCGCCGCGTTGGGCACCGCTGCGTCGGCCGACCGCGCATCTCGAGCGGCCGCCCGCGCCCGACGTCAGGGCGTTGCGCGCGCAGTTCCATCCGTCCCGTTTGCGTGGATTCGCGCAGTCTTCGCCGGGCCGACTGGTCGCTGCCGGACTTGTCCTGATGGTCTTATGTGTGACGGCCGGGTCGGTGACTTCGACGACGGTGAGCGAGCGCCAGCAAGCTCTGGGCGTACTGCTCGACGACACCGAACCCGACGCGCATTCGGCCAACCACCTCTACACCTCACTGTCGATCGCGGACGCTGCCGCGGGCACCGCGTTCATCGCGGGCGGACTCGAACCCAAAGCCGTGCGCGACCGCTACACCCAGGCCATCGGCGAGGCCGCAGCGGAACTGGTCACCCAAGCCGGGCACATCTCCGACGCGGAGGCAGCCGACCCGTCGGGCGACGATCGTCGCCTGCGCACCGGCATCGCGACCGGACTGCCCGTGTACAGCGGGCTGATCGAGACCGCGCGGGTGAACAACCGCAACGGATATCCCGTCGGCGCGGCCTATCTCAGCGAGGCCTCGCATCAGATGCAGACCACGCTGCTGCCCATGGCCGAGGAGTTGGAAGACCACCGGTTCGACGCGGTCACCGACGCGCAATACCGGCACGTGCAACCGCCGTGGACGGCGATCGTGCTGCTGATGGTGGCGCTGGCCGCGCTGATCTGGGTGCAGGTGCTGATGGCTCGCCGGTCACGCCGGTTCTTCAATATGGGGCTGCTGTTGGGTACCGGCGCGCTAGCGCTGACGTTGCTGTGGACGGTGGCCGCGGGATCGGTGTCGGCGGTGGCGATGATTCGCTGCCGCGACGAGGGAGCGGTGCCGTCGGCGCGACTGGCCGAGAGCCGAATCCTGGTGCAGCAGGCCAGATCCGCGGAAATGGTGAAGCTGGTGCGTCGCGACGCCACCGGCGACTACGACCGCACCTTCGATACCAATGCCGCGCGCCTGATCGAGCTGCTGGACGGCTACCCGTCCGACGCGCCCGCGCGCGACGAGGTGGCGCACGCCCGCGCCGCGCTGACCCGTTGGCAGGCGGCGCATCAGCGCATGAACGACACACTCGAGCGGGGCGATTTCATGGGTGCGGCCACCGTCGCGACCGGACCGAGCGCCGCGGATTCGGCCGCGCAGGTCGACGCGCTGGACCGCGCCTTGGACAAGGCGGGCTGGAAGACTCGAGAGACATTGCGCGACAACGTTTCTCAAGCGATCGGGGCGTTGTCGTTCCTCGGCCCCGGCGCGTTCGTGCTCGGCATTCTGGCCGCGGCGTGCGTGGTGCTGGGGCTGTGGCCGCGATTGCGGGAGTACCGATGAGGCGCGGGGTCGCGGCGCTGATGCTGGTGGGGCTGCTCGTCGGGTGTTCCGACAGCACCCCCGCACCGGTCGAGCGCGGCGTGTATTCCGAACCGCCGTTGCCCGCCAAGGCAATTCCGATCGGCACCGATACTCCCGTGCCCGCCGCCACCGGCGAGCAGTGCGGCGACCCGACCGCGAGTCTGCGACCCAGCACCGCCGCCGGTCCGACCGTCGACGCCATTCGCGCACGCGGCAGGCTGGTCGTGGGTCTGGACGCGGGCAGCAACCTGTTCAGCTTCCGCGATCCGCTCACCGGTCGCATCGTCGGCTTCGACGCCGACATCGCCAGGGAGATCGCGCGCGACCTGCTGGGCAACCCCGATTTGATCGAATACCGCAGTCTCGCTTCGGAAGAACGCGAGAAGGCACTGCAGCAGCACACGGTCGACCTGATCGCGAAAACGATGACGATCACCTGCGAGCGACGTCAGCGGGTGGCGTTCTCGACGGTGTACTTGCGCGCCGATCAGCGGGTGCTGGCGGTGAAGGGCTCCGGTATCGACGGCCTGGCCGACCTCGCGGGCAAGCGGGTGTGCGTCGCGCGCGGCACCACCTCGCTGGACCACATCCGCCGCGACCAACCCGCAGCCACCATCCTGACCGTGCCGACCTGGGCTGACTGCCTGGTGGTCCTGCAACAACGCCAGGTCGACGCGGTGAGCACCGACGACTCGATCCTGGCGGGCCTGGCCGCACAGGACCCGTACACCGAGATCGTCGGGGGCAGCATCAGCGCCGAACCGTACGGCATCGGCATCCCCAAGGGCGACGACGACCTGGTGCGATTCGTGAACTCCACCCTCGAACGCATCCGCAACGACGGCACCTGGACCCGCATCCACCGCCGCTGGCTCGCGGCCCTCGGCGACACCCCGAGCCCGCCCGCACCGAAGTACCAGGACTGACGGCATGAGTACGAAGCCTCCCAATGATGAAGCCGCGCAGGGCGATTCCGATCGCAGTGCGATGCCGCCACCGAACGAGCCGGAGCGGCGTCAGCCGACGCAGCTGACTCAGCGGCAGAAGCCCGGGTCGCTGCCCGGTGGGTGGACGCTGCCGCCCGATCCTGCCGACGACGAGACTCGACCGCTACCAAAACTCACGGCGGAGGCGGCGGCGGAGTTCGCGCGGAAGCAACCGTGGAGTCGCGACGAGACCCCGGCTACGGACGGGATGCGGCGTTCCGCCCAGGAGC
The DNA here is from genome assembly GCF_042716995.1 of Nocardia sp. NPDC058640. NCBI lineage: Bacteria > Bacillati > Actinomycetota > Actinomycetes > Mycobacteriales > Nocardiaceae > Nocardia > Nocardia sp. NPDC058640. Next base: position 66,038 of record NZ_JBHXRG010000025.1, read on the forward strand.
AGGCCGCTTCGCCGGTGTCGACAGCAGATGAGCAGGTCGCCACTCAGCGCGCGACCCGTACGCCGACCGATGTCGCGCCGACCGAGGCTGCCCCCCGACCCGAAAGCGCAGCATTCGCCCCGACCGAGGCGGCTCAACGCCCGCCGAAGGCCGCCTCGCACGCGCTGACCGAGGCTGCTGAGCGGCCCGTTCCCACCGGACCCGAAGGGTGGGGTTCCACGCCGCAGACCGGGGTGAGCACCTCGCGATCGGGGCGCAGCGTGCGCACCGCGCGGTCGCGGCCCACGCGCCGGCTCGGGGCCGGGTTGGTGCCGATTCCGACGGTTACCCCGGCCGACCCGCGCGATGCTGTGCTCACGGATCCGATGGTGTCGGAGGGGCGACGGTTCTGCTGGCGGTGCACCAATCCGGTCGGCCGTTCGACGCCGGCCAAGGCTGCTTCCTCCAGCGGTGAATGCGAAACCTGTGGTGCCGCTTATGATTTCCGGCCGTCGCTGCACGAGGGCGATATGGTCGCGGGGCAGTACGAGATCCAGGGCTGCATCGCGCACGGTGGTCTCGGCTGGATCTACCTGGCGATCGACCGCAATGTCAGTGATCGGTGGGTGGTGCTCAAGGGTCTGCTGCACGCCGGTGACGCCGAGGCGCAGGCCGTGGCGGTGGCGGAGCGGCAGTTCCTGGCCGAGGTGGCGCATCCCAGCATCGTCAAGATCCACAACTTCGTCGAGCACACCGCAAGCGACGGGTCCACCGGGTACATCGTGATGGAGTACGTGGGCGGCCAGTCGCTGCGTGACATCCTCGACGCCCGACCGCGCGGCGAGCAGATGCCGCTGGCCGAGGCGATCGCGTATGTGCTGGAAATCCTTCCCGCACTGGAACATCTGCATTCGATCGGCCTGACCTACAACGATCTCAAGCCCGACAATGTGATGGTCACCGAAGACCAGGTGAAGCTGATCGACCTCGGCGCGGTCGCCACCATCGACGCCTACGGAAACCTGTACGGCACCAAGGGTTTCCAGGCTCCCGAGATCGCCAAGACCGGCCCGACGCCCGCGTCGGACGTGTACACCGTCGGCCGGACCATCGCCGCACTCACCCTGGACCTGCCCAGCGAACACGGCCGCTACCTCGACGGCATTCCCGATGACGAACCCCTGCTGGCCCGCTACGAGTTCTTCCACCGTTTCCTGCTCACCGCCACCGATCCTGATCCGGCGCAACGCTTTCCGTCGGCGCGGGCGATGTCGGCACAGCTGGCCGGTGTGCTGCGCGAAATCCTCGCGTACGACACCGGCACCGAACATCCACAGCTGTCCACAGTGTTCAGTCCACAGCGCACCAGCTTCGGCACCGAGGAACTGATCAGCCAAACCGACGCCTATCTCGACGGCGTCGGCCGCTCCCCCTTGTTGGACTCCCGCGATGTGGTTGCCGCACTGCCGATTCCGCTGATCGATCCGTCGGACCCCGCCGCCCCGCTACTGGCCGCGACCGCGAACCCCGAACCCGAGCGTGTACTCGAAGCCCTGCACGACTCCCGCGAACGCGCCGAAGCCGACCCCGACAACGCACCCGAAACCCTCGCGGCCGAACTACTTTTCGCCGAGGCCAGGGCACGGCTCGAACTGGGCGAATCGGCGGCAGTACTGCACATGCTCGAACGTGTACCCGCCGACTCTGATTGGCGCACAGACTGGTTCACCGGACAAGCCGCCCTGCTCGAACTGGACTACGAGACCGCTTTCGCATCGTTCGAAGCGGTGCTGCGAGTACTGCCGGGCGAGATCGCACCCAAACTGGCACTGGCTGCCACCGCGGAACTCATTCTCCAACACTGGGATTCACCCGATCCAGAACAGTGGCGAAGCTTTGCCCAACGCTATTACGACACCGTCTGGCGCACCGACCGCGCGGTAGTGAGCGCGGCCTTCGGCCTGGCCAGGCAGTTGGCCGTGGCAGGCCGAGTCGGCGAAGCGGTGCACGCCCTCGACGACGTGCCCGCCGCCTCCCGCCACTTCACCACCGCCCAGACCACGGCAATCCTGTTGCTGCTCACCAGTTCACCCGTCGCCGAGCTCGACGAACAGGTCCTGCGCCTGGCCGCCTCCCGCGCCCAGGCCATCGCCCCCGGCGAGCATCGAGCCACCCTCATGCGCACCCTGGTCCAGGGCAGCGCCTTGGCCTGGTTGCAGGCCGGGAACACCCCGAAACGCAAGGACGCCAAGCTGTTCGGCCGCGCCTTCAACGAACGCGAACTGCGTGACGGCACCGAAACGGGCCTGCGCTCGCTGGCCCGCAACGCCCCGGACCGCGACCACCGCTACGCCCTGGTGGACCTGGCCAACTCGCTGCGCCCGAAGTCCTGGTTCTGACCGTCAGGAACTGGCGACCAGCTTGTGGGCCGCGCGAGCGATGGCCAGTTCCTCGTTGGTCGGCACCACCAGCACCGTCACCGGTGCGAAATCCGGGGAGATGCGGCGGATGCCAGGGGTTCTGGTCTCGTTGCGCACCGGGTCGATCTCGATGCCCAGCGCCTGCAACCCCGCCAGCGCATCGGCACGCACCGCCGGACTGTTCTCGCCCACACCGGCGGTGAAGACGATGTCGTCGACGGTGCCCAGTTCCACCAGGTAGGCGCCCAGGTAGCGACGCAGGCGGTGGATGTACACGTCGTAGGCGATCTTCGCCTGGGCGTCGCCGCCGTCGATGAGCTGCTGCAACTCACGGAAGTCGTTGACCCCCGACAGCCCCTTGATCCCGGAATTGCGATTGAGCAGCTGCTCCACATCGCTGATGTCCAGGTCGGCCACCCGCATGAGATACGGCATCACGCCCGGATCCAGATCGCCGGGCCTGGTGCCCATCACCAGACCTTCCAGCGGGGTCATGCCCATGGTGGTGTCGATGGCGACCCCGCCCTGGATCGACGAGGCGGACGCGCCGTTGCCCAGATGGAACACGATCTGGTTCAGCTCTTCGGTCGGCCTGCCCAGGTACTCCGCGGCCTTCTCCGACACGTACTGGTGCGAGGTGCCGTGGAAGCCGTACTTACGAATGCCGTGGGCCGCAGCGAGTTTCGCGTCGATGGCGTAGGTCTTGGCGGCGTCGGGCATCGTGTGGAAGAACGCCGTGTCGAAGACCGCGACCTCGGGCAGGCCGGGCAGCAGTTCCCTGGTGGACTCGATGCCGATCACATTGGCGGGATTGTGCAGCGGGGCCAGCACCGACAGTTCGTCGATCGCGTGCAGCACCTTGTCGTCGATCAGGGTCGGTTCCCAGAACACCTCACCGCCGTGCACCACCCGGTGCCCGACCGCGCCGATGCCGATGGTGGTCAGGTCGAGGCCGGTTTCGCGGAACATCTCGAACGCGCGCGCCAGCCCGGCCTTGTGATCCGGGATCGCGCCGTCGAACACGAGTTTGGCGGGTCCGGCTTCGTGCACGATCCGGCCGCCCTGCGCCTCGCCGATCTTCTCGACCAGGCCCGACGCCAGCACGTCGCCCGAGAGTGCGTGCAGCAGTTGATATTTGATCGACGACGAGCCGCTGTTCAGAACCAGTACGAGATCGCTCACTTGGCATCTCCCTGCGCCTGGATGGCGGTGATCGCCACCGTATTGACGATGTCGGCGACCAAGGCGCCGCGCGACAGATCGTTGACCGGCTTGCGCAGACCCTGCAGCACCGGCCCGATCGCGACCGCACCCGCGCTGCGCTGCACCGCCTTGTACGTGTTGTTGCCGGTATTGAGGTCGGGGAACACGAAAACCGTTGCCTTGCCCGCGACTTCGGAGTCCGGCAGCTTGGCGCTGGCCACGGCGGGCTCGATCGCCGCGTCGTACTGGATCGGGCCCTCCACCGGCAGTTTCGGTGCCCGCTCGCGCACGAGTTCGGTTGCGGCACGGACCTTGTCGACATCGGCACCGGTCCCGGACGCCCCGGTCGAGTACGACAGCATCGCCACCCGCGGTTCGATGCCGAACCGGGCCGCAGTGCCCGCCGAGGACACCGCGATATCGGCCAGCTGCTCCGAACTCGGATCCGGCACCACCGCGCAATCCCCGTACGCGAGAACACGATCCGCCAGACACATCAGGAACACACTCGACACCGTCGACACGCCGGGCACGGTCTTGATGATCTCGAACGAAGGCCGGATCGTGTGCGCGGTGGTGTGCGCGGCACCGGAGACCATGCCGTCGGCGATCCCCTTGTAGACCATCATGGTGCCGAAATACGAGATGTCGGCCATGGTTTCGCGCGCACGCTCGAGCGTCATGCCCTTGTGTTTGCGCAATTCGGTGTACTCGGCGGCGAATTCATCGAGGTAACCCGACGTGCGCGGATCGAGTACCTGCGCGGCGGCGATATCGACACCGAGCTCGGCGGCCCGCGCCCGGATGGAGGGCTCGTCGCCGAGGATGGTGAGGTCGGCGATCTTGCGCTGCAGCACCCGGCCCGCCGCACGCAGGATGCGGTCGTCGTCGCCCTCGGGCAGCACGATGCGTTTGCGATCCGAGCGTGCGCGTTCGATCAGCCGGTACTCGAACATCTGCGGAGTCACGACCTCGGACGCCGGAACTCGGATGCGCCGCAACAGTTCCGGCGCGTCGACCCGCTGTTCCATCAGCGCGAGCGCGGTGTCGACCTTGCCCGGGCTGCCCGCCCACATCCTGCCGCGCGTGCCGTGCACGGCGCTGGCGGTGTCGTAGGTGCCCAGCTCGGTGGCCAGGATCGGCAGCTTGGGATGCAGACCTTCCATCAACCGTGCGATGGCCGGATGCGGACGCAGGCCACCGTTCATGATCACGCCAGCCAGCGACGGAAACCCTTCCGCCTCATGGGCATTCACCAGGCTGAGCAGTACGTCGGACCGGTCGCCCGGCGCGATCACCACCACGCCGTCGGACAGGCGTTCCAAGATGTGTTCCGCGGTCATGCCGCCGACCATGATGCGCAGCGCCTCACGCTGCAGCAATTCCGGGTCGCCACTGTAGATTTCGCCGTCGATCGCCTCGCACAGCTCGCCCATGGTCGGCGCCATCAGCAGCGGCACCTCGGGCAGCGTCCACGACGGAACGTCGAACGTTGCCAGCGCCGTGGCGATTTCGTCCAACTCGTCGGGCGCGCAACGGTTGGCCACGATCGCGACCAGCTGGGCGTGTTCGGTGGCGAGCTCACTGGCGCACAACTCGACCAGCTGTTTGACCTCGGTGGGCGTGCGGTCGGCGCCGCGCACCACCAGCAGCACCGGCGCGCCCAGGTTCACCGCGATCCTGGCGTTGAACCGCAGCTCGCTGGGACTGGCGACGTCGGTGTAGTCGCTGCCCACGATCACCACCGCGTCACACGCCTTGGCCACATCGTGGAACCGCATCACGATGTCGCTGATCGCGGCGGTGGGGTCGCGGTGCACGTCCTCGTAGGTGACGCCGATGGCCTGCTCGTAGCTGATGTCGGCGGTGCTGTGCTCGAGCAGCAGTTCGAGGATGTAGTCGGGCTCGTCGGCGGAGCGGGTGATCGGACGGAAGACGCCCACCCGGGCGGTGGTCGCGCACAGCATCCCCAACACACCCAGTGCGACCGTAGATTTTCCGGTGTCACCCTCCGGGGAGGCGATGTACACGGTGGACGGCGCTTGTTCGACCATGCAGCCGAGCTTAGTGAATCGCGGCGTCATAGTCCGCCGGAGCGACACTCAGCGCCCAGATCGGGGGCCTGACGGTCGGGCTATAGTCCGCCTCATGACTACGCAGTTCCCGGATCGGCAGTGGGGCTCACGCACCAATCCCTTGTCCCGCGCCGCCAACCGTTTCGCCGCGACAAAGCCTGGCTCGTGGCTTATTCGCACGGTCACCCCGCTGGACCGGGCCCTGCTCGAACGCACCGACGCCAAGTACACCGTGCTCGGCCCGATCGGCGCCCCGGTGATCCTGCTCACCACCACCGGCCGCAAATCCGGTCAACCCCGCACCCAACCCCTGCTCTACGTCCACGACGGCGACACCCTCTACGTGATCGGCTCCAACTTCGGCCAGTCCACCCACCCCGCCTGGACCGCCAACCTGCTCGCCGACCCGACCGCCACCGTCGCCATCGCCGGCGAACGCATCCCGGTCACCGCCACCCCCGTCCCCGACGCGGACAAAGAAGCGATCTTCACCCGCTTCGTGGACATCACCGGCGCCTACGCCGCCTACCGCGACCGCACCACCCGCAACCTGCGCATGTTCGCCTTGCGGCGGGCCTAGACACAGCGAAGCCCCGGGTCGCTTGCGCGGACCCGGGGCTTGCTGATTCAGGCATCGTCACCGCTGAACGGCGTTTCGGTTTCCACCAACAACTTTCGAGTTCGTCCCGGCTCAGCTCACGGGCCGACGACGCCTCAGCCCAGTGCGCGCAGACGCGGAGCCAGATCTCGCTTGAACAGATCGAGGAAGCGGAGCTGATCCTGGCCGGGGGCGTGGAAGACCAGGTGGTTCAGGCCCGCGTCGATGTACGGCTTGATCTGGGCGACAGCGTCTTCGGGGTCGCTGGCCACGATCCAGCGCTTGGCAACCTGTTCGATCGGGAGGGCGTCGGCGGCCTTTTCCATTTCGATCGGGTCGGTGATGTCGTGCTTTTGTTCGGGGGTCAGCGACAGCGGGGCCCAGAAGCGCGTGTTCTGTAGTGCCAGTTCGGGATCGGTGTCGTAGGAGATCTTGATCTCGATCATCTTGTCGATGTCGGCGACGTTGCGGTCGGCCTTGGCGGCGCCTTCCGCGACGGCGGGCAGCAGCTTCTCGGTGTACAGGTCCATGCCTTTGCCCGAGGTGCAGATGAAACCGTCGCCCGCGCGACCCGCGTACCTGGCCACCACCGGGCCGCCCGCGGCGATGTAGACGGGGATGCCGCCCTTGGGCACGTCATAGATGGAGGCCCCGACGGTGTGGTAGTACTCGCCGTCGAAATCGACGCGGTCGCCGGTCCACAGTTCGCGCATCAGCTTCACCGCTTCGCGCAGGCGAGCGAAACGTTCCTTGAAATCGGGCCATTCGCCCTTGAAACCGGTCGCGATCTCGTTGAGCGCCTCGCCGGTGCCGACCCCGAGCATGATCCGGTTCGGGTACAGGCAGCCCAGCGTCGCGAAGGCCTGCGCGATCACGGCGGGGTTGTAGCGGAAGGTGGGGGTGAGCACCGAGGTGCCGAGCTGGATGCGGTCGGTGCGCTCGCCGACGGCCGCGAGCCAGGCCAGTGAGAACGGCGCGTGCCCGCCGTCGTGGCGCCACGGCTGGAAGTGGTCGCTCACGGTCGCGCTGTCGAGGCCGTGCTGCTCGGCGGCGACGCCGAGTTCGACCAGCTCCCGCGGCCCGAACTGCTCCGCCGATGCCTTGTACCCGAGCTTGAGCTCCACCATTCCCGCTACTCCTGTCGTTCGCCGCACGCCCCTGCCCCACGACCCTAGTCAACGACCCCGGCATCGCGCCGCGAGCACGGCCGGAAGTTTCATCACCCACGGCCCCGACTTTTAGCGGACAATTAACTGGTGACCGCCAAAGACGAGAAGATCCTGTCGTACCTGACCGACATGGACGGCGTGCTGGTGCACGAAGATCAACTGATCCCCGGCGCCGACGAGTTCCTGGCCGAACTGCGCGCGAACGAGATCCCGTTCCTCGTGCTCACCAACAACTCGATCCGCACCCCCCGCGACCTGCAGGCCCGCCTCCGTCAGACCGGCCTGGACATCCCCGAGGAGTCGATCTGGACCTCGGCGCTGGCCACGGCCACCTTCCTCGCAGATCAGCGCCCGAACGGCACCGCCTATGTCGTCGGCGAATCCGGCCTCACCACCGCGTTGCACGAGATCGGTTACGTGCTCACCGACGTCGACCCCGACTACGTGGTCCTGGGCGAAACCCGCACGTACTCCTTCGAAGCGATCACCACCGCGATCCGCCTGGTCGACCGCGGCGCCAAGTTCATCGCCACCAACCCCGACGCCACCGGCCCGTCCCGCGACGGCGTGCTCCCCGCCACCGGTTCGGTCGCCGCGCTGATCACCCGCGCGACCGGCAAGGACCCGTACTACGTCGGCAAGCCGAACCCGCTGATGATGCGTTCGGCCCTGCGCCGCATCGGCGCCCATTCCTCGACCACGGTGATGATCGGCGACCGCATGGACACCGACGTGATCGCCGGCCTCGAAGCGGGCCTGCGCACCATCCTGGTCACCTCCGGCATCTCGACGAAGGCATCGGTGGAGCAATACCCCTTCCGCCCGACGTCGATCGTCCATTCAGTAGCCGACCTAGTCGGCCGAACCCGCCAACCGTTCGTCGACTAGGTCCTGGTCAGTTGATCACCAGGCCATGAGGGATTTTCCCTCTCGACCGATGTTTGCGTGATCGCCTGGTGATCACATGTCCAAGTAGGTGTCACGCCTTCGTGGGGGCATCGTCGGCGATGATCGCCTCCAATACCGAGGACAAGCGGGTCAGGGTCTCGACGGTCGCCGCGAACTCTGCGGGGCCCAGGGCTTCGGCCAGCCGTTTCGCCATGGCCGCGTGTTGCGGATTGATGCGTTGGATGGCCGCGTCGCCTTCGGCTGTCATGGCGACCAACTTGGCCCGCTTGTGCGCCGGGTTGGGGCGGTATTCGCACATGCCCTTGGCGACCAGCAGGTCCGCGATCCGTTGCACGCTCTGGCGGGTGATGCCCATGGCGCGGGCGATGCCTGCGACCGTTTCGGGGTGTTCTTGAACCGCCGCCATCACCTGCCACCAGGCCACCGAGATGCCTGCCGGTGCGGACAGGCTGTCGCCGACGGTGAGGAATTGACCGTTCAGCCGGAAGACGGTGAGGGCGGCGCCGTCGAGTAGGTCCTGGTCTTTGTTCAAGCTGCGTGGCTTCCTTCGTATTCGGCGAGGGTGGCGTATCCGGCGGGGTCGGAGTGCGCGAACAGTTTGTACCAGGCCTCGAGCACGTGGGGTTCGTAGAGGCCGAGGCGGGCGAAGATCTCGCGGGCGAATTCGAAGGGGGACATGGCGTCCGCGGTGATCACGTCGCGATCGGTGACCGCGGGCGCTTCCACGTAGTGGTCGGCGCCCGAATATCCGCTGTAGACAAGGTATTCCGCGACATTGCTGGTGTGGGCGCGGTCGTCGAGCAGGCCCGCTTTCGCGAGTCCGAAGGTGGCGCCGCAGATTCCTGCGACGGGCACACCGGCCGCGACGAACTGTTTTGCCTTGTCCGCGAACGCATTCAGCTCGTCGCCCACCCACAGGTCGGCGCCGGGCAGGATCAGCATCGCGCTGTCGGCGGGGTCGAGGTCGGCGATCGCCATGTCGGGGGTGATGCGCATCCGGCCGATCGTGGTGACCGGTTCTGTGGTGAGGCCGACCGTTGTGACCTGGAACGTTCCCGGTTCGCGATGCCATGCGCCGTTGGCGATGTGCGCGGTGGCGGCCCCGACTTCCCAGTCGGCGAGGGTGTCGTACACGGCTACGTGGACTGTCTTCATCGTCATGACAGTATGTTGTCATAATTGACAGGATGCTGTCAATAAGAATTTTGCTACCGGCTTACAGCCCACGCCTCGTACCCTGACGTCATCCGGTGCGAGACAAGGAGGTTCACCCGCGATGACCGATTCCCTCCAAGGCATGACGGGCACCATCACCTCACCGATTCGAGCAGCCGGCGCGCTGGGAGAGGTGCTCGTCTCGATTCGCGGCGGCACCGAACTGTTCCTCGCCCGCGCCGACGAACCGATCGCCGCCTGGACCACCGTGTTGATCGTCGCGGTCCATCCGGGACGCCTGGTCGACGTGGTGACCTGGATACCGCTCCCCACCGAATGACCCGCCCCACCGAGTGAAAGGGCTCACCATGCTGGGCTATCACGTTCCCGATCCCGACGAAGCCATGCTGGTCAGCGGTGCCAAAACCAAGGACGACACCCCGTTCAAGGTCGTGATCGGCCGCGGCACCTGGGTGATGCCCCTGTTCCGCAAGGTCCGCTACCTGTCGCTGGCGATGTTCGAATCCGAGATCCGCGAGCGCTGCGTCACCAAGCAGGCCATCCAGTTGGATGTGCGTGCGGTGATCGCGTTCAAGGTCGCCAACGACACGCAGTCCATTGTCAATGCGGCACAACGCTTTCTGTCCGAACAGGAGCAGGAGATGTCGGTGCTGACCGGCCGCATCTTCTCCGGTCACCTGCGCTCGATCGTGGGCTCGATGACGGTCGAGGAGATCATCCGCGAACGTCAGAAGTTGGCCGACGAGGTGCTGATCGCGTCGAAGGTGGAGATGAGCAATATCGGCCTGTGGGTCGACTCGTTCCAGATCCAGTCGATCGACGACGGCAACCTCGGTTACATCAATGCCCTTGCGGCACCGCACAATGCGGCCGTGCAGCGCGACGCCCAGATCGCGCAGGCGCAGGCCTCGCAGCGTGCCGCCGAAGCCGAACAGGAGTCGCTGCGCCGTCGCGCGGAGTACGAACGCGAAACCTCGATCCTCAAGGCCGAGTACCAGCGCGACATCGACAAGGCCAATGCCGAAGCGGCACAGTCGGGTCCGCTCGCCGACGCCATCGCCCGGCAGGCTGTTCTGCACGCGCAGGCCGCCCAGGCCCGGAAGAACGCCGAACTGCGCGAACAGCAGCTGCAGGCCGAAGTGGTGAAACCTGCTCAGGCAGAAGCGGAACGGGTTCGTATCCTCGCCGAGGCGGAGGCCGACCGGACTCGCATCCAGGCCGAGGCTGCGGCGTCCAACAACCGAATTGCCTTGGACCAGATGCTGATCGAGCAACTGCCCGAGATCGTCAAGCAGGCCTCGCAGGGCTTGGCCGGCGCCAACCTCACCGTTCTGAACGGGCCGGATGGTGTGAGCGAAATGCTCAACGGGATGGTCGGCCAGGGATTGACGGTCTTCAATTCTTTGCAGAAGGCCCTGTCGAACGGCGAGATCGACAAGGTCTGATCACCGACCAGCACGCCCCGGGTCTGCCTCTGCTTCGGCACGCCACCTGGGGCGTTGCTCTGCCGGTTGAGCGAACGAGAAGCGACCGTCTCGCCGTTTACCTCAGCTTTCGCGGCCCGACACCCGCCGACTGACCCGCCATGCTGGAACACTCTGCTGGATTCCGTCGATGCCCAACCACTTCCGGCCGACGAACAGAAACGCTGGCTCCCGGACACCTGTCGAAAAGCGTCGGGCCGAGTTCGAGTCCGACCTCGCGCGGCTGGGGAACGAAAACCACGACGGACAGATCCGCACGATCGCCCTCATGCGTACCCAGCTCGGAGCCGACGACATCGGGATCCCGTCGACCAATCATGGAATCGCAGCGGTTCGGCATCGAGCTCGTCGAGAGCCGTTCCGGATGGTCGTGTGCATGACGCCTACATCGCCGTTACGAAGCGTAATAGAACAGTTCATCGCCGACGCCGAGCTAACCCGACGCCTGATCGACAACCCGACCTCGGAAATCCTGCCTTTCAGCGTGCACAAATGTTCGTGAACCAGATCACCTCACGCACGGGTGACTGCACACATTAGGGCAGTCAGAAAAATGACTTACCGGTCAATACACTTTCCATATCGCATTTTTTTCGTCCATAGACTGAGACTCATTCCATAAGTGCTCTTGGAATTTATCGTCGAAAAGCTCCTCTGTATAAGGCCGGTGGATTCGACCGAGATCAGTAACAGTGAGCCTTTTTCATCCTGCCGCTGAACCACGTTGCCCCGCAGGCTGATTGGCGCTCACTCGGCGTGCGAACTGGCGAAGCCCCTGGTAAGAGAGC
>NZ_JBHXRG010000026.1:0-74554 GCF_042716995.1 Nocardia sp. NPDC058640
GGCACTACTGGTTGCCCGAAAGCTGCTGATCAGCAGCTTTCAACCAATCCGAAACCGCTCAGGCCGGGCCGACCGCCTGGCGAAAAATTGAGGCTAGCTTGTGGACAATGTGAATCCTGCGCGGACGGCCCTGAACCTCGAGCAGTTGCGCATCAACGTCGGCGGATCGTCGGCACCAACTCCGCAGCCAGCTTGCGGTGGTCGGCGACGATTGCGTGATGCCGGGCAGCCTTGAAAGCGGAGTAATCGAGCGCCTGAAAATCCATGTACCAGCCCCGTTCTATCAGCAGCTGGTTGAAGAAGGCGCGCTGCGTTCGGGTGTTGCCTTCGCGGAAGGCATGGACGGCGTTGACTTCGCCCCAATGGTAGGCAAGCCGATCGACGAAGGTGTCCACGTCAGAAGACTTCAACCCGTCGTCGCGGCACAGTTTTCGGTGGACGAAGCGGCTTTGAGTCTCGATGTTGGCCGGCGGGCAGAAGGGGATTCCCTTACTGGTCTGTACTGTGCGGATCCGCCCCGCCCAATCGTAGAAATCGCCGAAAAGATAGCGATGGATCCCGCACAGGTGGTCGAGGTCGAATCCGCCGCTGATGGGATGCGCCTGCAGCTGCGCCGCACGCAACGACGCGAGCTCGACCTCTAGCTCCGCGGCCATGACAGGGTCGCGCTCATCGAGCAGGTTACGCAGGACGTTGGTGCCGGGGTAGACGTACGGATCCTCCGTCACTGCTTGTCAGGAGGCTGCGCGGTGCCGACTGCGGTGTCCGCGGATTGCGGCGGCCACTGCTTCGTCGACGGCGATCTCACCCTTCAGAATGCGACGCATTTGGCGCTGGACACGCTCAGGTGTCTTGTGACCTGCCATTTTGTTTCCCGCCACCACAGCTTCGACTGCACGGTCCGCGTCCTTGTCGTTCATCGCATCCTCTCGGTGTCGGTGACATCTCGCGTTGCGCACTCGCCACACCGCCCTGGACACCAGGCTACCGTGCTTCGAGCGGCCGGACCTTGCATCGAGACGTACGTTTGGGCAGGTGAGTGAGCGTCAGCACGTCAATCGTGGAGGAACTTGTGGACGAGCATTACGGCCATCGAACCCTCGCCGACGGCGGCGGCTACTCGGTGGCCGTTGAAGGCGCGCACGTCTCCTGCGGCGAAAACGCCGGGGACGGTGGTTTCCAGGTGTAGGGGTGGGCGTTTCAGGGGCCAGGGGGAGTGGGAGCCTTCGACGGTGGTGATATCGGGGCCGGTTAGCAGGTAGCCGTGGCTGTCGCGGGCGAAGGAGGGGTCCAGCCAGTCGGTGGCGGGTTCGGCGCCGATGAAGGCGAACAGCCAGTTGGCGGGGACTTCTTCGACGGCGCCGGTGGTGCGGTCGCGCAGGGTGAGGTGTTCGAGGTGGGTGCCGCCGGACGCGTCGACCACCTCGACGTCGGTGCGAACTTCGATCGCCGGAATCCCCTCGATCTGCTTGATCAAGTACGTCGACATCTCCACGGCCAGCGAATCCGCGCGCACCAGCATGATCACCTTGCGCGCGCACGACGCGAAATACACCGCCGCCTGGCCCGCGGAGTTCGCACCGCCCACGATGTACACGTCCGAGCCCGCGCACAACGGTGCCTCGGTGAGCGCGGAGAAGTAGAACACGCCGCGGCCGTTGAACTTGTCGACGCTGGGGATGTCGAGGGTGCGGAAGGTGGCCCCGGTCGCGATGATCACCGATCGGGCGTGCACGGTGATGTCGTCGGTGCAGTGCACCGCGAAGCCGTGGTCGGTGGGGCGAAGGTGGTCGGCTTGCAGGCTGATCACCAGTTCGGCGCCGAATTTGCAGGCCTGTTTGCGGGCGCGGTCGGTGAGGTCGGAGCCGGAGATGCCGTCGGGGAAACCGAGATAGTTCTGGATGCTCGAGCTCAAACCGGCCTGACCGCCGATGGCCCACCGTTCGAGCAGGACCGTGTGCAGGCCCTCCGACGCGCCGTAGAGCGCGGCCGCCATGCCTGCGGGTCCGCCGCCGACGATGAGCAGGTCGTAGTTGTCGGAGCTGGGTTTCGCGTGCAAGCCCACCCACTGGGCCAGTTGTTCCTCGTCGGCGGGCTTCAAACTGCTGCCGTCGGCCTTGAACAGCACGGGAGTGTCGTCGGCGGTGAAACCGTGCTGCTCGAGCAGTTGTCGACCGGTCGACTCGGTGGGTTGCAGCCAGCGGCAAGCGATTTCGTTGCGTGCCAGGAAGGTGCGGATCGCGGTGCACGCGGGCGACCACATGTCGGCGACGACGGTCAGATCGTGCTCGTCCTTCGGAGTATGAGCCACCCGTCGAGGATAGGCCGGACCTGCGGTTTTGCGTTCGAGGCGCTCCGTCGGCAGATCAGCGCAGCGGGTGTTCGATCGACAGGCGACCACGTCGGACGAGGTCGCGTTTGGTGATCGGCGGCAGCGCGGCGTCGTCGTCGGGGGCGGCGGGGTTGGGGCGAACGAGCAACGTGACGGTCGCCGCAGGCACGAACCCGCTGCTGGTCATCAGCGCGGCCGAGGCGCTGTTGCGATCCTCGACATCGGTGACGATATGGCGGGCCCCGCGCGCGAACAGCGCCTCCGAGCACACATTCACCAGCCGCCGAGCGATCCCGTGGCCCTGCATGTCGGGGGCGACCGCGATCCATTCCAGGTAGGCCCAGTCGTCACGGTTCTCGAACTCCATCGACCCGAGCACGAACCCGACCACCCGGTCCGAATCCAGGGCCACCCAGCACGCATTGTCCGGGCTGTCCAGATGCTGGGCGACGGCGGTGAGCGACCATGACGTGTACGGCTTGATAGTGGTATCGAAAACCTGATGGCCCAGGTCGAGGACCTGACGCAGATGTCCGAGTCCCATCGGCACGACGACGGTGTCCATGTGCTCCTACGCGCCCTTGCGGGTAGCGGTCTTGGGCTCGGCGGTTTTGCTCGCGGCGGTTTTGCTCGCGGCCTTGCGCGGTGCGGCTTTCTTGGCGGCCTTCTTCGCCGGTTTCTCCGGGGCGGCATCCCGGCGACCGCTGGCCTCGAGGCTGCGCTGCAGGGCCGCGACCAGATCCACCACCTCGGCATCGGCCTGTTCGGCCGGTTCGGTTTCCGCGGCAGGCTCGACCTTGCCGGTCCCGCTCGCGATCGCCTCATCCAGGAGCTTCTGCAATTCGATCTGGTACTCGTCGGTGTACTCGGACGGATCGAAATCGCCCGACATCGACTCGACCAGCGTCTCGGCCATCTTCAATTCCTGCGGGCGCGGGGCGGGCGCGTCCTCGAGCGACGGGAACTCCACCGCGCGCACCTCATCGGGCCACAGCAACGTCTGCAGCACGAGCACCCCGTCGCGCACCCGCAACGCGGCCAACCTGGTCTTCTGCCGCAGCGTGAAGTGCACCAGCGCGGTCTTGTCGATGCGTTCCAGCGTCGCCGCCAGCAACTGATAAGCCTTCGGCGTCGCCGAATCGGGTTCGAGGTAGTAACTCTTGTCGAACAGCACCGGGTCGATCTGATCCGACGGCACGAACTCCAACACCGGAATCTCGTGCTTCTCCGCCGCGGGCAACTTCGAGAAATCCTCGTCGGTCAACACCACCTGCTCCCCATCAGGCGAGGTGTAAGCCTTATCGATATCGGCGAACTGCACCGAATTCCCGCACACCTGACACACCCGGTCATATTTGATCCGGCCCCCGTCCTTGCCGTGGACCTGATGAAACCTGATGTCATGATCCTCGGTCGCGGTATAAACCTTGACCGGGACGTTGACCAGCCCGAAAGCGATCGAGCCCTTCCAGATCGACCTCATGCTCCCATCATGGTCGATATGTTGCGCCGGTGCGAGGAGCCGGCACCGAATAGGTGCTGCTCCGTAATCCGGCAGAGCTTGAAATCGCTGCGAACGATGGCGGTGGCAGCTGCCCAGCGAGCGCGATCGTTTGGGGCTTGTGCAGACTGGTCCGATGACGCTGACCGACATCATCGACCACGACGGCGGGTCGATCTACCTTCTCGATAGCGACCTGGGTGACCAGCCGGACACGATCGTGTCGAGTGGCGATCGCAGGCTACGACCGGGGATCGGTGCACTGGCGGTAGGAGTCGGCCAGGACCGTGCCAACGGCGGTCTGGGCCGCGTCAGCGTTGATGTCGGCGATGGTGGATTCACGCCCGAACCCGGTGATGCGGTGTTCGTCGAGGAATGCGAGTACCTCACCCGACAGGGTCGGCAATATATCGGCAGTTGCTACTTCGAGGAATGCCAAGGAGAACTCGCGGAGCCGTTGACCCCCGGCGGCGCGGCTGTAGTCCATGTTCGGCTATACGAATTGCCAGGACCGCACGAACCCTATTACGCTTCGGCGCCAGGCTATGAAGCACGTTGGGTTCCGGTCAATGTGCATCTGCTGCTACATATTTGGAATGAGCCGATAGGCGACGAAGAATTGGCTTCGCGAGCACAAGCGGCTACGGCAGTCCGAGGGAAACCGTCATCCATCGAACGCCGCCAGGACTCCGTTCTCGACGAGAGGCAGCCTGTGTGGACACCCTACAAAGTGTTCGCACACGGTGTAGTCCAGGTGAACGCCGAACTGATACTCGACGAGCAGCCTGCGGACTCGCAGTCATGGTTGCCGCCCGAAATGCAGTAGCGCGGGTCGAAAAGTGTTGATAGACCTTCGGTATGGAGGAACTGTCAGTCGCGACTCTGGTGGCGTTCGCGGGACTGTGTCTGCTGCTGGCGATCACACCCGGACCGGATACTTTTCTGGTGCTGCGACATTCGTTATCGGATTCGCGGCTGGGCGTTGCTGTCGCCGCTGGTTCGGGTCTCGGATCGATGGTGTGGGCGGGGGCGGTTGCGGTGGGGTTGGCTGCGCTGCTCACTGCTTATCCGACGGCGCTGCAGGTTCTCAAGATTGTCGGCGGTGTCTATCTGATCTATTTGGGTGTCAGTGGGTTCCTGCGCCGCGACACGATGGCGCCCGCGGCGGGGGACGAGCGGGAATCTGAGCGTGGCCTTGTGGCCGCATTTCGGGACGGGATCGTTTCGTGCCTGCTGAACCCGAAGGTGGGGCTGTTCTTCCTGGCGGTTGTTCCCCAGTTCGCGCCCGCGGATTCTTCGGCAGCGAGTGTGACGATGGTGTTGGGCGCGATCGACGGGGTCGTGGCGTTCGTGTGGTTGGTGTTGGTGTCGGTTGTCGCGGCCCGCGCGGTGCGGTGGTTGCGCAGGCCGCGGGTGGCTCGGACGTTGGGCAATCTGAGTTCGGGCGCGTTGGCTGTCCTCGGGGTGGCGACGATTTCGGCCCGGACGTCGCCGTAGGGCGGGGACGATTGGTTGTGTGAGGCATCCGGTGCGCGGGCCAGCTGTCAGCTACCGGTCTTGTCCACCTTCATCACGGTGACGGTGTTGGCTCCTTCGCCGAAGGTGGCCAGCACGCGGCCGTGGTCGAGGGCGGTGAAAACCCAGGGCATCGTGGCCGGTGATTGGGCCGAGATGGTGGCGGCGGACAGGGCCAGGTAGTCGATGGCGGTCCAGTTGCCGATCTCGGTGGCCACACCGGGGTCGCTGTCGACCTTGTAGACCCAGACGTTGTGTCGGGCGTCGAAGCCCGCGTTGAGCAGGTCCAGCCAGAGTTCGCTTTCGGTGACCAGCAGGGCGTCGCGGGGGATGTTGGCGGCGATCCAAGCGACGGCTTCGCGTTCGGGGCGGTCTTCGTCGAGGGTGAATTGTCGGTGCAGGGTGTCGGGCCAGGTGTGGGCCAGGGTGGTCGCGGCGATCGGGTACGCGATCAAGGCGGCCACCAGGGCGAGTACGGCGAAGCGGGGGACGGGCTCCGTGCGGGACCAGGCGGCCAGGCGCGAGTGGCCGAGATCGGCGACCGCGGCCAGCGCCAGTGCCAGGAAGGGCAGCAGGGTCACCACGTACATCGCCGGCACATATCCGCCGCGCACGAGCATCGCCAACTGGAATGCCACGAGCACTGCCACCGGTCGCCATCGCGGCACGAATATCAGTGTGGCCGTGGCGATCATGCCGCCGACGGGGAGCAGCAGGTCCAACGCGAGCCAGGTGTCGATGAGCATTCGCACGTCGCTACCGGCATCCAGGATCGAGCCGCTACCGGCCCGCGCGGACAACTGCCATTCGATGGCTTCCCACAGGCTGACGTGCCCCGGACCGGGCAATAGTTCGCTTTTGATGGCCGCGAACAGCGGATACAGCGATACCGACATCACGAACACCACCGCGAACGAGACAACCACGTACTCCCGGTTGCCCGCGCCGCGATAGTGCCGCCACAGCGCGTAGGCCAGCGCGGGTGCGGCGATGGCCAGGGTCTCCTTCGTGGTGACGGCGACCGTAAAGCACACTGCCGCACCGACTGCCGCGCCCCAGCGACGTCGCGGTGACAGCGCGAGCGCGAAGGAAGCCAGCAGCCAGGCCAGGGCGATGTTGTCCAGCAACACCATTCGGCCGTAGTGCACCGCCAGCGGACTGAACACGAACAGCACCACAGCAAGCGCGGCCCAGCCGTTGCGCATCCCCAATCGGCGCGCGAGCACGAATAGCAGTGCGGCCGTGGCCATTCGGACCACGACCATGAACTCGCGGCCTGCCATCACCGTGTTGTCCGACCAGCGTTGCAGGCCGCGGGTGAGTTCGAACCAGATCGACATCTGCACCCAGCCCATCGGCGGATGGTCGTACCAATAGGTGTAGTGGGCCAGGGCGTGCAGATTCGGAATCGCCCACGCCTGAGCGATATACACGCCCTCGTCACCGAAACGGATGGGGTATCCGGTGATGCCGATCGCGGTGACCACACCGGAACACAGCGTGAGCACCGCGACCAGCAACTGGGTCTTGCGTCGGGCGGTGAATCGCGGTGGCGTCGGTGCTATTTCGGTGACGGTGGCCAGTGGCCGCTCGGTCGTGGGTGCGCTCATGCCGTGCGCACCAGAGCCGGGGCCGCGACCTGCGCGTCGAAATGGTCGCCGACGTGCGCGGTCTTGTCCCAGCCCAGCCGCCCGAGCGCGTACCAGAGCACCGCCTGCAGTGCGGCGAACGACAGCACCAGCTGATACGGGTAGAACGTCAGCACGAACAGCGGATACACATGCCAGGGCACCCGTCGCGCGTAGATGCGCCCGTATTCGCGAATCTGCAACAGCTGCAACGCGATTCCGAGCACAATCGGAATAGTCGGCAGGCACACCGCAACGGCAAGCGGCGCAGGGGATTTGATCCAGAACAGGGTGATCAGCGTCAGCGGCAGGATCGCCAGGGAGATCGTCTGGAACAGGCTCATCGACAGAATCCACACTGCGACAATCCGACTGCGCACGGTCGGCAGCGACCGCCAGTTGCCCGCGACCAGGCTCTGCAGGAAGCCGATGTTCCAGCGGCGCCGCTGTTTCACCAGGGTCAGCAGGCTGGGCGGGGTTTCCTCGCGGGTGGTCAGGCGCGGGTCGTAGAAGGTCAAGGTGCGGGCGCGGTGCACGGCGGTGGCGCGGATGCCGAGTTCGCAGTCCTCGGTCAGCGACATCGGCCAGCCACCCGACTTTTCGAGCAGGCCCGCGCGCAGGAACACGGTGTTGCCGCCCAGTGGCATGAAGCCACGGTCGGATTGGTAGCGCATCTGTGAGGAGAACCAGCGGGTGTATTCCAGCAGGTTGTGCCAGGCGTACCAGCGGTGCAGGCGCTGGCCGACGCGGCGCAGAAAACCGCCGGTGATCTGGGGATCCATCAGCTGGATGCCGCCCTGGATGATCTCGACGCCGGGGTGGTCTTGGAAGGCCTGGTCGACCGCGCACAGCAGGCCCGGCGCGGCCAGCGATTCGGCGTCGAGGATGGTGAACACGGTGAACTGGTCGCGCAGCTGCCAGAACGCGTAGTTGAGCTGTTGCGGTTTGTTCGGCGGGCGATCGCGCAGCGGGTAGACCAGCAACTGGACGGGGCCGGGCGACGGTTCCGCCAGGCCTGCGGGCGCGAAACGCAGGGCCTGGTCGAGGTCGCGGCGGATCCGGTCGTAGCCGTGTCCGCGGGCGAAGCCTTCGTTGACGATGTGCGCGGTTGTCGCTGCCACAGCACAGGTTTCGGGATCGTCGTCGTTGATCACCGTCACGACGCGGTGCGCGGGGTGGTCGCGTTGCGTCCACGCGGTGTTGAGCAGCGTGTGGGCGAGCACATCGGTTTCGTGCCTGGCCGGGATGAGCACCGCGATGGCCTCGCGAGCGGGGCCGTCGGGTTCGGCGAGCAGCAGTTGGCCTTCCAGTCCGGATTCGCGGTGCATGTAGACCAGCGAGATCAGGAACGAGCAGCTCATCACCATGGCGAACACCGAGAAGGTCAGCCCGGCCACGATCAGGAAAATTCGTAGATCGTCGGACAGCCACAGGCCCATGGCCACCACTGCGACGGCACCGAAGAGCAAGCCCAGCATGGTTTTTCGTGAGACTTTGCGACTGTTCTCACCGTGGGTGAGGTGTGTTGCGCGCGTACGTGGGGGTGGCGCTTCGACATGCATGATGATCACCCGGATTTCGACGAAGAGCAGCAGCGGAAACCGGTGACCGCCCCGACGTCAGCCCCCGTGCCCCGAACCGGTCCGCGCGACGGCGCCGGCAGGTGGCATGTCCGGCGACGGTACCGGACAGCGAAATCCTAGCAAGGGTGTTGCGGGAGCGCATGTTTGGGAAGTTGTGCGTTTGGGTAAGGGTTTGCCGGTTACTGTTCAGCTGAGGCCGATTACCGAGGTGGCGAGGGTGCGGCGCAGCGTGGGCGGCAGGTCGGCGAACAATGCGCGCATCGCGGCGAGGGTGCCGCGGAGGTCGTCGTGGCCCGACAGGTAGGAATGTTGCAGTGCGGCAGGCAAACCGAAGAACGTGTCGAAGAAGACCGGGACTTCGCGCGGTGGAAGGGCAAGCAGCGCACGCAATCCCGCGCGACGTAGGACTGCGACGGCGCGAGCTTGCGGGGTCCAGACTGTGCCGCCCGCAGCGATGGTGTCAGCGGCGGCGAGCGCGGCGGCGACGCTGTAACCGGTGGCCGGATGCGTGAGTCCTCCGGCCGCACCGAACCGTCCGTGCCCCCGTTTGCCACCCTGTACTGGAAACCGAACTCGTTCAACAGGTTCGGTGCCTGACAGTGTGATTCCCCGAGCGTGCAATCTGTGTTCCAGCCTGTGCCGCAACACATCTGGCGCGAGCGCGGGTCGACCGGCCAAACAGGTTTCCTCGTACAGCACGGTGTCCGCACCGAGCGGCACAACGTAAAGGAACGACGGCACCTCATCCAGAGCAGCACCGTTATCGCGCCGCCAGTCCATGAAGAGGGTCTGCTCACCTTCTTCGAGCGGGAGAACAACCCCGTAGGCAGTCTGCTCAGCACGCCCCGGCGACCTCCCCAACCCCCGCGCATCAACCACCCGTCCAGTGCAGGTCACCCCACCAGCGGTCCGCACCACTCCAAGCCGCGCATCGACCTCCACCGCCCGTTCCGCAACAACAGTCGCCCCCTCCAGCGACAACGAAGCCTGCAACCCCGCCGTACAGAATACCTGATACACCCGCTCGACCCGATGCTCCCGAGTCCCCCATGCCAACGGCCCCGCAACCGTCGCCGCCACCACCCCGTCACCAACCCACGCAGGTAACTCATCAGCCCAAGCCGCATAGGTAGGCGTCCACACCCGATCCGGATTCGGATCGATCGCAATCACCGACAGCCCCTGCCCGACAGCCCGATGAGCCACCGCCCGCCCCGCAGGACCGAGCCCACAGACGATCAGATCAGCACGCACTCCACGATTGGATCAGACGCAACGATCACGGGCCCCGCCGCACCGCGCAATCACCGCCTCCGGACTGGTCGGTACTAAGTACGCGCGCCGCTCATGCGCGACAGGATCTTGTGAAACCGAGTGGGGGAGCACGGCTCGATCGTCAGCTCGTTTCGGGAGTACCGATAGACGTAACGGCCGTCGCCGATGACGTCGAACCAGCTCAGGTATCGGTGCACCGGGCCGTCCTGATCGTGACGGCCTCGCACGATCTCCACATGGCCGTTGCCGGACCTGGGAGCGGCCAGGAGGTCGTGGATCAGGTCGGAAACCGCGACCTCGCCATAGTCGAGATTCACAGTTTGCGAGGGAGTCTCGAGAGCGTCCACCGACTCCGTCATCGACCGTGTGGCACCAGCGGGTCGCTCGCCGGCAAAACGCGCCACCCATGACGCGATCGACTCGGGTGTCCCCGTGCGAACAACGACGTTGCCGCCCGATTCGACCGTGGCACCGGGCATTTGTGCCAGCGCCACCGAAGACTGTTGTGTCACAGCACAATACAGGCGGATGGGCTTGTTGCTGGTACCGATCACAGTGATCGCGGTGTCCGGGTCCGCGGCCAGTCCGAGTACCGCCGACAGATCGGGGTCATCGCGGACCGGCAGACGCTGGCGAAGGTCTGCTTCGATGGCTTCCCATTCGTGACGCCAGCCAACGGATGGAACCACGGTGAGCGGCGCGGGAATTCGATCGCTACCGGTCTCGCCCCATGCGTACAGGAACTCGTCCGGGGTGAATTCCCACCGCACTACTGAGACTCCTGTTCAGGTCGTGGCCGACGTTCGGGTGGGCTGCCGCCGATGACGGGCGGGGTCGTGCCCTGCGGTGGACCGACCAGATCGGCTCGATTACGAGGATGGATCCGCAGTTCGGGGCGACCCTTGTGTTCGTCATCGTCGCCCTTTTGACGTGCGGCGCCGGGCGCACCCATGCCGGACATGCCGTGCATTCCCGCAGTGCCACGACCGCTGGTGCCGCCCGATGAGGCGGCCGCAGCACCAGGAATGCCGCCCTTGATCGGTGTGACCGGGTTGGGAACAGATTTTGCGCCGCCAGGCGAACCCACAGCCACGCCCGGCCCGCCGGCACCCGAGCCGCCGCCCGATCCTGAGACGCCGGCAGTGGGCGAGCCGGATCCGGCGGGGTTGCCTGGCTGGGAGGTGCCGGGAGATCCGGCCGTCAGCGGTGCGCCAGATCCGGGCTGCTCCGCACCGGCTGCCGCGGTTTCGGTGCCGTCGGTTCCGCCGTCGGTTCCAGTTCCGGCGCCGTTGCCTTCGTTCGCCGACCGCGATTCCTGATCGTTCGTCGAACCCGCACCCACGCTGTCGCCCGCGGCCGCCGACTGTTCGGGATCGGATGCCGCCGCGGTGCCGTCGCCCGTTCCCGTCCCGTTCGGCGAACCGCTCGTGGCGGCAGCTCCGCCCCCGCCGGTTCCGACGGGAATATCGTTGCCGCCCAGACCATTCGACGTCGGGAACATCGGAACCCCTTGGCCCGCGGGCTCGTAGGTGGGCACATAATTGTTTCGCATGGTCCAGATGGCGGCTTGCCACCGTTCGTTCGCTTCCTGCGCCGCAGCCACCGCGCTCCCCGCAGGCTCAGCTCCGGGGATGCCCGCCGGCGACGAGGCGGTCGGCGGGGCCTGCACCTGTGCCTTGACCACCTCTGCCCCGAAAGCAGCGGCCTCTACTCGCCAGGCAACGCTTTGCGTGACGTTCTGCAACTCCGTCAACCGCCCCGTCAGCCCGTGCGTGGCAGCTTTGATCGCCTCCGCGGTCTGGCCTTCCCAGCCGCGGGCGATCGTCGCGTTCACCTTCGTGGTGACGCTGATGATGTTGAACGTCAACGCGGTGCTGATCGCCTTCCAGGTCTCGGCCGTCTGCTGCATCACGCCTGGCTGCATCTGTTGAGCCCTGGCGTGGATATCGGCGTGCGACAGGTTCGCGAACTCCTCCATCGCCTTGATATACGCGGGATCCTGACCGGCCGTGCCGGCCGCGATCGTGGCGGCCTTGCGCTGGGTACTGGCTGCGGCGTTGAACGCCGAGATCATCTCGGGGGTCGTTGCCGGCTGCTGAGCGGCCACGACACCGATCACACCCGGAATCATCGGAATCGGTCCGGTCACTGGTCCCCACCCTTCGCTTCGAACATGTCAGTTGCCGGCGCCGATGATGGGCTCGAGGCCTCGGGCGAATTCCATCGCTTTGTCGCACGGAGCTGGAGTGTCAGGGCCAGGAGTTGCTTCGAATGCCGCCTCAACGCCCAGATATCCGACCGATGTCTTCATATCCACCGCGCATGTGGTCGCACCATTCTTCACGGTACGAACGGCTTCGCGGCCGTTGATATCTATGTTCTCCGATTTTCCGGCGTACCTCTGGCGTACCTCGTCGAGAGACACATTGCCGGAATCCACGGCGAGACTCCACCTGTCCTGTGCGGGACCACTAGCGAAATCACACGTCAAGAAGGTGTATTCGGCGACAAGGTCCCGACCGCGCTTACGAGTTGTCGGATCCAGCCCGATAGCCCGAATAGTGTCGTCCGGCGTCCAGGTGCAAGGGTCGACAACTACCTTCGGCCGTCCGCCGGACTGCGTGTACTTGTTGTCCTGATTCGGCGGCTGCAGCTTGGCATCAGTCAATGTCGGCCGCGCCGCGCTCGCAGTGCTGCTAGACAATGCCGCGCTGCTCGGGGCAGTTGGTGAACCATCTGGGGACGTGTTTTGTGAGCACCCGGGAGCCAGAACGGCCAGGGTCAAGGTGGCGCATACGGCGACAGAACGGTTCGTGAACCGGCTCATCAAAGTGCATCCTTCGTTCTGAACAGCGCCGTCGCGGAGTCCAAGTCCTGCTCGACCAATAGCCCACCCGCCTTGAGTACCGCAGCTTGGATCTCTCGGCACTCTTCCCTGGCGCCGATCAAAGCCGCGACGCCTTGGTCAGCCTTGCTTTCGAACCCTGATTGGAGCTGAACTGCGGAGTCGAATCCGCCAAACCCGGAGAGGCGGTTGAGTCGCCTGGTTTCCTGTATCCGTTCCGTGAGCTCATCCGCGAGCCAGCCGTAGTGCGCAGCACACTCCTGTGCCGCATCGGCTTCGAGTCGAAAGCGGCCATCGACAGCAGCCTGCCAGAGACCGGACGGTGAAGTGTCACTGATGGTCACGGTTGCTCACAATCCTGCGAGAATTGAACTCCTCCGCCGCCGGTCATCGCGTCGGCTCGACGGGGGAGTTGAATTTTTCGGCGGGTAAGTGGCAGGCAATATTCAGGACGATGAATGACTTTTCCGAAGTGTTCGCGCCACGGCTGTCCGTATTGTTTATGGTGATCTTGATTCTTTCGCTCTCGGTCGCAAGCACGATCAGGTGCGTGGTGGGGTCGCTGGTCTTGATTTCGGCGAGTTCGATGCCGAGGCCCTTGGCGGCAACTATCGACTGATCGCGAATTGTCGACCATTGGTCATCCGCAACCGGGAGAGTGCCGTGATAGTAGCGGTCTCGTACCAATTTGCCATTTGTGGCGCTGAATGGACCGAAGCAGGATTTGATCGATTCATCCGGGTGCTTTGGATCCTCGAATCGGAGGGTGGGGGCAGATTCGATCATCACTTGCTCTATCTGCGCGACCAACAGTTCACCCTTGGCTTCGGCGTCCTCGAGTGTGCTCCGCGTTTGCAGTTCGACGCCGGCCTTGGCTGCCTCCTCTGGGCTGACGACTTGGCTCGAATAGTCGCTGTCGCGCGCAGCCCACCCCCATACCAGCATGATTGCGACATTCACCATGACCAGGGACACGAGAGTTACCCCGAGCACGATCAGGGTCACTCGTACAGCGTTTGCCAACCGAGATCTCTGCATCCGGGTCACTTGTCCGTCTGTGGGTTGGTGGCGTTCTCTGGCAGGCCGGCCACGATTGCGGCGAGGTTATACCCGGACCGATGAAGATTCTGGGTGGTGCCGTCTGTTCGCCCATACTCGGAGTGGTTGGTAGCGCCGGTGTACGTCTCGCCGTTCACGCTGATGGGGTCAGTGCTGAGATGGGTAACCCATGGCATCTCATTCGGACTGCGCCCGAACGCGTCGAGGTTTCCCACTGGATCCCAATGCTCGGTCATCTCGTACACGTGGCCGTTGCGCACGCCGAGGTCCCCAGCATTTTCCACTGCATCGTTCAAGCCCAAAGCGGAAAATGGAGATGCGAGCCCCCCGACGCCGGGGAGACCGGGAATATCGGCACCCAATCCGGGCGATCCGTAGAACACGACATCGTCGACTACCCCTGATTGTTCTTGCAGCGCAAGGCTTGTCGCCAAAGAACCGTAGGAGTGTCCCAGTGCGGTGATGTGGGGATCGCTTTTCTCGCTTGCGACGTCGAGACCGGTATAGAACGACGACAGTGGTTGGGCTGCCTCCTGCGCCCGCCCCTCGTTGGTGACGTTGATCATGTCCGGGGTGGTGATGTCGTCCAGGCTTCCCATGCCACCCTGTGGCGGGTCGTAGCCGAACCACGCAATGGATGAGATCTGTTCCCCTCCTCGGCCAGCGTCAGCGAGTTGACGCTGGGAGGTCTCGATCAGAGTTTCCGCTTCGCCGACCATGCCGCCGGAAGGATTCCACTTGCCATCGCCGCCTCGACCGCCGAGCAGCGAGGAACTCAGATCAGATCCCAGTCCCGGCGTGGTGACCGAAATATGGTCTGCGGTATCAGGATTCCCGACCGCGACCGCGGCACGCCCCTGCCGTCCGGACTGCATATCCAACGCCATCAGGTATCGCTTGGGCTCAGTACTGCCTTCCATCGCGGTCCTCACCGCTGCGAGGTCACTGAGTTTCTGGGTGGTGCGATCCAACCCGGTCTGTGCCGCGGCTATCCCCGCCATGTCCCCGTTCTCGCCGGCCGTTTTGAGCGCTTGGGCGAACGTGTTGCTGTCGGCGGTGAGCCTGTCCTGTTCGAATGGGATCATCTTCCGGTTCGCCTCGTCGCGTACCGGAGCAGGCAATCCATCGAGATTGCCGATCGACGTCGGCACGGTATTGATGAGCGCGGTCTGTTCGGTTCGACTGAGCGAGTCCCACCACTTCAGGTTCTGCGCAGGTGTGGCTCCTTGCGGCGGCTGCGGAGTTCCGGTCGGTGTGGTGCTCGCATTGCCGAACGAGTCCGCGGTCGGCATGTTCGCGAACGCTGCTTCGATGGCGTTCTTGGCCGCGTTGTCCGCGTCGACTGCGCCTGCCAGTGCAGCTTTGACCCATGTGGTGTGGTTGTTCGCTTCGACCTGAAGGGCCGCCATCGCGGTGGTGAACTTGTTCGCGATCGGGCCGTTGTCGGCTTCGGTGGCGACCGACAGATAGACACGCTGCTTGGTCGATTCGCTGATCGAGCATGTGCCATCAGGCTGGACGTCGAAGCCCTTCGAGAGGGCGGCTGCCTTCTTCGACGCTAGGAACGCCTGTGCCGAAGCGACCGACCACTGCGCCAAGACTGCCGCGTCTCGGCCGCGCTCGAGCGCATCGACGACTACTACCGACTTGGCGTGCACTTCGGCGTAGCGGGCGCGCATGGCGTCGCCGGTGTCACGCCGGAAGGTCTCGCGCGAGCTGTCGACCGCGATGTACTGGGTGTCCATCGCGGTCCGCAGCGCGCCGGCTTGCCGGGTGAACTCGGCGGCTTGGGCGGCGAACGCGATGGGCTTCCAGGACTCGACCAGCGGAATCGTCAAGCTTCGACTCATTCGCCTGCTCCTCGGAGAGCTCCGGCGAATGCCTCATCCTGCTGCTGGAAGGTGACCACGGCTGCCACGGTCTTGCCGCTGAGTTCGGCCAGCGCGGTACCGACCGCGCTCATCGCCTTGTCGGCCAGTCGAGCGGCGGCCTGGTACGCCTGCGGCGTGTGGGCGTTGGGCATACATTCGAAGACACCGTCGGCGAGTGCCCCACCCTTGCCGATGACCTGGATTTCCTGGCCGGCAGTCCCTATTCCCGCCGCCAGCGCGCGAACCGCGTCCGGGTCGAGATCGAACGATTCAGTGCCCGGTGTCGGACTCACTTGGATTCCCTCCCCAACAGCCCGCGCGGCGACGCTCCCCACGCGATCGACTGCCCGCCACTATAGACTGCCGGGCACCGCCAGGATGATCGACAGGGGAGGACTTCTTCATGGCAGGCGAGCTGGATCCGCTCCAAGGCGCCACTGACCGGCTGCATGTGGGCCTCGACCGTCCCGCGCAGGCGAGCGCGCCGGGCGGGGTCGTGTCTGTGCAGGTCAGCGCGGACGGGGCGCTGGAAGCGATCCATCTCACCGACGCCGGTCGGCGCCTGGACCCGGACACTCTCGTCGCGATGATCGTGCGGTTGCACGCCGCGGCGATGGCCGAGTCTCGCGGTGTCGTTGCCGCCGCGATCGCCCAATTGGAGAACGACCCTCGCCTGCAGGCAACGCGCGAGCGGTACGTCGACGCTCTCCAACAGCCACTGCCGCAGCAACCGTTGAATTCTCAGCAACCGTTCCCGCAGTATCAATCGGCATCTCCACAATCCCCGGCTCCGGCGCATCACGCCGACCAGAATCAGCAGCCGGGTTGGGGCACGCCCCCGACGACGACATCGGCGGCATCCACCCGTCGCGAGCCGACGCCGGAGGACGACGAAGCCGACGACGAATACTTCCAGCGTTCCAGCTGGCTCGAGTACGACTGAGTCGTCTTCGCCGATTCGCCTGCGCAACTTCATGACTCGTGCCTGGTGACGCCCTGTCCAGGCTTCGTCGCGGCGCCGCGCGCGTTCTCGCTCCAGGTGGTCGAGACCGGTAGCTGACCGGGTGCGACAGCGTTGTTCGCGAGGCCCGGCGGCACCGCCACGAAGTTGCTACGATGCGCCGTGCGAACGTGCCGACCCGCCAACAGGATCGGGTGAGACGAGGCGGGCCGGGCGGAAGTATTCCGAACCCCCGCACGTGGACATGCGGACGCGCAGTGGCGTGACTAGTTAGGGGTTTTTCGGTGTTCGAATTCACCAGGCGGCGTAGTCGCTGGGTGCTCGGCGTTTTCGCGGTGCTTGCGGTGGTGCTCGGTGCACTGGGTGCAACGCTGTTCGAGCGGGTGGAGGGCGGCGGATATACCGACCCCGGCAGCGAATCCAGCCGGGCGCTGCAGGTGTTGCGCGACGAGTTCGGGCAGGCGCCGCCGAATCTGGTGTTGCTGGTGGAGACCGAGTCGTCGGTGGAGGATCCCGAAACGTACTCGGCGGCAACGGCTTTGGTGGCCAATCTGCACGAGCGTGACGGCGTCGCCGAGGTGATGTCGTATTGGACTACGCATCAGCCCGCGCTGCGCAGTGTCGACGGCAAGCAGGGTTTGATCGTGGCAAGTGTGCTCGGCAACGAACGCGAGATCGACCAACGCGTGGCCGCTGTCGCCGACGAGCTCACCGGCGAGCAGGGATCGTTGCAGGTCAGGGCCGGTGGATTCGCCATGCTCATGCACGAGACCGTGCAGCAGAGCAAGACCGATATCGCCAAGGGTGAGGCCATCGCCTTCCCACTGACGCTGGTCGCGCTGATGTTCGTGTTCGGCGGACTGGTCGCCGCGAGCCTGCCGCTGCTGGTCGCGATCGGGACCGTGCTGGCCACCATGGGCGCACTGTGGTTGGTCACGTTGTTCACGCCGCTGTCGGTCACCGCGGCGAACGTGGCGACGCTGCTGGGTCTGGGCCTGGCCATCGACTACAGCTTGCTGATCGTGAACCGCTACCGCGACGAACTCGCCGAAGGCCGCAGCCCGGCCGGTGCGGTGGCGACCACGCTGCGCACCGCGGGCCGCACCGTCGCGTTCTCCGCGCTCACCGTCGCGGTCGCGCTGTCGGGGTTGCTGTTCTTCCCGCTGCTGGCGATCCGGTCGATGGGTTACGCGGGCATCGTCGTGGCCGCGCTGGCCGCGGCGGTCTCGCTCACCGTGCTGCCGGCCGCGCTGCTGCTGATCGGCACCCGCATCGACAAGGGCCAGCTCGGTTGGTGGTTCCTGCGCGCCCCCCGCCCCGCACCGGGCGAAGGTGCCTGGCACACACTGGCCACCGCCGTGATGCGCAAGCCGATCTCGATCGGCCTGGCCGTCTCCGCGCTGCTGTTGCTGCTGGGCGCACCGTTCCTCGGCGTGAAACTCGGTTTCCCCGACGAACGCACCCTGCCGGAATCGATGAACTCGCGTCAGGTCACCGAGATCGTGGCGCGCGACTTCAGCGAGGCGGACCAGCACACCCTGGTGGCCGTGCTGCCCGACAGTGCTTACAGCGCAGCGGGATTGGACACCATCGCCCGCGACCTGTCCGACCTGGACAACGTCCGCCGCGTCGACACCGCCACCGGCAGCTACGCCCAGGGCGGGCAGCTGCTCGAACCCACCGCGGCCAACGCCCGCTTCCGGGTCGAGAAGGCGGTCTACCTGTCGATCGTGCCCGCCACCGGCGACAGCGACGCCCTCGCGGCGCTGGTCGACCAGGTGCGCGCGATCCAGACACCGAGCGAACTGCTGGTGGGCGGGGTGGCC
Source organism: Nocardia sp. NPDC058640 (assembly GCF_042716995.1). NCBI lineage: Bacteria > Bacillati > Actinomycetota > Actinomycetes > Mycobacteriales > Nocardiaceae > Nocardia > Nocardia sp. NPDC058640. The sequence continues at coordinate 18,397 of NZ_JBHXRG010000026.1, forward strand.
GCGGCCAACGCCGACTCGGTCGCCGCCATCGAGAACGAACTGCCGTGGGCGCTGGGCTTCGTGGTGATCATGATGCTGATCGTGCTGTTCGCGCTCACCGGCAGCGTGGTGCTGCCGGTGCTCGCGGTGATCCTGAGCGCGCTGAGCCTGACCGCGACCTTCGGCGCGCTGGTGTGGATCTTCCAGGACGGGCACTTGTCGGGGGTGTTGGGCTTCACTGTCACCGGCGATCTGTCCGCGACCGTGCCGGTGATGTTGTTCGCCGCCGCGTTCGGGCTCGCGATGGACTACCAGGTGTTCCTGCTGTCGCGTATCCGCGAGGAGTACGACCGCACCGGTAAGAACGACACCGCGGTCGCGCTGGGTCTGGAACGGGTCGGGCGGATCGTCACCGCTGCCGCGATCCTGATCTCGCTGGTGTTCCTGGGCTTCCTTGCCTCCGACATCACCTTCATGAAGGCGTTCGGTATCGGTTTGCCGCTGGCCGTGATCGTGGACGCGACGCTGGTTCGTGGGTTCCTGTTGCCCGCGGCGATGAAGGTGCTCGGCGATGCCAACTGGTACGCGCCGGAGTTCCTGCATCGACTGCACGATCGGTGGGGGTTGGACGACGGTGGTTCCTCGAAAAAGACTGTGGGCGTGCGTGATCCGCTCGGAGTGACCGGCAGGTTCGAAGAGATCACCGTCATGGATCCGCTCGCCGAGGCCGAGGCTGCGCGCGCGGAGGCGGCCAGGGCTGAGGTAGTCAAGGCGGAGGTCGGTGCGGAAGAAGGCACCGAAAAGCGGGGGAGCGGGCGAACGAAGGGACGTGTTGCGGCCTCCACCGGGAGCCGCGACACCTCGGAGTGAGCCGCCGCGGCCGGGAGCCACGACACCTCGGAGTGACCCGCCTCAGCTGGTAGCAGCGTCAGCCCGGAGCGCGTGGTCGCTGCGTGAGTTGTGACAACTGCGACCGAGCAGAAGCGGTGGGGCGGGCAGTCGGATCACCGGCTGCCCGCCCCATATTTCTCAGATACCCCCGGTAGCCAACAACCCGCCGTCGACCCGCACACAATCCCCGGTGATCCACGCCGCCTCATCCGACACCAGGAACGCGATCAACCGCGCCACATCCTCGGGCACCCCCAGCCGCTTCATCGGATACACACTCGCCGCCCGCTCCTCGTCATCGGCATACAGCGCATCGGCGAACTTGGTCTTGATCACGCCCGGCGCCACCGCGTTCACCCGAATATTGGGCCCCAACTGCCAGGCCAGTTCCTCGGTGAGCCGGATCAGCGCCGCCTTCGACGCCCCATACGCCGAGATCACCCCCGACGAACGAATCCCGGCCACGCTGGCCACGTTCACGATCGCGCCGCCGTGCTCGGCCATCCACGCGCGATACGCCTGCTGGACATAGCCCAGCGACCCCACCACATTCACATCGAAGATCTTGCTCACGCCACCCAGATCGGCGTCCATGAGCGCGCCGTAGACCGGGTTGATGCCGGTGTTGTTGATGAGAATGTCCAGCGAACCGAACTCGGTGACCGCGCGGGCCACCGCTTCGGCGCGAGCGTCGGCGTCACCGGCGTTGCCCGCGATCGTGCTCACCTGACCCGTGTGCCCCAGCGCCCGCAGCTCGGTGGCGGCGGCTTCCAACGGTTCGGGTTTGCGTGCTGTGATCAGCACGTTCGCGCCGCGGCGCATCAGTTCGGCTGCGGTGGCAAGCCCGATGCCGCGACTTGCTCCGGTGACCAGAGCGGTGCGGCCGAGTAGATCGGTAGTCATGGCGCAAGAGTAACCACGCTCACATCGGGCGGCGCCGGGTTCGGCTTTCGGAGTGTTCGGCGGTAAAATAAGTGGTTCTTGCCGATATGCCTTTCCCGTTTGTCTTATTCTGAGGAGAACTCTGTGATCACCGCGACCGACCTGGAGGTCCGGGCCGGAGTCCGCACCCTGCTCTCGGCCCCTGGGCCGGCGCTGCGGGTGCAGTCCGGCGACCGGATCGGACTGGTCGGTCGCAACGGTGCCGGCAAGACCACCACCCTGCGCATTCTCGCGGGTGAGGGCGAGCCGTACGCCGGAAAGATCACGCGCTCCACCGACATCGGCTACCTGCCGCAGGACCCCAAGGAAGGCGATCTCGATGTGATCGCCAAGGACCGGGTGCTGTCGGCGCGCGGCCTGGACGTGCTGCTGCGCGACATGGAGAAGGCCCAGGTCGAAATGGCCGAGGTGGCAGACGATGCCGCCCGCGACAAGGCGATTCGCAAGTACGGGCGCCTGGAAGACCAGTTCTCCTCGCTGGGCGGTTACGTCGCCGAGAGCGAAGCGGCCCGCATCTGCAACAGCCTGGGCCTGCCCGATCGGGTGCTGGACCAGCAGCTGCGCACGCTGTCGGGTGGCCAGCGTCGTCGCATCGAACTCGCGCGCATCCTGTTCTCGGCCTCCGACGGTTCCGGTGGTCGCTCGGACCGCATCCTGCTGCTCGACGAGCCCACCAACCACCTCGACGCCGACTCCATCACCTGGCTGCGCGGGTTCCTGCAGAGCCACGACGGCGGCCTGATCGTGATCAGCCACGATGTCGAACTGCTCGGCGACGTGGTGAACAAGGTGTGGTTCCTCGACGCCGTGCGCGGTGAGCCCGACGTCTACAACATGGGGTGGAAGAAGTACCTCGACGCCCGCGCCACCGACGAACAGCGTCGCGTGCGCGAACGCGCCAACGCCGAGAAGAAGGCGGGCGCGCTGCGTCAGCAGGCCGCCAAGCTCGGCGCCAAGGCCACCAAAGCCGCTGCGGCACACCAGATGGTGCGTCGCGCGGAACGGTTGATCAACGAGCTCGACGAGGTGCGTGTCAGCGACAAGGTCGCCAAGATCCGCTTCCCCGAGCCCGCGCCCTGCAGCAAGACCCCGCTCATGGTGAAGGACCTGACCAAGCTCTACGGGTCCCTCGAGATCTTCACCGGCGTGAACTTCGCCGTGGACAAGGGCAGCCGCGTGGTCGTGCTCGGGCTCAACGGTGCCGGTAAGACGACCATGTTGAAACTGCTCGCCGGTGTGGAGACGCCGACCGCGGGTGGTGTCGAACAGGGGCGCGGCCTCAAGGTCGGCTACTTCGCGCAGGAGCACGACACCCTCGACGACTCGGCCTCGGTGTGGGAGAACATCCGCCACGCCTCGCCCGACGCGGGGGAGCAGGAGCTGCGCAGTCTGCTGGGCGCGTTCATGTTCACCGGGCCGCAGCTGGATCAGCCCGCGGGCACGCTGTCCGGTGGTGAGAAGACCCGTCTGGCCCTGGCCGGGCTGGTGTCCTCGGCGGCGAACGTGCTGCTGCTGGACGAGCCGACCAACAACCTGGACCCCGTCTCGCGTGAGCAGGTCCTCGAGGCGCTGCGCACCTACGCGGGCGCGGTGGTGCTGGTGACACACGATCCGGGCGCGGCCGAGGCACTGAACCCGGAACGGGTCATCCTGCTGCCCGACGGCACCGAGGATCACTGGTCCGCGGAGTACGCGGAGCTCATCGACCTCGCTTGATCTTGTGCGGTGGCCCCCGGTGTGTCGCGCGTGAAACGCTGTGTCGGGCGGGAACTCGCGAGGATTGGGTGAGTTTGATCACTGTTTTCGTTGATCACCGAGTGCGGAGTGTCTAGCCTGGAAGAAGTGCTCGGCGACTCGGAGGAAGCCATGAGCGACAGTGTCAGACAGGCCGCTGGATCGGCCAAGGGTAAATCGACGATCGGCAAGGCCGCGCTGGGCAAAGGCACCAGGGTCACGGGCAAGTCCCGCGACAGGTTGCAGAGCCAGTTGAAGAAGCAGTACGAGGCGGGCGCGTCCATTCGCTCCCTGGCCAGATCCACCGGCCGCTCGTACGGCTTCATTCACAATGTGCTGGTCGAGTCGCACGTCGAACTGCGCGGACGCGGCGGTGCCAACCGTCGCAAGAATCCGGCCGACTAGGGGGCGGCCGGCGGCGGGGCTACCAGCCGGCGACAGCCCCGTCGCCGCGAACCAACAGATTCGCCACACTGCGCAGCAACGGCAGACCCGTCTTGATCTCCAAGTACGCGAACTGCCCCTGCGGGTTCACCTCGAGGAAGTAGTACTCCCCGTCGGTGCCCAGGCGCAGGTCGACCACGCCGAAACTGAGCCCCAGCGCGCCCATCAGGGTGGCCAGGGACTTGCTGACCGACGCCGGCAGCCGATCGCGCGCGAAGGCCACCGAGGTGTCCAGCCGCGAATCGATGCGGCCGACGCCGGACTGCGAGTCGATGCGCACACTCCACTCGACACCGTCGACCCACACCACCCGCAGATCGCAGCTGGCTTCCACATAATCCTGGAACGTGGTGGGGGTGGAACGGATCGACTCGAGCCTGCTCAGCTCGGGTCGGGTGATGATCCTGGTCTCGGAGAACTCGCCGCGCCCGGTGCCGGTGCGCTTGTAAACCACAGGGCCGCACCGGGATTCGACGAAACTGCGCGCCTCGTCCGGGTCGTTGGTGATCAGCGTTTCCGGGATGGTGAAACCGGCCCGCTGCGCAGTCTCCAACTGCACGATCTTGCGCGTGGCGGTGCGTTCGGCGCCGGGATCGTTGACCCAGTACGCCGGGATCGACCAGAGCATCCCCTGCAGGAACCCGTCGCACTCGGCCTGCCGGAACTCGTCGTCGGCCGCGCGCACCCCGTGCGGCACCTGGCACGGGTGCGGCCTGCGCCACCACACCGCGCGCACGTCGTCCAGGCCCTGGATATGCGACATCGCCCGGTTCGTTCCGGCCTTGTCCAGCCGGAAACTGCCTGTCTCGGAAGGGAAGTCGCGCAGGTCCAGACGGATCGGATCGAACCCGTGATGTTCTCGCAGGGTGGCTGCCAGCGCATCGGCGTGCAGGTCGTCGGCTTCGGAGACGATGAGCACGGCGTCGGAAGCGCCTTCCATGACAGGTGCGCCCGCTTCAGTCGAGGCTGTCGCAGTTGATGCCGTCGCGGAAGGTGAAGGTCGCTCCGGTGACGCCACCTCGCTGCGCGATCCGCAGCTTGGCCGCCCAGCTGCGGGTGGCCTGGGCCAACTGTTCGTCGCCCAGGGCCTCCGACGGGGCCGGGGCCAAGGTGATCGGCCGGTCGACCAGCTCCACGCGCATCCGGCGGGTGAAATCGGCGGTGGCGCCGGGACGAATATCCACGTGCACCTGCCGTTCGCCCGCGTGCGCGCGATCTTCGGTGAGCCGCACGACATCACTGCGGTCGAAAGTCCAGGTGCCACCGTCCACGCGCACCGAGATGTCGTGATCGGACTCGGCCACCAGCAGTCCGCGCAAGGCGGGGCCCCGATCTCGGGACGACGCGGTTACGGGGAGGTGGATGGCGTCGGTCATGGGCACTGTCTCCGATCTTCTCGTCTGCTCGCGATTTGCCAGAACCCCAAAAGGTGCTTCGGATCATAGCCCGAACGTCTGGCTGTCCGAGCGGGTTCGACAGATTTGCGCGGTGCCCGGCGAACCGCCGAGCGGCGCGTGATCGCCTAGGAGGGGCAGAATTTCGGACAACTCGGGTGCTGGAAGTGCCGCCACCTCGGCAATCACGTAGCAAACAAAGACGACAACGGCGCGGCGGGTATCCCCGAGCTGTGTCGGGAGATTCCCACCGCGCCGCGCGTGGTGCCTCGAGTCTTACAGGCCGAGCAGTTCGGGCCGCTCGGCGAGATTGCGGAAGTGATCGGACGGGTCCGCGACCAACCGACGCGTGGTCAGGTCCATCGCGCCCGCCACCACGGTGATCTCCGCGGCGACGGTACCGTCGAGCTTGATGATCTGGTGCTGGAATCGGAAGACCTTCTCGCCTTCGGTCCACTCGAACGCGCACGTCACGGTGATCTCGTCACCGGCGCGCAGCTCACGCTTGTATTTGATGGTGGACTCGAGCACCACCGCGCCCACCCCGCTGGCGATGAACTTGTCCAGCGGAATGCCCGCCGCGCTCAACAGCTCCCAGCGCGCGTGCTCGGCGTACTGGTGATAGACGGCGTGATTGAGGTGGCCCTGGGTGTCGAGCTCGTAGCCCCGGACGAGGACAGGTACGGAGAACGTCATACGGTGTATAACAGGCTGGTCAGGGGATTTTGTTCCCAATTCGAGTGCAATCTGCGCCACAGTATGGCCTGCTGTGTATCAGCTGCGATGCGCGTTACGTTCGGCCCACCAAGCAGGCGCGTCGACGAAGTGATTGTCGAATTCCTCTTGGGCGGCGACGAATTCGTCATGCGAGCCCTCGCCGCGAATGAGCCGATCCAACAGCCGGAAGTACTCGAACCGCTGCACGCCCGGCATCAGCGCGATCAGAATTCGCGCGCCACTGTCAGGAGTCGCGCCGAAAGCGTGCGGCATCTGCCGTGGCACTACCAGTGACCCACCCGCACCCACGGTCAGAATCCGATCACCGGCCAAAACCTGCAGCTCGCCGTCGGCGACGAAGAACAGCTCGTCGGACTGGGTATGAAAATGCGGCGCGGCCCCGTCGGCCCCCTGCGTCATGGTGACTTCCAGCGTGCTCACGGCGCCCCCACTGGCATCCGCATCGGTGAGCAACCGCATCCGCACGTTCTCCGTGCCCAGCGTCTCGGCATCCTCGGGCAGGCAGAGGGCGATCTCGCGTGCGTTCGTCATCACGATTCCGTTCGTCGGTTGATAATTCGCTACCGAACTATATCTTGACGAATAGAATCCTGTCCATGGATGAACGCGAACCGGATGCCGTCGATGCGATCACCGCGCAGTGGCAGCGCGAGCGACCCGATCTGGACCTCGAGGCGATGGCGGTCTTCGGCAGGCTCGGCAGACTCATGAGCCTCGCCATGACGCAGATCGAAAGCGTGTTCACCGCACGAGGGTTACAGCGCGGCGAGTTCGATGTGCTTGCGGCACTGCGCCGTTCGGGTTCACCGTTCGAACTCAACCCGTCGGTGCTCGCCGACACCCTGATGCTGTCGCGCGCGGGAATGACCGGCCGCATCGACCGACTCGAAGCGGCCGGCCTGGTCCGCCGCATCGCCGATCGCGCCGATCGCCGCGCCGTGCGAGTCGCGCTCACCGAGGAAGGTCGCGCACTCATCGACGAGCTGGTCGTGGCCCACACCGAGAACGAGACGGCGATGCTGTCGGCCCTGAAACCCGCCGACCGCACAGCCTTGGACCGAATCTCCCGAACCCTGCTCGACGGTTGGTCGCGCTGACCCCGAGCGGTGAAACAGGCATGACATTTGCCATCGGTTTTCGTAGACATCGGCATCTACTCGGCACCGGGTGCGAACTGTGATTCTCAGTCGAGAGACCGACGACTACGAGAATGGAACGCCATGCACAAGCTTGTCCGGTTCACAGTGCTCGCCGCCACCGCGATGTTCGCCGCCACCGCGTGTGGCAGCGCGGAGTCCACATCGACACCGACGATCGTGCTGGTGCACGGGTCGTTCTCCGACAGTTCCAGCTGGGATGCGGTCGCCGGGTTGCTGCGCGACCAGGGGTATCAGGTTGTCCAGCCGGACAATCCGCTGCGTGGCCCGAGTTCGGACGCGGCCGCGGTCACCTCGGCCATCGCGAATGTTTCCGGTCCGGTGATCCTGGTCGGGCACTCCTATGGCGGTGCGGTGATCAGCAATATCCACCGGCCCGATGTTCGAGCCGCCGTGTTCATCGCGGGGTTCGCGCCCGCGAAAGGGGAAGCGGTGCAGGCACTGTCGGACCCGGCGAAGTATCCGGGCAGCAAGATCGGTCCGGCCTTGCTGATTCGGCCCACCGACACCGGAGCGGAGGTGACCCTGAAACCCGAACAGTACGGTGCGGTCTTCGCTCAGGATGTGAGCGCCGAAGTCGCCTCGAATCTGGCTGCGCGCCAACGACCTACGTCCGCGGCCGCCCAAGTGGAACCCAGTGGTGACCCGCTGTGGGCATCGGTCCCGTCGTGGTATCTGGTCTCGACCGAGGATCAGATTCTGCCACCCGCGTCCCAGCGGTTCCAGGCCGAGCGGGCGAAAGCTCAGGTGCGCGAAGTGCAGTCGTCGCACGCCGCGCCGGTCTCGCATCCCGGCGAGGTGGCCGCGATGATCACCGCTGCCGCGGGTTGAGGCACGGCTGTCGGACGCGTAGGCCACGCGAGGGTCACAGCCAGCCCGCGTTACGTGCGATGCGGATCGCGTCGATGCGGTTGCGCCCACCGACCTTGGTGATCGCGTTCGACAGGTAGTTGCGCACCGTCGCCGGTGACAGGAACAGCGTCGTCGCGATGTCTTCGGTGCTGATTCCCGTTTCGGCCGCCCGGATGACGTCGGCTTCGCGGGTGGTCAGCGGGCTCGAGCCGGTCTCCAACGCCGCGGCGACCAGGTCGGTGTCGATCACCCGTTCACCGGCGACGACCCTGCGGATACTGTCCGCCAGCGTCTGCGCGGGTGCGTCCTTGACGACGAATCCGCGCACGTGCGCCTGCAACGCGCGCAGCAGGTAGCCCGGCTGACTCAGTCCGGTCAGGATCAGCACCGGGGTGTCGGGCACGCGTTCGGCGACCAGGGCGGCGACGCTGAGGCCGTCGAGGCCGGGCATATCGATGTCGAGCAGGACGATATCGGGTCGGGTACGGGTGATCTCGTCGAGGACCTGGTCGCCGCGGTCGAGTTCGGCGACCACCACCATGTCGTGCTCGCGCGACAGCAGGGCGACCAGTGCGCCCCGGATCATATGCATGTCCTCGGCGATGAGTATCCGAATCATGGTGTCCCCCCTGGGATGACGACGAGCAGATGGAACCGGCCGTCCTCGCTGCGGCGCGCGGTGACGGTCCCCGACAGAGCCCAGGCCCGCGCCGCGAGTCCGGACAGCCCGTTCCCGGTGCCTTTCCCGCGCTGCGCGCCGTCGTTGACGATCTCCAAGAAGAACGCGCCGTCCCGCCTGGCTGCCACGATCGAACAGGTCCGTGCGCGGCTGTGGCGCAACACATTGGTGACGCCTTCGCGCGTGGCCCACGCGAACACGTTGTCGATTTCGGGTGGCAGCGGCGGCAAGTCCGGATCGTGGTCGATCTCGATCCCGGCGGCCGACAGCAGTTCGACAGCGCCCAGGACTTCCGCGTGCAGTGCGATGGTGTGCTCCCCATGGGTGACTCGCCGCATCGCCTGCAGGGTGACGCGCGCGAGTTCGCCGATGCCGTGGATTTCCGACTGTGCCGCGTCCGGATCGCCCGGCAGCAGCGCGGCGGCCAGGTCACCCTTCAGCGATACCGCCGAAAGGCTTTGCCCGAGTAGATCATGCAGGTCCCGCGACACCCGCAGCCGTTCTCGGTCGGCGGCTCGTTGGGCTAGTGCAGTGCGGGTGCGGTCGAGTTGATGCACCGTGCGGACCAGGTGGGTCACGCCGACGAGACAGCCCGACAGCGCTGAGAACACGACCACCACTTCGACCACCGGGATCAGGTGTCCGGTGTCGAGACCGGTGCCGACGGCGGTCGCCGCGATCGGTGCTGTGACGAGCAGCCCGCGGAGCACTCCGCTGAACAGTACTGCGGCAGAGGCGATGCAGAACACCTGGCTGATGCCCCACGACGTCGGCGCCCAGATCATCGGGAGATACACGAGCGCGGTCAGCAGCGCGAAACTCGACCGCCATCGGGACGGACGGCGGTCGCCGAACGCGGGATCGGGGACGTCGTCGGTGAACGTGTGCGACGGGCCGACCGTGCTGAGCGCGTGGTGCAGGTGGACAGCCACGATCCCGGTCGCCAGCGCCCACCACACCACCGTGGGCCCGACCTGCTCGGATCCCGCGAACGTCGCCCGCGTCGGTGCGAGAACACCGGTCGCGCAGGTCGCGCCGATCAGCAGTGCGCGCGCGGGGCGCGGAGTCGCCAACCAGGGGCCGACCAGTGGGCGCGAGACCTCAGGCATGTCGAACCGCCGGGGCGGGTGATGTCTTCGGCTCGACGTGATCACCGTCGGCAGCGATCCCGGCGTGGCGGGAGCTGTCGGCGAATCCGGCGGAATCAGCGGAGTCGGGACAGCAGCTGAGCAGCCAACCTGTGTCGACCTGATGCACCGCGATCAGCACCGGCCCGGTAGCACCGTCGCGAAGCAGTCGGGTGAGCAGGTGGCGCAGGTCGGCGCGCAGTGGTTCTTCGTACGATGCCCACGGGTCGGATGCGGGAAGTTCGACGCGGGCCGGTATGCCCGCTGCTGCCAGAAGCGTTGTGGCGGAATGAAGCTCGTGACGTAAGCCGACATTTCCGAAGTTGGCGATCAGTTGTCGTGCCTGTGCGAGACCGCCGCGTGAGGTGGCGACCAGCGTGCCGAGTTCCCCGCAAGCTGACCCGGTGTCGCCACGTGCAGCGGATTGGGCTGCCCTGTCGGCGGATTCGGCAATCGACTCGAGAGCAGTCTCGATGGTTCGGGTGACCGCGCTGTCCACGCGTAACCGTTCTCGCGCGACGGCCTGCTCGGCGAGCGCCGCCGCGGCACTGCGCAGGCGGCGCAACGCGATGACCATCCACACCAGGGTGTAGACCGCGACCACTCGCATCCCGGTGGTCACCAACAGCCAGATCGCCTCGGGCGTCGACGCGCCGAGCCGGACGGCCAGCGGTGCGACAGCGGCGACCAGCGTCGATGCGATCGGCATCGCCAGAACCGGTCGCAGCGTGAGCAGCACGACGACGGCGACCAGATGCACACTGCTCAACCACGCGGCGCCCGACATCGGGCACGCGCCGATCACCAGCAGGGCCAGTACTGCGCAGCTGTGATGTGCGTTCGGCGGGATCGCATCGCGGACGGCAAAGGCGATGTGCCACAGGTAGATCGGGAGACACACTGTCAGCAGCGCGGCGGTCGCGGCCACCTCGGCTCGGGAACCGGTACCGGTCGCGAGTAACGTCAGGGTGCCCAGTGCCGTCGCGGCGAGAACCGTCCCGGCTGCGGCGACATTCGCGGGATCGCGCGGCAGCCGTGCTGACCAGCCACGCAGCGCAGCTCGTCCGGGTCCATGTGCCACCACGTCGAGGGTAGCTCAGGCTTCCTTGCGGCGCACCGAGGCTTCCACCAGATCCAGTACAGCGGAAAGGTTTTCGTTGGTGTGGCCCGAGGCGATGCGGGCGATGAGGCCGTCCAGGACCAGGTCCAGGTAGCCGAGCAGGACGTCGGTGGGGACGTCGTCGCGTAGGGCGCCTGCGGCTTTGCGGCGTTCGAGGCGGGCCAGGGTGGCGGCGGTGAGTTCGGCGGAGCGTTGGGTCCAGTTCGCGCGGAATTCCGGGTCGGTGCGGACTCGGCGGGCGATCTCCAGGCGGGTGCCCAGCCAGTTGAATTCCTCTGGGCGGGCGAGCATGTCGCGCATCACCTGCACCAGGCCCTGGTTGGCGGCGACGTCGGCCATGCGTTCGGCGTCATCTTTGGCCAGGGCGAAGAACAGGGCGTCCTTGTCGCGGAAGTGGTGGAAGATCGCGCCGCGCGACAGGCCGATGGCTTCCTCGAGGCGGCGCACGGTGGCGCCGTCGTAGCCGTATTCGGCGAAGCAGCGTCGTGCACCGTCGAGGATCTGGCTTCGGCGTGCGGCGAGGTGGTCGTCGCTGACCTTGGGCATGATTCCTCCAACTAGCGGATACACGGACCCCCGCCCCGGCGAACCGAGACGGGGGCTGTCGCATTATTCAATGGGCAAGCCAATGCCCTTGCGGCGCAACACTTTACGGTGTCACGCCACCGGTCCTGCAATTAGCCGCGGATCATGTTGCGCAGCACGTACTGCAGGATGCCGCCGTTGCGGTAGTAGTCGGCCTCACCGGGGGTGTCGATGCGGACGACCGCGTCGAACGTGGTGACCTTGCCGTCTTCGGCGGTGGCGGTGACCTTGACGGTCTTCGGCGTGACACCCTCGTTCAGCGCGGTGATGCCCGCGATGTCGAAGGTCTCGGTGCCGGTCAGACCCAGCGACGCGGCGGACTCGCCGACCGGGAACTGCAGCGGCACAACGCCCATACCGATCAGGTTGGAGCGGTGGATGCGCTCGAACGACTCGGTGATGACGGCCTTGACGCCCAGCAGGCTGGTGCCCTTGGCGGCCCAGTCACGCGAAGAGCCCGAACCGTATTCCTTGCCACCGAGCACGACCAGCGGGATGCCAGCGGCCTGGTAGTTCTGCGAGGCGTCGTAGATGAACGCCTGCGGGCCGCCCTCGACGGTGAAGTCGCGGGTGTAACCACCCGAGACGTCGTCCAGGAGCTGGTTGCGCAGTCGGATGTTGGCGAAGGTGCCACGGATCATGACCTCGTGGTTACCGCGACGCGAGCCCAGCGAGTTGTAGTCCTTGCGGGCAACACCGTTGGCGTCGAGGTACTGCGCGGCCGGGGTGCCCGGCTTGATCGGACCGGCGGGGGAGATGTGGTCGGTGGTGACCGAGTCGCCCAGCAGAGCCAGCACGCGCGCGCCGGTGATGTCGGTGACGGGGGAGGGATCCATCGACATGCCGTCGAAGTACGGCGCCTTGCGCACGTAGGTGGACTTCTCGTCCCACTCGAAGGTGTCACCCTCGGGAGTGGACAGGCCCTGCCAACGCTTGTCGCCATCGAAGATGGTGGCGTAGGAGTTGCGGAACATGTCCTGGCTGATCGAGGACTTGATGGTGTCGTCGATCTCCTGCGCGGACGGCCAGATGTCCTTCAGGAAGACGTCGTTGCCCTCGGAGTCCTGACCCAGCGCGTCGGTCTCGAAGTCGAAGTCCATCGTGCCCGCCAGGGCGTACGCGATGACCAGCGGCGGCGACGCCAGGTAGTTCATCTTCACGTCGGGGGAGATGCGACCCTCGAAGTTGCGGTTACCCGAGAGAACGGCGGTGACCGACAGGTCGTTGTCGTTGATCGCGGCCGAGGTGGCCTCGGGCAGCGGACCGGTGTTACCGATACACGTGGTGCAGCCGTAACCACCGACGAAGAAGCCCAGCTTCTCCAGGTAGGGCCACAGGCCGGCCTTCTCGTAGTAGTCGGTGACGACCTGCGAACCCGGCGCCATGTTGGTCTTCACCCACGGCTTGGTCGCCAGACCCTTTTCGACCGCGTTGCGGGCGAGCAGGGCCGCGCCGAGCATGACCGACGGGTTGGAGGTGTTGGTGCAGGAGGTGATACCCGCGACAACGACGGCACCGTGATCCAGCACGAAGGTGCTGCCGTCTTCGGCGACGACCTCGACCGGCTTGGACGGACGACCGGCGGCACCCTTGGCGGCCGAGTGGGCAGGCACGTAGGTGTCATCGGCGGCGGAGGCCGACACGGCGGTGGAATCCGACGCCGGGAACGACTCCTCCACGCCCTCGTCGAGCATGGTGAATTCACCCTCGCCGACGTAGGACAGGATGTCGGAGCGGAACGCGCTCTTGGACTCGCTGAGCAGGATGCGGTCCTGGGGACGCTTCGGGCCTGCGATCGACGGAACGACGGTGCTCAGGTCCAGCTCGAGGTACTCCGAGTAGACCGGCTCGCGCTCGGGGTCGTGCCACATGCCCTGTTCCTTGGCGTACGCCTCGACGAGCGCGAGCTGCTCGTCGCTGCGGCCGGTCAGGCGCAGGTAGTTGATGGTTTCGCCGTCGATCGGGAAAATCGCCGCGGTGGAACCGAACTCGGGGCTCATGTTGCCCAGGGTCGCGCGGTTGGCCAGCGGAACCTCGGAGACGCCCTTGCCGTAGAACTCGACGAACTTGCCGACCACGCCGTGCTTGCGCAGCTGCTCGGTGACCGTCAGCACCACGTCGGTGGCGGTCACGCCGGGCTTGATCTCACCGGTCAGCTTGAAGCCGACCACGCGCGGGATCAGCATGGAGACCGGCTGGCCCAGCATCGCGGCCTCGGCCTCGATGCCACCAACGCCCCAGCCCAGCACGCCCAGGCCGTTGACCATGGTGGTGTGCGAGTCGGTGCCGACGCAGGTGTCGGGGTAGGCCTGGCCGTTGCGGACCATGACCGTGGGGGCCAGGTACTCGATGTTGACCTGGTGGACGATGCCCATGCCCGGGGGGACGACCTTGAAGTCGTCGAAGGCGCCCTGGCCCCAGCGCAGGAACTGGTAACGCTCGCCGTTGCGCTCGTACTCGAGCTCGACGTTGCGCTCCAGCGCGTCGGCGCGGCCGAACACGTCCAGGATCACCGAGTGGTCGATGACCATGTCGGCGGGCGACAGCGGGTTGACCTTGCTCGGATCGCCACCGAGGACGGTGACGGCCTCACGCATGGTGGCCAGGTCGACGATGCAGGGCACGCCGGTGAAGTCCTGCATGATCACGCGCGCGGGGGTGAACTGGATCTCGACGCTCGGCTGTGCCGAGGGGTCCCAGTTCGCGATCTCGCGGATGTGGTCGGCGGTGATGTTGGCGCCGTCCTCGGTGCGCAGCAGGTTCTCTGCCAGCACCTTCAGGGCGTAGGGCAGCTTCTCGGTGCCGGGAACAGCCGAGAGACGGAAGATCTCGTAGGAGTTGCTTCCGACCTCGAGCGTGCCCTTGGCGCCGAAGGTATCAATCTTCGTCACGTCAGCTCCACTCATGTGAGGGTGTGCCACCGGCGGGGCTGTGCCGGCGGCTCGCGTCTTCGCGTAGGGGGTATTCGGCGCCGTGAGATGCCGGATTCCTCGCCGTACGAGCCTAACAGTACGCTTGTCCTATGAAAACCGCGGGGGCGGTTGGGTGTGCCGTGCGGACGTAGTCGAACTCGATGTCGCGTACTGTGCCTGTCGAGCGAAGTCGGGGAAGACGCAAGCACGCTCACCCTGCAGTGTTGGATGCCCGTCGCGACGCAGGCGATCGTGGCTCGACAGACCGGATGGAAGATGACCACTTTTGCGCCGATGGCGGCCGAACTGCCGCCCAACACCGTGCTGAGCAGCGTCGCGTCCGACCTCGCCGACAATCACGTCGCCGCCCCCAAGGGGCAGGATCAGGAGAAACTGGCCGCGATCGTCGCGCAGGCGCGATCGGAGGGGATCCCGCTCAGCGTGGTCATCGTTCCCGGTAATCCCGGCCACGATTCGAGCCTACGTGACCTGGCCACCGAGGTCGGCGAGAACACCCACGGCACCGTCGCGGTGTTCAGCGACGATTGGCTGGGCACCTACAGCGACAGCATCAGCCGGGTTCGCCTCGAGTGGGCCGAGGACGCGGCCAAGTACAAGGGCAACCATCCCGAACAGGCCGTGCAGGCGTTCGTGGACCGGCTCGAGCAGCCCGAGGGTATGTCCTGGGGCGTCATCACCGCAGCCCTGTTGGCGGTGATGGCCTTGACGATCGCCGGGCTGTACCTGGTGAAGGTTCGCCGCGGTCCCGACGCACCGGCAGCGCCCCCCACACCGCGTGCGGATGTGGGTTCGGTCAACTAACTGGTTTCACTCCAGTCACATTTCCAGGCCACCGGTCTGTTCCATGCGGTAGAAAACTGTGCCGCGTAAGGCAAATTCTGAGCAATCGATGAATTGATGCCCCGTACCACTGTGGCGGATGTTTCCTTTGGGAAATATGTGTCGTACGGTTGCTGGTGATCGCGATCGTGAATGCAGTGGTACAGGGGGCATTGGTCGACTCTTGTGGTCGATGTTTCGACTGATGCGCCAGTGGCGGATGTCTAGTCGAGCTACTCGGAGGTGCCGTGCGCGGTGCGGGCAGGCAAGACGAACCAGGTCTCTTACGAATAGCGATCGGTTTGCTGGCGGTGCTGGTTGTGCTCGGCGCCGCGGGACCGGTCGCGGCGGTACCACCCCCGCCACCCAATCCGTCCGACGGTGAGATCGCCGGGGCGACCGAGCAGGTCGACACGCGGGTCAGCGAGATCGGCGTGCTGATCAATCGCGTCGCCGCCGCCGACCAACAGTTGCGCGCACTCGACGACCAACTCGCGGGCAAACGCGAAGCGGTCAACCAGGCGCTGGTCGATTTGCACACCGCGCGTGACGCCGCCGACGCGGCAGCGGCCGCGGTCGCCGACACCCAGACCCTGCTGGTCGACGCGGGCGCGAAAGTCGGTGTGGCGCGCCAGGATTTCGATCAGGTCGCCACCCAGGCCTACGTGCGTCCGGTCAACAGTTCGGTCGTCACCTACCTCGCCTCCTCGACCCCTGATGCGGCGATGGACCGCGCGCAGGTGCTGGGCATGGTGTCGAAGAACCAGCGCCAGGTCCTGGACGGTCTGCGTCGGGCCCAGGTCGATCAGGCCAACCAGAACGCCGCCGCCCGCCAGGCCAAGACCGACGCCGACGCGGCCGCGGCGGGCGCGGAGAGCAAACGCGACGCCGCCCAAGCCGCGGTGAACATCGCCAAAGCCGAATTCGACACGCAGGCCGTTGCCCGCGACACCCTGCGTCAGGATCGCAACGCCGCCCAGACCGCCCTCGACGCCGCCCGTACCGCCGTGGCCGGTCTGCAGAGCCAACGCGAGATCTTCCTGACCTGGGACGACCAACGCGAAGCCGAAGTGATGGCCCTGCTGGCCGCGGCCAACGCCGCCGCCTCCCGCGCCGCCGCCGACCAGGCCGCCCGCGCCCGCGCCGCCGAACTCAACGAGGGCAACCGCCCCCACACCGACCTCGAATCCGGCCCCGCTTCCCCGCACCGCGCCAAACCCCGCCCGTCCCACCCCCAAGTCACCGGCTCGGCCGCGATCGAAACCGTGGTCGACCGCGCGATGTCGCAACTGGGCGTGACCTACGCCTGGGGCGGCGGTGACGAAGACGGCCCCACCCTGGGCATCCGCGACGGCGGCCCCGGCGACGCCCACGGCGACTTCAACAAAGTGGGCTTCGACTGTTCTGGACTGATGCTGTATGCGTTCGCGGGCATCGGAGTCTCCCTGCCGCACTACAGCGGCTACCAATACAACGCGGGCACCCGAGTAGACGTCGATGACCGCGAACGCGGCGACATGCTGTTCTGGGGCCCCGGCGGCAGCGAGCACGTGGCGATGTATCTGGGCAACGGAACCATGATCGAAGCCCCGCAATCCGGCGATTTCGTACGGATTTCCCCGGTCCGCGAAGACGGCATCATGCCGTACGCGGTCCGCATCATCACCGACTGATTTACCTATCGCCACTGGTAGGGGGCGAATCCGTGCAGTGCGTGCCACAATCGAGCGCGTTGGTGAGTGCGGTCACCGATATGACGAATCCCCGTCTAGTACTGGCCGGTTGCGGCGCGTTGTGGGATTCAATGGAATAGTTGGTGCCGCACGCACAGGACCAAAGCGAAAGCGGGGATGTTGGTGACTTCGACGGAAGGTGTGAGCGGGCCGAAGCTGGCGAAAGACGCCGGTACGGCTGCGCCGAGCACCCTGGAGCGTGACGTCCAGACTCTCGAGAAGGCGATCTACGAGGTCAAGCGGGTTATCGTCGGTCAGGATCGGCTCGTCGAGCGGTTGCTCGTCGGCGTTCTGGCACGCGGACACGTGTTGCTCGAAGGTGTGCCGGGCGTCGCGAAGACTCTTGCGGTGGAAACTTTCGCCAAGGTTGTCGGCGGCTCGTTCTCCCGGGTGCAGTTCACCCCGGACCTCGTGCCCACCGACCTCATCGGTACCCGCATCTATCGGCAGGGTCGCGAGGAATTCGACACCGAGCTCGGCCCGGTGGTGGCGAACTTCGTGCTCGCCGACGAGATCAACCGCGCACCGGCCAAGGTGCAGTCGGCACTGCTCGAGGTGATGGCCGAACGCAAGCTGTCCATCGGCGGCAAGACGTACCCGATGCCCGAGCCGTTCCTGGTCATGGCGACCCAGAACCCGATCGAGAGCGAAGGCGTCTACCCGCTGCCCGAGGCGCAGCGCGACCGCTTCCTGTTCAAGGTGCTCGTGGACTACCCCTCGGTCGAGGAAGAGCGCGAGATCATCTACCGGATGGGTGTCAGCGCGCCCGAGCCGAAGCAGATTCTGGACCCCGAGGACGTGATCCGCCTGCAGAAGGTGGCCGCCAATGTCTTCGTGCACCACGCACTGGTGGACTACGTGGTCCGCGTGATCAGCGCGACCCGCACGCCCGCCGAATTCGGCATGGACGATGTGGCCAGCTGGATCTCCTACGGTGCGTCCCCGCGCGCGAGCCTTGGCATCATCGCCGCCGCCCGCGCGGTCGCGCTGATCCGTGGGCGCGATTACGTGGTGCCGCAGGACGTGGTCGAGGTGATCCCCGACGTGCTGCGTCACCGTCTGGTGCTGTCGTATGACGCACTGGCGGACGAGGTTTCGCCCGAGCACGTGATCAAGCGGGTGCTGCAGACCGTGGGTCTGCCGCAGGTCGCGCCGCAGGCCGTCACCGGTTCGGCTGTCCCGCAACCGGTTCCGCAGCCGCCCGCCCCGCAGCAACCTGTGCCGCAGCCGGTGAACGGGCAGCAGTCCCAGCCCGCCGGCCACGTCGCACCCCGGTGAGTGTGCCGGAACCCGTTGTCCGCGTGCCCATGTCGTCTCACGCTCCGCCGTCGTTCCGTGCCGGTGAACTGACCGACCCGAAGCTGGCCGCCGCGCTGAAAACCCTCGAGTTGACCGTGCGGCGGCGCCTGGACGGCGTGCTGCACGGTGACCACCAGGGTCTGATCCCCGGTCCGGGTTCGGAACCGGGGGAGGCGCGGCTGTACCAGCCGGGTGACGATGTGCGACAGATGGATTGGTCGGTCACCGCCCGCACCACCCACCCGCACGTGCGGCAGATGATCGCCGACCGTGAGCTGGAGACCTGGCTCGTGGTCGACCTGTCGTCGAGTCTGGACTTCGGCACCGGCCGCGTGCACAAGCGCGATCTGGCGATCGCGGCCGCCGCGGCCATCACCCACCTCACCTCCGGTGGCGGCAACCGGATCGGCGCCGTCGTGGCGACCGGTCAGGACCTGGTGCGCATCCCCGCGCGCAGCGGACGCCTGCACGCGCAGACCATGCTGCGCGGCATCGCGACCACCCCGCACGCCCGCGACGGTGTGCGCGGAGACCTCAAGGCCGGAATCGAATCGCTGCGCCGTCCGCAACGCAAACGCGGCCTGGCCGTGGTGATCAGCGACTTCCTCGGCGACGTGGACTGGCAGCGGTCGCTGCGCGCGATCTCCGCCCGGCACGACATCCTCGCGGTGGAGGTCCTTGACCCCCTCGACATCGCCCTGCCCGACGGCGGCGACGTGGTGCTGCACGATCCCGAATCGGGCCGCACCCGCGAATTCAGCGTCACCCCCCAGCTGCGCGCCGATTTCGCCGCCGCGGCCGGAGCCCAGCGCGCGCAGGTGGCTCAGGCGCTGCGCAGCTGTGGCGCACCGGTGATGACCTTGCAGACTGATCGGGACTGGATCGCCGACGTGGTCCGGTTCGTGTCCACCCGGCGCCACAGCCTCGGCGCCCCGAGCGGGCGGGTGCCTCGCCAGTGAGTATTTCGCATTTCACCGCTGTTGCCTGGCTGGGCTTCCTCGCGGTCGTCGCCCTGCTCGTGCTCGGCTACGTGCTGGTGCAGCGGGCCCGCCACAAGCGGATGCTGCAGTTCGGCAACATGGCGATTCTGGAACGGGTCGCCCCGTCGCGACCGAGCCCGATGCGCCATGCGCCGATCGCGCTGATCCTGGTCGGCCTGGTGTTGCTGACCATCGCCGCCGCGGGCCCGACCGCCGTGCAGAAGGTGCCGCGCAATCGCGCGACTGTTGTTCTGGTGATGGATGTTTCGCTGTCGATGGAAGCCACCGACGTCGAGCCCGACCGACTGCAGGTCGCGCAGAAAGCAGGTAAGGAGTTCGTCGAAGGGCTGACTCCGGGCATCAACCTCGGTTTCGTCACGTTCGCGGGCACCGCCTCGGTGATGGTGTCGCCCACGACCAACCGCGAAGCGGTCAAGCACTCCATCGACAACATCAAACTGGCCGAGCGCACCGCCACCGGCGAGGGCATCCTCACCGCCCTGCAGTCGATCGACACCCTGGCCGCGGTGCTCGGTGGCGCGGAAACGCCGCCGCCCGCGCGGGTGGTGTTGATGTCGGACGGCAAGCAGACCGTGCCCGACGACAAGGACGTCGACAACCCACGGCACGGTTTCACCGCCGCGCGCCTGGCCAAGAACAAGGGCATCCCGGTGTCCACGATCTCCTTCGGCACCGAGTGGGGCACCGTGGAGATCCCCGATTCCGACGGCAAGGGTTCGCAGCGGGTGAAGGTGGCCGTGGACAACGACTCGTTGCGCGAGATCGCCGAACTGTCGGGCGGCGACTTCTACACCGCGTCGTCGCTGGCCGAGCTCACCGCGGTCTATGACACCCTCGAGGAACAGATCGGCTACGAAACCACCCGCGGCGATGCGAGCAGGCCGTGGCTGTTGGCCGGCATGTTGGCCATCGCGGCCGGTGTCGTGGTCAGTTTGCTCTATCGCCAACGCCTGCCCTAGCCTCCCACCGCCCGCGTTGTGAGCTGTCGCAACGGCGCGACCCTGACGCAGGGCGCATGAATCAGAACAGATAGGTTGGACCCTATGTCGAACGTCACATCCCGGTCGGTGCTGGTCACCGGCGGTAATCGCGGTATCGGTCTCGCTGTCGCGCAGCGCCTGCTGGCCGACGGCCACAAGGTCGCCGTCACCCACCGTGGATCGGGGGTGCCTGAAGGTCTGTTCGGTGTGAAATGCGATGTCACCGACAGCGATTCGGTCGATCGCGCGTTCACCGAGGTGGAAGAACACCAGGGTCCGGTGGAGGTGCTGGTCGCCAATGCCGGCATCACCGATGACACGCTGCTGATGCGCATGACCGAGGATCAGTTCGAGCGCGTCATCGACGCCAACCTCACCGGTGCGTTCCGCTGCGCCAAGCGCGCCAACCGCGCCATGCTGCGCGCCCGCTGGGGCCGGATGATCTTCCTGGGTTCGGTTGTCGGCCTTGGCGGTGGCCCCGGTCAGATCAACTACGCCTCCTCCAAGGCGGGCGTGATCGGCATGGCTCGCTCGATCACCCGCGAGCTGGGTTCGCGCTCGATCACCGCCAACGTGGTCGCGCCCGGTTTCATCGAGACCGACATGACCGCGGAACTGCCCGAGGACA
Organism: Nocardia sp. NPDC058640; assembly: GCF_042716995.1. Taxonomy (NCBI): domain Bacteria; kingdom Bacillati; phylum Actinomycetota; class Actinomycetes; order Mycobacteriales; family Nocardiaceae; genus Nocardia; species Nocardia sp. NPDC058640. Next base: position 39,432 of record NZ_JBHXRG010000026.1, read on the forward strand.
TGAAGGACATGGCGAAGAAGTTCATCCCGCTGGGCCGTCTGGGCCAGGCCGAGGAGGTCGCCGCCGTGATCAGCTTCCTGGCTTCCGAGGATTCCCGCTACGTCACCGGCGCGGTCATCCCGGTCGACGGCGGCATGGGCATGGGTCACTGATCCACCCCCTTCACAACCACACACTGATTTCAGGAGAACCGAAAACTCATGGGCGGACTGCTCGAAGGTAAGACCATCCTGGTCACCGGCATCATCACCGACTCGTCGATCGCGTTCCACGCGGCCGCGATCGCGCAGGAGCAGGGCGCGAGGGTGATCATCACCGGTATCCCCGACCGCCTGCGCCTGATCGACCGCATCGCCAAGCGCCTCCCGCAGGAAGTGCCCCCGGCCATCGGCCTGGACGTGACCAACGAAGAGGACCTGGCCGCGCTCACCGAGAAGCTGCGCGAACTGGCCCCCGAGGGCATCGACGGTGCGCTGCACTCGATCGCGTTCGCGCCGCGTTCGATCATGGGCCCCGGCTCGCTGCCGTTCCTCGAGGGCCCCGGCCCCGATGTCGCCAAGTCGTTCGAGATCTCGGCGTGGAGCTACGCCTCCCTGGCCCGCGCGGTGCTTCCCGTGATGAACGAGGGCGGCTCGCTGGTCGGCATGGACTTCGATCCGCGCGTGGCCATGCCGTACTACAACTGGATGGGCGTGTCCAAGGCCGCGCTGGAATCGGTGAACCGGTACGTGGCGCGAGAAGTGGGCGCCGCCAAGAAGATTCGCTCGAACCTGATCGCCGCGGGCCCGATCAAGACCCTGGCGGCCAAGGCCATCGCGGGCACCGCCACCGACGACGCCAAGCAGCTGGTGCAGCTGGACCAGTACTGGGACGGCGCGTCGCCGATCGGCTGGGACGGCAACGACCCGCGCGCGGTCGGCAAGTCGATCGTGGCCCTGCTGTCGGATTGGCTGCCCGCCACCACCGGCTCGATCATCTACGTCGACGGCGGCGCCAGCCACAACATGTGGTTCCCGGAGAACATGTCCCTGAGCTGATGCCCGACGCACTGCTGCTGCTGTCTTTCGGCGGCCCCGAAGGCCCCGAGGACGTGATCCCCTTCCTGGAGAACGTCACTCGGGGCCGCGGGGTACCCCCGCAACGGCTGGCCGAGGTCGCGCAGCACTACCTGCATTTCGGTGGGGTCTCACCGATCAACGCGCTGAATCAGCGGATCATCGCCGCGCTCGAGGCCGATCTGGCCGATGCGGGGCTGGATCTGCCGGTGTACTTCGGCAATCGCAACTGGCATCCCATGGTCGAGGACACTGTCGCGCGGATGACCGCGGACGGTGTGCGTTCGGCCCTGGTGTTTCCCACCTCCGCGTGGGGTGGTTACTCCGGCTGCCGCCAGTACGACGAGGACATCTCGCGGGCTCGCGCGGCCGTGGGTGACGGTGCGCCCGAACTGGTGAAACTGCGCCAGTATTTCGATCACCCGCTGTTGATCGAGTCGTTCGCCGACGCGATCACCACTGCGGTGCAACAGATTCCGGCCGATCGTCGCGCCGGTGTGCGCCTGGTATTCACAGCGCATTCGATTCCGGTGGCTGCCGATATCGCCGCGGGACCGCCTGCCGATGGCGGACGTCTCTACAGTCGTCAGGTTGCCGAAGCTGCCCGATTGTGTGCGGCGGCAACAGGTTTCGCCGACTACGACGTGGTGTGGCAGTCGCGGTCGGGCCCGCCGCAGGTGCCGTGGCTGGAACCCGACATCCTCGACCACCTGGATGCATTGCACGGCAAGGGAATCGACGCCGTGGTGGTGTGCCCGGTCGGCTTCGTATCCGATCACCTCGAAGTGATCTGGGATCTGGACAACGAGGCCAGCGCACGCGCCGCCGAACTCGGCATGGCCTTCGCGCGCGCGGGAACCCCCGGCACCGACCCGCGGTTCTCGCGGATGATCGTGGAGCTGATCGGTGAACGCGTGAGCGGCGCACCGGTGCGTGAACTCGGAGAAGTCCCCGGTTACGGGTGCACCGTCGACGGCGCCCTGTGCGCGCCGGGCTGCTGCGAACTGCCCCAGCGCCCCGCTGCGCGCTGAACACAACCGGGTAACCATTTGTCGGTAGTGCCCGGTTCCGGGAGTAGCCTTTGCTCAGTTGCGCTCGACTGATCGGAGGACTTCCGATGGTTTCGATCTCGCCGCGTCGCACGACCGGGCTGGCCCTGGTCTTGTCCGCAGCCGCGCTCGGCCTGACCGGGTGTGGCAAGGAAGGCTTCCAAACCGAGCCGGTCCCGGCACCCCCGACCACGATCTCGGTGGTCGCGGCGGACAGGTTGTGCGGGATTTTCGACGCGCAGAAGGGGACCTGGAAGGCGTTGGGCCCGCAGGTCGCGCAGGTGGCGTTCACCGGCGTTATGAAGCTGTGGACCATCGATGACACGGTCGCGGGTGCCGCTGTCGCCTACAACCGCCGCATCGTGGATACGGCCACGATGCGTGCCTGCCCTCGGGTGCGCAGCGCCGTCTTGAAAGCGCTAGAAGTTCCCGATCTGCGGGCGGCACTCGGCGGATTCTGAAGCGGAACTTCGTAACGACGCACGGCGCTTCGCCTGCGCGCTATCGGTTGCGGCGGGCGGCGGCAACGCGCTTCGCCTACGCGTTTTCGGTCGCGGCGAGTGTCGGACCTGTCTTCGCCCTGCTATCCGTCGCGGCGGGTGGCGGCGTGGACGGCGACGAGGCGGGCTTCGCGGATCGTGTTCCACAGCGGGCGTAGCAGCGATTCGTGTGCGCCGATCGCGGTGGCCGAAGTGGGTGAGGACGCCGGTTCGTGCTGGGCGACGGTGAGAATCGCGGCCACATGGTCGGCGGTGTCGAGAATTCGCTTGGCGCGCAACGGAATCGAATCGGGGTAGGCGTGGCGCGAGTAGGCTGCCAGTTGCGCCTCGATCTGTTCGCGCGGGTCGTCGTCGCCGTTGCCGATCGAGGTGGTGTGCAGTTGCATCAGCGCGTCGGCGGCATCGCGCACCGATTCGCGCATGGTGTACTCGGCCTCGCCCAGCGACATGTCGTGCCCCGCGATACGCGGCAGATCCACCCCGTACACCGTCCACTGCAGGGTGTCGTCGTCGTCCCACTGCGGGATGAGCCCGGTGCCGGGCTCGCCGGGAACGCCCAGCAGGATGCCCTCCTCGGCGTCGATCGCGTCGGCGGCGAACGCGGTACCCACCGGCAGCCCCCGCACGTCACCGGGCGCCGGCAGCACCAGTCGCAACTGCGCGCCCGCCGGGGCCATCGCCTCCCGGATCACCTTCAGCAGCGGCATCGCGCCGGTGCCCGCGTCGCCGCGTGAGGTCCACGGCAGATCGGTGCGACCGCCGGTGACCGGGTCGCCCGCCGCGATGGTGTGCCGCGGTGCCCAGGCGTGCAGTGCCTCCAGCACGTCGTCGGGCGCGCTGGTACCGGCCAGCCAGGAGCCGGCCCACAGCGTCAGCGTCGCACTGGGAGAGCACATAATCATCGAGCATAAAGGTTCGCCGGGGTTCGCGTGTGCGCACTGAGGTCGCGAATAGGCCTGCCTGACCTGGTATGCGGTTACTGCGGCTCGGTCACGAAGTCGATGAGCCGTTCCACCGCGCCGATGAGCGGGGCCTCCAGATCGCGGAACGAGCCGACCGCGTTGTAGACCCGCCGCCACCCCTGCTGCGGGGTTCCCCAGCCCAGACGTTCGCAGATGCCGGTCTTCCAATCCTCGCCGCGCGGCACGGTCGGCCAGGCGTCGATGCCCAGCGCCGCGGGGCGTACCGCCTGCCAGACGTCGATGTACGGGTGCCCGGTCACCAGCACGTGCGGGCCGAGTCCGGTGGTCAGCTGCGACTCCTTGGAGCCGGTGACCAGGTGGTCCACCAGCACGCCCACGCGCGCACCGGGACCGGGCTCGAACTCCACGAACCGGGCACCGAGATTGTCCAGCCCTTCCAGATGTTCCACGACCACGCCCTCCACCCGCAGGTCGTGCCCCCACACCCGCTCGACCAGCGCCGCGTCGTGCACACCCTCCACCCAGATCCGGCTGGTTCTAGCCACCCGCGCGCGCAGACCCTCCACGCGCGTGGACCCCGACGCGGAGCGGGTCGGTGGCTTGGGCGCGGTCGCGGTGGGCCGGATCAGCGTGACCGGTTTACCGTCGATCAGGAATGCCGCTTCGCGCATCGCGAACAGGCGAACCACCCCGCGTCCGTCCTCGAGTTTCACGAACTCACCGTCGTAGCTGCGGTCGAAACCGACTACGGCACCGCAGAATCCGCTGACCGCGTCCTCGGCGACCAGGTCGCGCACCGCGATCACCGTCGGCACCGGCGTCTTCTTGGTGCGATCGTGTCCGGAATAGATGTCCCCGTAGCTGTCTCGTGCACTCACGCCCCTGAAACTACCGCGCACGGCACCCGATGCGTCGCACCGTGATGCCGGTGGGTCTGTTGCGTTGGGGGCGTTCGTACTTCGCGGTGACCCGGTGCGCCCGAGATCGAATTCCGGGTGCCTCGAGGAGCCCCGCGAACGGCTGATCACGGCTAGGCTGGCGAGGTGGCCGCAATAATCTGGCTGATCGCGGGCATCGCTCTCGCGGCGGCGGAAATGCTCACCGGGGATCTCGTGCTGCTCATGCTCGGCGTGGCCGCATTGGGCACCGCGGGTGTCAGCGCCGCCACCGAACTGCCGGTGTGGGGCGATGCGTTGGTGTTCGCGGCGATGGCCGGTGTGCTGTTTCTCGGCGTGCGTCCGGTGCTGCGCCGCAAGTTCGGTACCCCGCCGCCCACGCTCACCAATGCCGATGCGCTGCAAGGGAAGTCGGCGCTGGTGCTGGATTCGGTGTCGGAGCATTCGGGGCAGGTCAAGCTCGGTGGTGAAGTGTGGACCGCGCGTCCGCTGGACGCGACAGAAGTGTACGAAGCCGGTGTGACCGTTTATGTGATGAAGATCGACGGCGCTACCGCCGTGGTCTGGAAGGGTCCCTAGAAACCATGGACATCGTTGCCTTGATCGTGGCCGCCGTCCTCGTCCTGTTGGTCGTGGTGGTGGTGTTCAAATCGATCGCGCTCGTCCCGCAGGCCGAGGCGGCGGTGATCGAACGGCTCGGACGGTATTCGCGCACCGTGTCGGGTCAGCTGACCTTCCTGGTCCCGTTCGCTGATCGCGTGCGCGCGAAGGTGGATCTGCGCGAACGGGTGGTGTCGTTCCCGCCGCAGCCGGTGATCACCCAGGACAATCTCACCCTGCAGATCGACTCGGTGGTGTATTTCCAGGTCACCAGCCCGCAGGCCGCGGTCTACGAGATCAGCAACTACATCGCCGCGGTCGAACAGCTCACCGTCACCACCCTGCGCAATGTCGTGGGTGGCATGACGCTGGAAGAGACGCTGACGTCGCGCGATCAGATCAACAACCAGCTGCGTGGTGTGCTCGACGAGGCCACTGGCCGCTGGGGTCTGCGCGTGGCCCGCGTGGAGCTCAAGTCCATCGATCCGCCGCCGTCGATCCAGGAATCGATGGAGAAGCAGATGAAGGCCGATCGCGAGAAGCGCGCGACGATCCTCACCGCCGAAGGCAACCGCGAAGCGCAGATCAAGACCGCCGAGGGCGCCAAGCAGGCGGCGATCCTGACCGCCGAGGGTGGCAAGCAGTCCGCGATCCTGTCCGCCGAAGGTGAACGCCAGAGCCGCATCCTGCGCGCCCAGGGCGAACGCGCAGCCTCCTACCTGCAGGCGCAGGGTCAGGCGAAGGCGATCGAGAAGGTTTTCGCCGCCATCAAGAACGGCAAGCCGACGCCGGAACTGCTTGCGTACCAATACATGCAGACGTTGCCGTTGGTGGCCAAGGGTGACGCCAACAAGGTGTGGCTGGTGCCGAGCGATTTCGGCAAGGCCCTGGAAGGTTTCGCCCAGAACTTCGCGTCCAAGGGCGAGGACGGCGTGTTCCGCTACGAGGCGTCCACCGACGAAGCGCCGGTGCAGATCGCCGACGATTCCGACGTCGAAGACTGGTTCGAAACCGCTTCCGACCCCAAGATCGCCGAAGCGGTCCGTGCCGCCGAAGCCACCGCCCGCACGCCCGTCGAAGGTTTCGACACCCCTATCCCACGCCCGAAAACCTCAGTGGCCAAGGGCAATCCGGAACTGCCCACTCCACCGACGAACTTGGACGCGGAGCAATCCCCAACCGCCCGCCCGAACGATCCGTATGGTCGCCCCTGGCAGCCGCCGCAACACGGCTGATCCTCGCATCGAGCAGAACCGGCCCTGACGCATCTCGCGTCAGGGCCGCTTCTGTCAGGTGGCGAACCCGCCGCCTTCGATGCCGATCGCGATCATCGTGTAGGGGGTGGCGAGAAGGACGAACACCATCGCCATCGTGACGACGAACGGGCGGATGGCCTGGAGTCGGTAGGCCAGGCGTAGGCCGACGAGCACCAGTGCGTACGTGAGAATCCATGTCGCCCAATATCGGATGGGTTCGGTGTCGGGACCGGCTACCCCCAGGCCCTCGCGCACGGCGATCACAATGTGCAGGTAGCCGATCAGGGCCGTGAACGCTCCCGTCAGCGCGCCGACCACGATCTGGGTCAAAGCCAGCAATATTGCCCCGGCGCCACGCTTTTCGTTCGCGGGTGCCGCCCCCTGTACCTCGGTCATGTCCGAAGCGTACTGCGAGCAGTCGCCTCGACAGCCGGGCTTCGCCGAGGCGGTCAGTGGGGGAGCGGGAGCAGTTCTACCAGGGAGCCGCGGCCGGTGCCCGGGGGGAGGATGGCCAGTGCTTGGCAGCCGATGAGGCCGGCCAGGTGGGGGGTGTGGGCGGGGCCGGTGCTGCGCCAGACGCCGCCGGGGTGTTGTTGGACGCCGACCAGGCGGGTGGCTTCGCCTTCCATGACGCCCGCGTCGGACAGGCGACCCCACATGGTGGGGCCGGGGGTGCGCAGGGTGAGGGCGTCGACGATGGCGGGGCCTACTGCCAGCAGGGCGGCTACGGCGGCGAAGGGGTTGCCGGGCAGGCCGAGTAGGACGCGGCCGTCGGGGAGTTGGGCAACCAGGGTGGAACCGCCGGGGCGAATCGCTATGCGTTCGATGATGATTCGGGCGCCGAGGTCCGACAGCAGGGTGCGTAGGTGGTCGGCGGCGCCGCGGCCGGTGGCGCCGACCATGACGACCAGGTCGGCGTGGGATTTCAGGGTGAGCCAGGAGCGCAGCAGGTCACGGCTGTCGGCGAGGTGCCACAGTCCGGTGCTCTCGATGTCGCAGCAGCGCAGGAACTCTGGGAGAACGGGGCCCAGCGAGTCGCGGGTTTCGCCGGCGGACAGGGGGCCGACGGCGCGGATTTCGTCGCCGGTCATCACCACGTCGGCGCGCAGAGGTCCACGCACGGTGACGGTTTCGGCTTCCGCGCTCAGCGCGGCCGAGGCCAGTGCCGCTGACACGCGTGCGCCCGCTCGCGCCAATTCTGTTCCGGTGGTCCAGTGTTCGCCTTGGCGGCGGGTGTCGTCGCGCACCGGTGCGCCGGGTGCGCGCATGACCACCGGTTTGCCGGACACGGTGGTCATCGCGACGTGTTCGTCGCGCAGGGTCGCGGTGGTGCCCAGGGGTGTGGCGGCGCCGGTCGCGATGCGCACCGCTTCACCGGGCGCCAGCACCACCGAGCAGTTACGTCCGGCGTAGCTGACCTGGTGGTGCAGCCGCCACCACGGTCCGGGGCCCGCGACCGCGTAGCCGTCCATGGCGGCGGTGTCCACGCGCGGCAGGGGAGTGCCCGCGGCCAGGGCGACGGCCAGGGTGGCTCCGACCGCCTCGGCCACGGGTCGCTCGCGCACCGCGATCGGTTCGAGGTCCGCGGCGATCTTCGCGCGCACCCGTTCCAACCCGCATTGCACCGCCGGAACTACGCCCACCCGTGCGCTCGTCACCACGTCTCGCCTTCCGACACCCGTCACCGACCTTGTGCCTCATGGTGCGCACCACCGATTGCCTGCGATTTTCTTGGCAGTTGCCTCGCGATGACGTTGTGCTCACGGGTGCGCGGGTCGGACGGTGCGTAGTTCCGTGGCTGGCCACCAGCGCGCGCCCGTCGCCGCACCGATGGCAACGACAGTGCACTGCGACACCTCAGTGAGCCGTCGGCGAGTGGCGGGGCCCGCCTCGCCCGGTCTCGCGCACCCGCGAACTCAGCGTCACGCTTGGGTCAGTGCGCCTGCGAGTTCGGCTATGGCTGTGCCCAGGTCGGCGGTGGTCGCGGTGCCGCCCAGGTCTGGTGTGCGGATCGTGCCCGCCGCGAGGACGTCGCAGACCGCACGGTCGACCGCGGCGGCCGCGTCGTGCTCGCCCAGGTGGGACAGCAGCATGGCGCCCGCGAGGATCTGGGCGACCGGGTTGGCGATGCCCAAGCCCGCGATATCGGGTGCGCTGCCGTGGACCGCTTCGAACATCGAGGGCGCGTCGTTGGCGGGGTTGATGTTGCCCGAGGGGGCCAGGCCGAGTCCGCCGGTGACGGCTGCGGCGAGGTCGGAGAGGATGTCGCCGAACAGGTTCGAGCCCACGATCACGTCGAGGCGGTCGGGGTGCAGCACGATTTCGGCGGCGAGGGCGTCGACGTGCATCTGCCGTGTCTGCACCGACGGGTATTCGGCGGCGATGCGTTCGAACACGCTGTCCCAGTAGGGCATCGAATGAATGAGCCCGTTGGACTTGGTCGCCGAGCACAGTTTGCCGTCGCGTTCGGTGGCGCGGTCGAAGGCGTAGCGGATGATCCGTTCGCAGCCGGTGCGCGTGAACACCGACTCCTGGAGCACGAATTCGTCGGGGCGGCCCGGGTTATGAATGCCGCCGATGTCGGAGTACTCACCCTCGGAGTTCTCGCGCACGATGAGAATGTCGAGGTCCTCGGCCGTGCGATCACGCAGCGCGGATTCCGTGCCGGGCAGCAACCGCACCGGCCGCAGATTCACATACTGGTTGAACGCCCGCCGCAGCGGAATCAGCAAGCCCCACAGGGAAATATGGTCGGGAACACCGGGAAATCCGACCGCGCCCAACAGGATCGCATCGAAGTCCGCGAGCTGTTCGGGCCCGTCGGTCGGCATCATCGCGCCGGTGCGCAGATAGTTCTCGCACGACCAGTCGAACTCGGTCCAGCTGATTCCCGGCAGCACCCGGTCGAGCACTTTCACCGCCTCGACGGTCACGTCGACGCCGATCCCGTCGCCCGGAATGGTCGCGATCCGGTATGTGCGCACGCTGTCTCCCTAAACCTTGATGCCGATGTATTTGGTCTCGAGGAATTCGTCGATCCCGGTGAAACCCCCTTCACGCCCGAGCCCGGATTCCTTCACTCCGCCGAACGGCGCCGCCGGATTGGACACCACTCCCTGATTGAGGCCGACCATCCCGGTTTCCAGGGCCTCACACACGCGCAGCCCGCGCCGCAGGTTCTCGGTGAACACGTAGGCGACCAGCCCGTAAGGGGTGTCGTTGGCTCGCGTGATGGCTTCGTCTTCGGTGTCGAAGGTGCCGATCGCGGCGACCGGGCCGAAGATCTCGGTGTGGCACAGTTCGGCGTCATCGGGGACGTCGGTGAGCACCGTCGCGGGGTAGAACGTGCCGGGGCCGTGCACCGCCGTGCCGCCGAGCCCCAGTCGAGCGCCGCGACGACGGGCATCGGCCACCAGGTATTCGACCTTCGCCACGGCGTCAGCATCGATTAGCGGCCCGACCACCACCCCGGGCTCGGTGCCCCGCCCCATCGGCAAGGCCGCCATCTTCGCGGTCAGTCGTTCGGCGAACTCGTCAGCGACGTTGCGCTGCACCAGAATTCGGTTCGCCGCCGTGCACGCCTGGCCGATATTGCGCATCTTGGCCGCCAACGCACCCTCGACCGCTTCATCGAGATCGGCATCGTCGAACACCAGCAGCGGCGCGTTCCCGCCCAACTCCATGGACGTGCGCATGACGGTGCCCGCGCACTGCTCGAGCAGCAACTTCCCGATCGCGGTCGAACCGGTGAAGGACAGCTTGCGCGAGCGCGGATCGGCGATCAGCGGCGTCACCAACGCACCGGGATCAGCGGTGGTGACCACGTTGACCACCCCGGCGGGCACGCCCGCATCAGCCAGTAGAGCGGCCAGCGCCAGCATCGAAAGAGGTGTCTGCTCAGCAGGTTTCACCACACTGGCGCACCCGGCGGCCAGCGCGGGCGCGATCTTGCGTGCCCCCATCGCCATCGGAAAGTTCCACGGCGTGACGAGCAGGCTCGGCCCGACGGGTTGCTTGGTCACCAGGAACCGGGAACCGCCCGTCGGCGCGGGCATATATCCGCCATCGAGGCGCACGGCTTCCTCGGCGAACCAGCGAAAGAATTCTGCGGCATAAGCGATTTCGCCACGTGCTTCGGTCAGCGGCTTGCCCATTTCCAGGGTCATGATCAGGGCCAGGCGTTCGGTGTCGGCCAGCAGGGCGTGGTGGGCGCGCATCAGGATGTCGCTGCGGGTGCGCGGCGGCGTGTTCGCCCAATCCGCTTGTGCCGCAGCGGCAGCGGCGAGAGCGTCGAGGCCGTCAGCCGGGGTTGCGTCCGCCACTGAGCACAGCTGCTCGCCGGTCGCGGGATCGAACACGGGCAGCGTGGCGGGGCATTCGCGCCATTCGCCGCCGATGAACAGGCCTTTCGGAACGCTGTCGATCGCGGAATGTTCGGTGGCGCTGAGGTTTTCGAGCAGCCGTGCGCTGCCCCCGGACTCGGTCATACGGTGCCCTGCCTCCCGACGCGGTGGATCACCCATTGCCGTGACCCTCCCCGCCATGTTATGCATATTGTCAACAATCCGACAATAGACAATCTGGGGAGTCCTTGATGACCGAGCTGTCTCCCGTCCTGAAGCAGGCCACGCCCGTGCACGTCGATCACGGCGTCGGCTGCTACCTCTACGACACCGACGGTCGCCGCTACCTGGATTTCACCGCCGGAATCGGCGTCACCAGCACCGGGCACTGCCATCCGACCGTGGTCGCGGCGGCGCAAGCCCAGGTCGGCAAGCTGATCCACGGGCAGTACACGACCGTGCTGCACAAGCCGCTGCTGGAACTCACCGAACGACTCGGCGCGGTCCTGCCCGAAGGCTTGGACGCGCTGTTCTTCGCCAATTCCGGCAGCGAGGCGATCGAGGCGGCGCTGCGCCTGGTCCGCCAGGCCACCGGGCGCCCGAACGTGATCGTGTTCCACGGCGGTTTCCACGGCCGCACCGTCGCCGCCGCGACCATGACCACCTCGGGCACCCGGTTCTCGGCGGGATTCAGCCCGCTGATGTCGGGCGTGCACGTGGCACCGTTCCCGACCGCCTTCCGCTACGGGTGGACCGAGGAGGAAGCCACGGACTTCGCGTTGCGCGAGCTGGATTATCTGTTCGCGACCGTCACCTCGCCCGCGGAAACCGCGGCGTTCATCGTCGAACCGGTGCTGGGGGAGGGCGGGTACATCCCCGGCAACACCCGGTTCTTCCAAGGGCTGCGTGAACGCGCCGACCGGCACGGCATCCTGCTGGTCTTCGACGAGATCCAAACCGGGTTCGGTCGCACCGGAAAGTTCTTCGGCCACCAGCACTTCGACGTCCGGCCCGACGTGATCACCATCGCCAAAGGGTTGGCCAGTGGGTTCCCGCTGTCGGGGATCGCGGCGTCGCGGGAGTTGATGGCGAAGGCCTGGCCGGGGTCCCAGGGTGGGACGTATGGCGGCAATGCGGTGGCGTGTGCGGCCGCGGTGGCCACGCTCGACGTCATCGAGGCCGAGGGGTTGGTCGACAATGCCGCGGTGCGGGGCAGGCAATTGCTGGCCGGTGTGTCGGAACTGGCGACCAAGGCGATCGGCGATGTGCGCGGGCTCGGTCTGCTGGTCGGCGCCGAATTCACCACGGCCACTGGTGAACCCGATCCTGAGACTGCCGCTGTCGCGCAGAAGTCCGCTGTGGCGAAGGGGCTGTTGCTGCTCACCTGTGGTGCGCACATGAACGTGGTGCGGATGATCCCGCCGCTGATCGTCACCGATACCCAGGTCGAGGACGCGCTGGCGATCTGGTCGGAAGTGCTCGCCGAGCAGAAAGCAGGATCATGGCCCGCTACATGAGCATCACCCTCACCAAAGCAGGCGTCACCTGCCGCGCCCGCCTCCTCGACGACGAAGCCCCACTCACCTGTGCCGCCGTCTGGGCGGCGTTACCCCAGGAAGGCGACGCCTTCCACGCCAAATACGCCCGCAACGAGGTCTACACCCTGATTCCCCGCATCACCGCCGCCCCGCACCGCGAAAACCCCACCGTCACACCGATTCCCGGCGATGTCTGCCTGTTCGATTTCGAACCGTGGGAAATCGGCAACCCCGCCTACGGCTACGAACCCGGCTCGGCCGCCCACCACGCCCAGGGCGCCACCGACCTGGCCCTGTTCTACGGCCGCAACAATCTACTGATCAACGGCGACCTCGGCTGGGTCCCCGGCAGCGTGTTCGCCACCATCGAGGACGGCCTCGCGGATCTAGCTGCCGCGTGCAACGGGCTGTGGTTGCGCGGGGTGGAGGGGGAGACCTTGTCGTTCGCCCGCGTCTGAATAGCGACCAGAACTACTTGCCACCGCTCTGGCCGCGGTGTGAGTCCGGCATTTTCACGCACTTCGACTTCCGCCAATCAGTTTTCTGACTGAACGGCGGCGAAGTGCGTGAAAATGCCGGGGTAACTCAGGCGTTGAGCACGGATTCCGCGTGTCGGGCGACCGCGAGGACCAGATCGTCGGAGTGGCGGGGGCCGACGATCTGCAAGCCCACCGGCATCCCGGTGCGGGTCGTGCCGGCCGGAATGCTGATGGCCGGTTGCTGAGTCATGTTGAACGGGTAGGTGAATGGCGTCCAATCGGGCCAGCCACGCAGACCACTGCCGGGCGGCACCTCGTGACCGGCTTCGAACGCGGTGATCGGCATGGTCGGGGTGATCAGCACGTCGTAGGCCGTGTGGAAATTGCCCATCGCGATGCCGACCTCGGCGGCGACATGTCGGGCATCGAGATAGTCCGTGGCACTGATGGATTCGCCACGATCCCACACCTCTCCCAAACCGGGATCGACCTTCTCGCGCGAACCGGCGGGGAACTTCGACAACATGGTCGCGGCCCCCGCCGCCCACAGGATCTCGAAAGCCGCACGCGGATCACCGAATCCGGGATCCACCGCATCGATGGTCAAATCGGTCTCGGCCAACCGACGCACCGCGGCATCGACGATCTCGGCGACCTCCGGGTCCACCTGCGCGAAGCCCAGTGTCGCGGAATAGCCGACATGCAGGCCGCGCACGTCACGCTGCATCTGGCTGCGGAAGGTCGTAAAAGTGGGTGCCAGCGCGGTCGGATCACGCGGGTCGGGTAGCGACAGGATGTCCATCAGTAGCGCCGCGTCTTCCACGGTGCGCGTCATCGGGCCCGCGTGCGCCAGGGGCCCGAAGGGGCTGGCGGGGTAGAGCGGAACCCGCCCGTGCGTCGGCTTGAACCCCACGATCCCGCAGAACGATGCCGGAATCCGGATGCTGCCACCGCCATCGGTGCCCACCGATACCGGCGTCATCCCGCCCGCCACCGCCGCCGCACTACCTCCGGACGAGCCGCCCGCGGTGGTGGTGGGGTCGACGGGATTGCGGGTCACGCCGGTCAGCGGGCTGTCGGTCACGCCCTTCCACGCGATCTCCGGCGTGGTGGTCTTGCCGACGAACACCATCCCGTCCCCGCGCAGCCGCGCGGCGACCGGACTGTCCACCAACCACGGCCCGTCCGCGTCCACACAGGTGGACCCGCGCAGCGTCGGCCACCCTTCGGTCAGGAAGATGTCCTTGATCGAGATCGGCACCCCGTCGAGCAGCCCGCGCGGATTACCCGACTGCCAGCGGGCTTCGGAGTCCTTGGCCTGAACCAATGCCCGATCCGGGTCGACCAGACAGAAGGCGTTGAGCGCGCCGTCGCGGGCGGCGATCGCGTCCAGACACCCCTGGGTGGCCTCGACGGGGGACAGTTGCCCGGCGGCGTAGGCCGAGACCAACTGCACCGCCGTCATCGCGGTGGGGTCGGTGGGCGGATCGGGCTGCGTCATGGCGGACTCCTTCAGCCGGGCACGTACCCGAGCGTCTTGTCGACAACGTTGTCCAGCGGCAGACCGGCTGCCCACCGGTGGAAATTGTCGGTGAATGCGCGGACGATCTCGGTGCGCCAACCGTGGACATCACCCGAATTGTGTGGCGTGAGCACCACATTCGGTAGATCCCACAGCCGGTGGTCCGCGGGTAGCGGTTCCGGGTCGACCACGTCGAGCGCGGCCCCGGCGATCGTGTTGTCGGCCAGCGCGGCGACGAGATCCTCGGTAACCACGAGTTCCCCGCGCCCGACATTGACAAACCTGGCGTGGGGTTTCATCGCGGCGAAAGCGGTGGCGTCGAACATGTGTCGGGTGTGCGCGGTGAGCGGCGCGATCGCGATCACGTAGTCGGCGTCGGGTAGTTCGGCGTGTAGATCGTCGCTGATGGTGCCGAAATCCGGGTCGTCCGAGCGGGCCCGGCGGCCGACGCCGCGCACGGTCATGCCCACCGCGCGCAACAGTCGCGCGATGGTGCGGCCGATGGAACCGGTGCCCACGATCAACGCCGTCGCGCCTGCCACGCGTTCGGATTCGCGATGCTGCCATTCGTGCCGCTGTTGGAGCCGGATCGAACCGGGCAGGTCCTTGGCGAACGAAATGATCTGGCCGAGAACATATTCCGCGATCGCGGAATCGAAGACGTTGCGGGTGTTGGTGACTGTGACGTCGGAGGCGCGCAGTTCCGGGAACATCACCGCGTCGACGCCGACACCGCCCATGTGCAACCACCGCAAACGGTCCGCGCTGGGCCAGGCGGCCGGAAGCGCCCGGGTTTGGAAGTCGTAGACAAACAGCACATCGGCGCCGCGCAGCGCGTCGGCCAGGCCGTCGGCCTCGGTGTAGCGCACGTCGGCGCGTTGCGCCACGGGGGCCATGAGGTCGGAATCGGGGACGGTGTCACGATGGAGGACGGTGACGATCGGCCTGGGTTCCACAATTTCACCGCCCACATTGACACCGTAAGTTCAGATCGTATGATTGTCAACAATCCGATCGTGTTCGGAGGTCTGCCCGGCTGAGCGCGAGAGGGGCCGCAGTGGAGTTCAGCTTCCCCGACATCGACGGGCCGGTAGCACAACGAGGCATCGGCGTGATCGCGCCGTTCGACCTCGCCCTCGAACGGGAACTGTGGCGGTGGGCGCCCCTGGAAGTCAGCTTGCACCTGGCCCGCACACCCTATGAACCGGTGCCGGTCTCGCTGGCCATGGCCGAACTGGTGTCCAACCCGGTGCATCTGACCGCGGCCACGCACGATGTGCTGCACGTGGAGCCGGAAGTCGTTGCCTACCTGTGTACTTCGGGAAGTTTCATCAATGGGCTCGCCTATGAGCGGTCTTTGCGGGAGACGATCTGTCTGGCCGGTGCGCCTGATGCGGTCACCACCTCTGGGGCGCTGGTGGAGGCGATCAAGCACCTCAACATCACCCGGATGTCGGTGATCACGCCGTACGACGAGGTTCTCACCGGGAAGCTGCACGAATTCCTCGATGAAGCCGGTTGCGCGACGATCAAGTCCGATCACCTCGGGTTGGGTGGCGGTATTTGGAAGGTCAACTACCGCACCATCGCCGAACGGATTCTCCGCGCCGATGATCCACGTTCGGAAGCGATCTTCGTCAGCTGCACGAACCTGCCGACCTATGACGTGATCGAGCCGCTCGAACAGGCGCTGGGCAAGCCGGTACTCACTGCCAACCAACTGACGATGTGGGCATGTTTGGGTCGAATGAAGCTGCCCATGATGGGGCCGGGGAAGTGGTTGGTCAATGTGTTCTGAACTGGCGGAATGCAGACTTCCAGCCCTGAAAAGTGGCTGGTCGATGTGTTCGGAGAAGATACGGACTTCCTGTCCAGGTAGGTGGCCAGTCAATGTGTTCTGAACGGAGCGAAATGCACACGCCGACAATCGGATTCGTCTACCCCGACCACGCCGCCGAGGACGACTACCCACGAGCAGCGGCCGTGCTCGACGCCGCGCTACCCGTAGCGCACATCTACGGCACCGACCTACACGCGATCGCCGAACTCCTCGACCTGGGCAGCCCGGAGAAACTGCGCGCCGGCGCCTCGTTACTCGCCCCGCAGCAACCCGACGTCGTCGTCTGGGCCTGCACATCGGGCAGTTTCGTCTACGGCCCCGAAGGCGCCCGACGCCAGGTCGAAAGCCTGGCCGAAGCCGCAGGCGTGCCCGCGTCCAGCACGAGCTTCGCGTTCGTGGAAGCCGCACGAGCCCTCGACATCGAGCGCGTCGCGGTCGTCGCCAGTTACCCCGAAGACATCGCGCGACTGTTCGTCGATTTCCTCGCCGACGCGGGCATCGCAGTCGTGTCGATGTCCAGCGCCGGCATCGACACCGCCGCCGAGGTCGGCACCCTGACTCCCGACCAGGTCCTGACCCTGGCCGTCACCAACGACCACGCCGACGCCCAAGCGCTGCTCATCCCCGACACCGCCATGCATACTCTCGAAGTGCTCCCGAAACTCGAGGCCGCGCTCGGCAAACCGGTGCTCACGGCCAATCAGGTCACCATCTGGGAAGGTCTGCGGCTGGCCGGGGTCACCCCGTACGCCCCGGAATTCGGCACCCTGTTCGCGGAACGGAGCCAGCATGTCGATCACTGATTTCGAACCGGTCAACCAGCAATCCACCGCCGAGATGATCGCCGACCGACTCCGCGCGGCGATCATGCGCGGCGCGCTGGCCCCCGGTGCCCAGCTCGGCGAATCCGACCTGGCAGCCAGTTTCGGCGTCTCCCGCGGGCCCGTGCGCGAGGCCATGCAGCGCCTGGTCCAAGAAGGTTTGCTGTTCAGCATCCGCAACCGCGGCATCTTCGTCATCGAACTCACCACCGACGATGTGATCGACATCTACCGCGCCCGAGCCGCCCTCGAAGGCGGCGCCCTCGACCTGATCCTGGACGGCCGCCGCGAAATCGCCTACGCCGCACTGCAACCCAGCGTCACCGCCATGCAACAAGCCGCCGACGCGGGCGACGCCCCCGCGGTCTCCGACGCCGATCAGGCCTTCCACGAAGCCCTGGTCACCGCCACCGACAGCCCCCGCCTGGTCCGCGCCGCCCGCACCCTGCTCATCGAAACCCGCATGTGCCTGGGCGCACTGCAAACCACCTACCCCGACCTGCGCGAACAAGCCCGCGAACACGTCGAACTGCACGAAGCGATCGGCACCGGCGCACCCGATCGCGCCCGCGCCCTGCTCGTGGAACACATGGACGACGCGGTACGCCGCCTACGCGACCGGTAGCTGCGCGCGGTCCTGCACAATGGACCCGGTCAGCACACCCCGCCTCCCGCAGGAGCAACCGTGGACAGTGAACAGCGAACGCGCGCACAAGCTTTCGTCGACCTGCATCGCGAAGGATGCTTCCTACTACCGAACGCGTGGGACGCGGGCAGTGCGCGCATCCTGGAGTCGGTGGGCTTTCCGGCGATCGCCACCACCAGCGCCGGGATCGCCTTCTCGTTCGGCCGCCCCGACCACGACTTCTTCACCGAACACGGCGACCAGGGCCGCGTCGACCGGCCGACGATGATGCGCCGCATCCACGAAATCGCCACCGCCGTCAGGGTTCCCGTCAGCGCCGACCTCGAAGAGGGATACGGACCGGACGCCCAAGAAGTAGCCACCACCGTTTCGCTGGCGATCGAGGCGGGCGCGGCAGGCGGCAACATCGAAGACTTCACCGGCGACCGGACCACCCCGCTGTTCGACGAAGTCCACGCCGTGGACCGAATCCGCGCCGCCCGCGCCGCGGTCGCCGCCAGTGGCGAGCCGTTCGTACTGGTCGGCCGCACCGACGCCCTACTCGTGGACGCGGGCATCGATGAGGCCATCCGCCGCGGCAACTCCTATTTCGCCGCGGGCGCGGACTGCGTCTTCGTCCCCGGCGCCGCCGACCCCACCACCATCTCCACCCTGGTCAACGCCCTCGACGGCCCCCTCAACGTCGTCATGGGCCTGACCGGCGGCGCCCTGTCGATGGCCGAACTCGCCGACCTGGGCGTTCGCCGAGTCACCGTCGGCGGCAGCATCGCCCGCTCCCTCTACCGCCACCTCCTCGACGCCGCCCACGAACTCCACGACCAGGGCACCTTCACCTACGGCACCACCCAACTCACCCAATCCGCCCTCAACGCCCACTTCACCACCCTGGGCAACTGATCACCACGCTCTGACGGCGGATACCGGTCAAAATTCCCGCCACCACAGCGTGTTGATCTTGATCTCACCTTTCTGGACGGGTGATCACCAGGCAACCACGCAAACATCGGCCGAGTAGAAAAAACCACCAGTGCCTGTTGATCTTGATCTCACGCCGGTGGCACGCCTCGCACCGCCAAGAGCATGCCCAGGTAGCCCATTTCCTGGCTCTGGGATTGGGCCATGGCGCGGGCGGACTGCTTGACCGGGCCCGAGGTGATCAGGGTGTCGGCGGCGCGGGCCATGGTGACGCCGCCGGAGTGGTGGCGGTACATCAGTTGCAGGAACAGGGTTTCGGCGTCGGGGCCGCGGGCCGCGGACAGGGCGTCGAGTTCGGCCATGGTGGCCATGCCGGGCATGGTGGTGCCAGGGGTCGAATGGTGGTGGGCCGATCCTGTCATCCAGGTTCCCGGCAGGGGGGAAGTCGGTGCGGCGCCGGCGAGTTGGGTCCAGCCGAGCAGGGTGCCCAGTTCCATCCGTTGCGCGTCGGCGATCTGGTCGGCGAGTGCGCGCACGGTGGGGTCGACGCCGGGCTCGAGGCGCGTTGTCAGGCTCAGTGCCTGCTCGTGGTGTGCGGTCATGTCCTGGACGAAACCCAGCTCGGTCGCGGTGAGAACCGGTGTGACAGTGGGAGATTCGGACCATATGAGCGGGCGAAACGCGGCACCCAGCGCCAGCAGGAACACGGCGGTGGCGCAGGCGGCGGCCACGCGGAGCACGGTCATGACCCCACGGTGGACTGTTGGTCGGCAGGCGGGGTGTATACCGCGTTGTCGAGCTGCAACACCATGAACCCGTTGTCCGAACAGGTCACGAACAGTTGGTCGCCCCGCCACTCCGGCGGTGACATGCACCAATCCGCGGACAGGTCACCGAACGCGACCCGGCCCGCCCGCGCCGACAACACCTGCGCGGGATCGAACAAGCCGTCGGCCATCGACCGCAACGCCGCGGGCGCGGTCATTCCGGGAATGCCGATGATCGAGGCCAGCGCGTGCGGCGAATTCCAGATCTCGAGATTGCGGTTCGTGCGGGCAGGCGGGTTGAAGTAGGCGATCTCGTGAATCGAACCGGGGTCGCTCACGTCGAACACGCGAATCCCCGACGACACCCAACCGCACGCCAGCGCGGTCGGATTCGCAGGGCGGTCGGCGGTGCAGTAGTGCGGGTCGTAGGAGAACAGCGAATTGCCCATCGCCGAGCCGACCGCG
Source organism: Nocardia sp. NPDC058640 (assembly GCF_042716995.1). NCBI lineage: Bacteria > Bacillati > Actinomycetota > Actinomycetes > Mycobacteriales > Nocardiaceae > Nocardia > Nocardia sp. NPDC058640. Next base: position 59,047 of record NZ_JBHXRG010000026.1, read on the forward strand.
GAGTCGACATTCTCGGGCAGGTTGATCTCGAGCTTGATCTTCTCCACGATCTGCGGGTGCGCGTCGTCGGAGACGTCGATGAGTTTCACCCCGCCCGAACCGCCCTCGTCGACGGTGAACAGGTGCGGCACCCCGTCATAGGTCACCGGAATGCTGTGCTGGGTCGCCCACCCGTCGGTCCAGAATGTGCGGCCCACGTGCGGTACCTGCGGATTCGGGTCGCGGCGCTGCACCGCGCTCACATCGAGCACGGTGAACCCGCCCACCGCGGAGATGTAGAGCCGGTTTCCGTCAGGGCTCACACCGAACCCGTGCGCTTCGATCCCGGTCAGTCCCTGCCAGATCACGCGCGGATTCGCCGGATCGGTCAGGTCGATCGCGCTGAGGAAGCCGGGCACCAGACCCGACGCCCAATACGTGCGACCGTCTGGAGAGAACCCGCCCTCGTGCGTGGTGATCGGCAACGGCATCATCGGATGGGTGCCCACGCCCGGATTGAGCAGGCGCGGATGCGCGCAATCGGAGATGTCGTACACCGACAGGTAACCCGCGCCCAACGCCAGCGGCACCCCGGTACCCACGAGAAGTTTGCGAGATGTATTGACCTTCAACGTCTCCCATGTGCCGGCCATCATCGCGGGTTCGGTCAACGTCGCGGTCAACCGCGGATCGGCGGGATCGGACGCATCGATCACCTGCACGCCCGGATGCTCGCTGAGCAACGTGCCGGGGAAGAACGACCCCACATACGCGCAGTGTTCGAAACTGGTAGAGGTGATCCCCGCGCCCCGCCCGGCATAACCGCCGACCATCGACATATTGCACCGGTAACCCTGGGTACTGCGCCCACTGTCCCGGTCAGCCGCGGGCACATCGCCCTGCATCCTGGTTTCGGGCAGCGATCCCGGCCCGCAGTCCGCGCGCGGCACCGCACTGCGGCCGATGTCGAAGAACTCGTGCACCGTGCGCCCGAAATCCTGTGCCGACGCCCCCGACGGCAGCCCGATCGCCACCATCGCGGTCACCACCACGACCATCGCACCCCTGATCAGCGCATGGCGTGGTGTTGCTGCGTGCGGACGTGATGGCATCGTGGACCCCCTGCATCGCGGATGCTGACAACGCAACTGGCTCAGACAGTTGTGCCGTATCACGAATGGTAAGCCGCGCAAATGGTTACCGAGGGCAGTTTCGGGGAACAGGGTGTGAGGCGGGGCCCGCTTACCTCGGGTCACCGCCAGTACGCTGTACGGTTGCTCTGAACGACAATTCGTCTGCCCAGGCGGGGAGTTTCCGCCATCGGAAAGGACTCGGATCCATGTCGAACGATGTCGTAGGAGGCCCCGGTGACGCGAAAGCGTCAGCGGGCGCGGTAGCGGGCCGATCGCCGAGCAGACCCCGGCTGGATCTGCTCGTGTTCTGCGCCACCGCGATCGGCGCGCTCGCTTTTGTCGCCTGGGGCATTCTCGATGACGAAAGCCTGGCCTCCTCAGCCAGTACCGCCCAGAAATGGGTCATCACCAACACCGGCTGGCTGTTCGTGCTCACCGCCACCGCGTTCGTGGTCTTCGTGATCTGGCTGGCGGTCAGCCGTTTCGGCCGCATTCCGCTGGGCGAGGACAACGAGAAGCCCGAATTCCGGACCGTGTCCTGGATCGCGATGATGTTCAGCGCGGGCATGGGCATCGGCCTGATGTTCTGGGGCGTGGCGGAACCGTTGTCGCACTTCGTGAATCCGCCCCCGCACACCGCCGAACCCGGCACACCGGCCGCCGCCGAAGTCGCGATGGCCACCACGCTGTTCCACTGGACGCTGCACCCGTGGGCCATCTACGCCGTGGCCGGCCTGGCGATTGCCTACAGCACGTTCCGAAAAGGCCGCTCGCAGTTGATCTCCTCGGTGTTCCGCCCGCTGCTGGGACACCACGCCGACGGGATCGGCGGCCGCGTCATCGACATGATGGCGATCTTCGCGACCCTGTTCGGCTCGGCCGCCTCGCTGGGCTTGGGTGCGTTGCAGATCGGCGCGGGCTTGGAGTTCAACGGCTGGATCGACAGCATCGGCAAAATCGGTCTGGTAGCGATCATTTCGGGCCTGACGGTGGCGTTCATCCTGTCGGCGGTGTCGGGTGTCGCGCGCGGCATCCAGTGGCTGTCCAACATCAATATGGTGCTGGCACTTGCCATTGCGGCGTTCGTGTTCATCGCCGGGCCGACCCTGTTCATCCTCAACATGCTGCCCACCGCACTGGGCGACTACATCGAGAACCTGCCCACCATGGCCTCGCGCACCGGCGCCGGTGACGAGGCGATGAAGGCGTGGCTGTCGAGCTGGACGATCTTCTACTGGGCCTGGTGGATCTCGTGGACGCCGTTCGTCGGCATGTTCATCGCGCGGATCAGCCGCGGCCGCACCATCCGCCAGTTCGTGACCGGCGTGCTGCTGGTGCCCAGCGTGGTCAGCCTGCTGTGGTTCGCGATCTTCGGTGGCGCGGGCATCGCCGAACAGACCAAGAACGGTGACCTGACCGAACCCGATGGCTCGGTGGACTCCAACTTCGCCCTGTTCCACCTGCTGGACCAGTACCCGATCACCTCGGTGACCACGGTCGTGGTGATGATCCTGGTCGCGATCTTCTTCGTCTCCGGCGCCGACGCGGCGTCCATCGTGATGGGCACCCTGTCCGAACGCGGCAGCATCCACCCGTCGAAGTGGGTGGTGATCTTCTGGGGCGCGGCCACCGGCGCGGTCGCCGCGATCATGCTGGTCATCGCCGATTCCGACAACCTCGGCGGAGCACTCACGGGCCTACAAGCGCTGACGACGGTGGTGTCGCTGCCGTTCCTGGTGGTGATGGTGGCGATGTGTGTGTCGCTGTACAAGGACCTCAGCGACGACCCGCTGATCCTGCGCATGGACCGCGGCATAGAACTGGTCGAGGGCGCGGTGGACCAGGGCACCGAACTGCACGACGGAGATTTCGCGCTGGTCACCGAACCGTCGACCGAGGAGTTGGTCCTACCGACTCTGGGCGAGGACCACAGCCGCGTTATTTCCGACGACCGCTAACGCATCGCATCGAATCCGGCCTGCGCTGAAGACAATTCGGCGCAGGCCAGTTTCATGCGGTGCCGCAGCTTGTCGGAGGCTTCGGCGATAGCGACTTGGGCGCGCACGTATTCAGCACGGCCCGTGGGGGTTTCGATGCGGACCGGCTCGTAGCCGAAGTCGGACAGGTCGTAGGGGCTGGCTCGCATGTCGAGTTCGCGTGCGGTGCAGGCTAGTTCGAAGCAGTCGAGCAGCAGGTCCGACGAGATCAGGGGCGCCAGTTTGAAGCCCCATTTGTACAAGTCCATATTCGCGTGTAGGCAGCCGGGCTGTTCGCTGGCGACTTGGTCTGCGCGAGTGAGCGGTTCGGCGTTGCGGCCCACCGCCTCCGGGGTGAAGAAGCGGAAGGCGTCGAAGTGTGTGCAGCGCAACGACATCGACTCCACCACCTCGTCGGTACCCGCGCTGCCGAGCCGCAGCGGTACCTGCTGGTGGCGGACCTCGTCGGTGCGGTAGACCATTGCCCACTCGTGTAGTCCGAAGCAGGACAGTTGTGCTGGTCGTTGCGCGGTCGCGGTGAGGAGTCTGGAGACGAACTCGATCGTGTCGCGTCGCTTCGCGAGGTAGGCCGGGTCGGCGGTGAACACGCCTGCCAGTTCGTGGTATCCCCGAGCGCCCCGATAGTCGCCCGCGTCGCGCAGCCCGATCCCGAAACCCGGATGCCATCGCCGCAGTTGCGCGGGCTTGTTTCCGTAGTACGTGAACAGGAAGTCGATCACCGGATGGGTGGTGCCCGCCTTGCGTCGCTCGAGATACGGACCGACCAGCCGATCGAGCCGATCCCGATGCTCACGCGCCGCCGCCTGCCACTCCGACGCTGGCAATACGCGCAGGTCAGGGGAGTGGTCGAGGTAATCGGCGGGGTGCACCCACCTATTGTCCCGCACCGGTTCGGAGCTTCTGAAGGTGCCCGAATAGGGGGCTCCGTGCGTGCCGTTCCAGGGCTCGATGAGGGTCGAATTTTGACTTCTGACACGCTTTCGACACGAGTTGAGGCAAGTTTCGATCTGCTTCACGCAAAGCCCGGGCCCAGCAGTCCGGTGTAGTCGGCGACCTCACTGGGACTGTCGATGTAGTGACGGGCTGCAGTGGTGCCGTTGTCGCTGTGCCCTAGTTGGCGTGCGGCGTGGCTGGCGCCGTACTCGTTCGCGATGAGCGTGGCGATCGACTTGCGGAACGTCTTCGGGGTTACCCAGGCGAATCGGCTGCCGCGCGCGGATCGCCAGCTCCGGCGGTAATTGTGCGGATCGTAGATGCCGCCTGTGCGAACGGTGAACACCAGGTCCAGAGGGTTCGCAATCGCGACGCCAGCCCGACGGCGCAGGGTCTCGACGACGAACTTCGGCAGTACGACGGACCGATAGCCAGCGTCTGTTTTGGTCCATTCTTGTCGGATCGGACGCAGCTTTCCGTCGGGGTGGATGATCCGCACGATCGTCCCGCAGATCGTCACGCGCGGAGTTTGGGCGTCGAGGTCGAGATCGCGCCACCGAATCGCGAGTGCTTCGCCGATCCGGACGCCTGTCCCCAGCAGGACGTCGGTGACGTCAAGGACGATTCGTGACCGGGGAGCGCCCTGTGTGCGAGAGGGGGTCCCGGGTATCGCGTCACCGGAAACCCAAGTCTTGAGCTGTTGTCGAAGTGCGTGCAAGGTGGCCAGGTCAGCGGCCCGGGGGCGTTGGGTGTTTCGGGGGAGGCGGGCGACGTTGAGCACGGGATTGTGTGGCAGGACGTCGTGGCGGACGGCAAGGCCCATCATGCCCGCTAGGACAACCCGATGAGCTCTGGCCTTCGAGGGCCACGTTCGTGCAACTTCTTTGAGGTAGGCATCGAGACGCGAGGTGGTGGCTTCGCGGATACGGAGTCCGCCCACTGCGGTGTTGATCTTGACGGTGTCGCTTCGGCCGCGCGTTTTCGCGACGTGGATATGGCTGCGGTAGTACTCGACCGTTTGCGGGGTTGCGCGGTTCTCGAACTCCAGTTCAGCAAGCCACAGATCGGCGAGCTGGGACAGGCGGGTGTCCGCCGTAATCTCGATGTCTCTGGTAAACGAACGGCGGCGCTCCTTCAGCCTGTCCTTCAAAAGGGCTATGGCGCGAGGCTTGGTGGGACCCGCAGCCTGCACCGTTCGGGTCTCACCGTCTTCGTCGCGAAAGCGGGTGCTGGCGCGCCAGCTACCGCTGGGCTCATTCCTCGCGCACCAAACAGCCGCTGAAGCTCCGGCTACCCAGGCTTGGTAGGTGATCGTGATCTGCTCAACCTCGGATTGCATCAAGAAGGTCGTGCCCTCGCCTCGCTCGGTCAGATATCGCAAGCGATCGCGTTGCTCGACGAAGCGATGCTCGCCGTCGCAGCAGGCGAGGTGCAGAATCCGACGTACCGTGTGTGGATCTATTGCAGCTCGATCACCGCGTGCGTAGGCATGTCGGACTTGGGTCGGGCGCAGGCGTGGACATCAGCGTTCGAGCAGTAGCTGTGCACCCAACGCGGTGGAACACCCATCTCCGGGTCGTGCCGAATGCACCGATCGACGATCATGCTGCTGCGCGGTGCGTGGACCGAGGCCGAACGTGAGGCACGGCTGGCGTGCCAGGAGCAGAACGGCACCGTTGCGATGGACACAGGGCAAGCCTGGTACCAGGCCGGCGAGATCCGCCGGTTGGTCGGCGACTTTGCCGCGGCTGAGGAAGCATTTGCACACGCGGGCCGCTTCGGCTACGAGGTTCAGCCCGGCATGGCGCTGCTGCGCGCGGCGCAGGGGCGCACCGACTCGGCGTCGGCGGGTCTCACGCGAGCATTGGCGGAACGGCCCTCCGACCGGCTCACACAGGCGAAACTGCTGCCCGCATGGGCGGAACTGGCGACCGCTAACGGAGATTCGGTACTCGCGCACACCGCAGTGGCCGAACTTTCCGCGTTGGCCGATATCGGACCTGCGGTCCGCGCTGCCGCGGCGTTCGCTGCCGGTGCGCTGCGACTGGCCGAAGGAGATTCGGCCGGGGCATTGTCCGAGCTGCGCACCGCGGCGCGGATCTGGGGTGAGCTGGATGTGCCGTACGAGCTCGCGCGTAGTCGCCGGTTGATCGGTCTGGCATGCCGTGGGATCGGTGACGAGGATGGAGCGCGTCTGGAATTGGAAACGTGCCGCGCAATTTTCGCCCGGCTGGGTGCCATCCCGGACGTGACGGCGACCGACGAACTCCTCGGGAATCGCGAACCTGCGCGCCTTCCAGACGGTCTCACCGCTCGTGAGGTCGAAGTGCTTCGTCTCGTATCGGGTGGATGACGAATCAAGCTATCGCACAGACGCTTTCGTTGAGCGACAAGACCGTCTCGCGCCATCTGAGCAACATCTTCACCAAGATCGGCGTGTCGTCCCGAGCCGCTGCCACCGCGTACGCGTACCAGCGGGAGCTCGCCTAACGCCTATCGTCGATCGCGTATGCACCTGGGCGGCTGTACCCGGGATCATTGGGCGGTGCATCGTGGCCCCTTGTAGTCGAGTGTGGAACCCTCACGCGACCATTCGGCTGAGGTGTCGGACCGGGCAAGGTCGTTCCAGCCTCCAAGAAGCTGGGCCCACACTCCGCGGCGATGTTCTCGCACGCGTCGAGAAGTTGTTCGAACCGCTCACCAGCGCACGGTCCGGGGCGGACGGCACCGAACTTCACCAGGCAGACATCGTCGCAGGCTTCTGGCCCTCCGCCGAGATGGCACACCCGACATGCCGTCTATGACCTGCACAGTGTCACCCTGACTTCAGTCCAACTGGGCTTCACAGAACTGGCTCACCTTCAGCGCAAGACTCTCCGCATCGGCTGTCAACGATCCGTGCGGGTGTCGTCGGCGAACTGGCGGGTCCTCGGCCTGGATTCGGTTAGGCTTTCGACGTGCTGTTCCTGCGGGCACTGGGGTCGATCACGGTCGAGGTGGACGGCTGCGTCCTGGATCTGGGCGGCCCGGTGCCGCGGCGGTTTCTTGCGGCCTTGTCGATGGCGGTCGGCACCGGGGTCTCTGATGCGGTCCTCGCCGAGCTGGTGTGGGGTGAAGACCAGCCGCGGCAGGCGTCGGGGACGCTGCGGGTTGTCGCCTCGCGGTTGCGTTCGGCGTTCGGTCCCACCGCGCGAGAGCTGTTGCAGCGCAGCGGGTCCGGGTATCTGCTCGCGGTGCCGCCGGAGCAGACCGATCACGGCCGGTTCACCGGCCTGACTACCGACGGGGTGCGCCTGCAGACCGCCGGTGACCCCGTGTCGGCTGCGCGATTGCTGAGCGAGGCGCTCGCGCTGTGGCGGGGTGAGCCGTGGCCGGAGCTGGATCAGGGTCTTACCCCGGTCGCGGAACGAAACCGGCTGGTGGAGTTGCATGAGGTCGCGGTCGAGGAGCTTGCGGCTGCCCGGCTGGCGTGCGGCGATACCACGACGGCGGTGGCCGACCTGAGTGAGGCGGTGACCGCCGCACCGTTTCGTGAGCGACGTTGGGAGCTGCTGGCGTTGGGGCTGTATCGCAGCGGTCGTCAAGTCCAGGCACTGGCCGAACTGCGGCGTGTGCGCGAGCTGTTGGTCGAGGACCTGGGTGTGGAACCCGGGCCTGCGTTGCGGATGCTCGAGCGCCGGATGCTCGACCACGATCCCGGCCTGCTGGTGGAATCGCCTCGCGTGCAGTCGGTTTCCCGGCCTGGACAGCGGCCGCCGCGGCGGCGGCCGCTGTCCAGGTTCCTCGGCCGCGATCACGACATGGGGGTGTTGAGCGAGCTGCTCGCCAACGAGCGCATGGTGTGCGTGGTGGGTCCCGCCGGTGTCGGCAAGACCCGGCTGGCGATCGAGCACTGCACAGCGGCCGGCGCACCGGTCGACTGGTGGTTCGTGCGCCTGGGTGATGTGAACGACGGCGACGCCGCGGTGACCGCGATCGCGACCGCGCTGTCGCTGGTCCAGTACTCCGGTGATCCGCTTCCTCTGGTGTGCCGTGCGCTGACGATGCAACCCGGGCTGCTGGTGCTCGACAACTGCGAGCACCTGGTCGAGCCGGTGGCGCACCTCGTGGTGAGGTTGCTTGCCGCCTGCCCGGAACTGCGCATCCTGGCCACCAGCAGACAGCCGCTGGGCGTCGATGGCGAGCATGTGCTGACTCTCGAACCGCTGCCGGTGGTCAACGGCGACGACGGCGCTGCGGTGCGCCTGCTGTTCGATCGGGTGCGGGCGGGCCGTCCGGGATGGCATCCCAGCGCGGGCGACCGGGCTGCCGCGCACGATATCTGCGCGATGTTGGATGGACTTCCGTTGGCCATCGAGCTGGCCGCCGCGCGGGAGCGAGCGTTCGGGTTGGCGGGGATCGCCGCCCATATCCGCGACCGGCGCGATGTGCTCGGCTCCACGCCGCGCGGATCGCTGTCGCGGCACGCCACTCTGCAGGCGGCCCTGGGATGGAGCATCGACAACCTCGGCGTGACCGATCGGGCCGTGCTGGTGCGGCTGTGGCCGTTCGAGGGCGGATTCACCTGGCAGGCGGCTGCGGCCACGCAACCCCACGACCTGGGCGCGGGCGTGCTTGCCACGCTGGCGTCGCTGGTCGACCGGTCGGTGGTCACCATCGATCGCACCGCGTCCGGCACCCGGTATCGCCTGCTGGAAACCATCCGCGGCTACTGCCGCGACGTCGATACCCACCCGCAGGCGACCCTGGCCGCCCATGCGCGGTGGGCGCGTACGTTCGTTGCCGAGAAGTCGGTGTTGCTGACCGGGCATCAGGCCGGAGGGGCCTATCGGGCGCTGGCTGCGGAGCTGCCGAACCTCCGCGCCGGCATCGGCTACGATCTCGCGCACCATCCGGCCGCAGCGCTGCGCACGGTGGCGGCGCTGCAGTTCGCGTGGAGCGTGCTCGGCAGCGTGGCAGTCGGTCGCGCCCTCATCCGCGCCGCGCTGGATGCCGCGACCGACGCAACCTCCGCCGAGCAGGCGTTCGGGCTGCTCGGCTTGTCGATCGTGTCGTTCCACGCCGGCGACGCCGACGAAGCGCTGGAGTGCGCCGATGCCGCCATGGCCTTGCTCGGCGGGCCGGCCGACGAGCGTGAACTGTGGCTGCACGCATTGATGTACCGGGCGCTGGCGCTCACCGCGCTCGGCGACCCGCCGACCGCACGGATAGCGGTCGATGAGCTCGTGGCCGAGGTCGACCGGCTATCCACGCCGGATTGGATCCGCGGCTGCGCGCAGTTCGGGCAGGGAACGGTATCGCTGCTGGAAGGTCGCCGCAGCGAGGCCCTGCGCTGGCTGCGGGCGGCGCGAGAGCTCAGCGCCGACTGCGGTCACCTGTGGTGCGAAGGCATGGCCGATGTGGTGCTGGCCTGGGCGATCCTGGCCGACCCGGACGACACCGACGGCGCCACCGAAGCCCTCATCGCCATCGATCGTGCGCTGGCCGTCTTCGCCCGGCAGTCGAACATCTCCGACGCGCTGGGCGCCGTGTACGCCGCAACCTATGCCCTGCTCGTGCGGGGTGCTCCGGACCAGGCGATCCGGCTGCGCGCGGCAGCGCTGCACCACTCCGCCCGCGTCGGCGCCGACCCGCGCCGCTACGCACAGTTCGCCCACCCCGCTGTCGTCGCGCGGATGGATCGGCTGCTGGCCACCGAGTTGCGCTCAGACGAACAGCAGACCGGTCGCGAGATGAGCTGGACGGCCGTCATCGAGCTGGTCGGTACGGTCACGCGCACTGATCGACCCGAGCTCGGCGCGGGAACGCAGCCGCTGTAGCAGGACTGAAACACCGCCGCGCGATAGTCGGCTAGAGCCGCCAACCGGCCGCTCGGACCGTCTCCGCCGATGCCATCGGGAGGGCCGAACCATGTCTCATTCCAACCTCGATCTCATTGCACGGGTTTACCGGGCCTTCGACGACCGGGATTTCAGCGTGATCCCCCGCGTTTTCGATCCCGAGATCGAGATCAACCAGGCCGCCGAACTGCCCTGGGGCGGGCACCATCACGGCCACGAGGGCGCAGTCGAGTTCTTCACCACCCTGCTGGCCCACATCGACAGCAAGGTGACCTGCGAGCACCTGTTCGCCGCCGGCGAGGCCGTGGTACAGAGCGGACGCACCTCGGGTACCACCCGAACCGGAGCGACCGCTTTCGACGTCCCCGAGGTGCACGTCTGGAGCCTGCGCGGGGACCGGGTAGTTGGTTTCGACGCCTACGTCGATACGCCCGCCATGCTGACCGCGCTGGAGGCCGGGCGATGACCGTCTTCGAACTTTCCGCAGAGACCACCGTCGACCGGCCCGCCCCGCAGGTCTGGGCGGTACTTGCCGACTACGCCAACGACACGTCTTGGCGCACCGGGGTGGTGGCGATGACCGCCGACCCGCCCGGCATCGTCACCCCCGGGGCCCGCACCACCGAGCAGCTCCGGTTCGCCGGGCGTACTTGGCACAACCTCGGCGAGGTCACCACCGTCACACCCGGTGCCCGGATGACCTGGCGCACCGTCGCCGGTGCCGATGCCGAGGGCGCCCGCACGGTGACCGCGCGATCACCCAACCACTGCTTGGTTCGCCTCGACTTGTGCATCACACCGCACGGCATGCAACGGCCGTTCGGGCGGCTGCTGGCGCGGATGCTGCAACGCAACCTCGCCCGCGACGTCACGGCATTGCGCGAGCTGATCGAAGCCACGCCGCTGCCGCGGCAGACGGTGTAGGCCGCATATTCGTTAGTCGTCGCGGCGCTCATATCCAGGACATTACGACCCAACCCAGCACGTCACATCCGACAGACGACACGGTCGGTGATCGGGTCCACGTTCCGTTCGGTCTTCGCAACGCTCATGCCCCAACGCTAGGACTGGCTGTAGGCACGCCGCCTCGGGCGAAGGTCCCATACACCGGCCCGGCCTTAATGGGCGAAACACCCACACTGGCCGCGTAGCCGGGCGATCGAATACAGCCATCGCATCAGGTCCGTCGTGCCTCAAAAAGGTGACGTCTCCGAGCCTCTGACCAGCGGGTTTATAAATGTGATGTGAATCACATTTATGGGTTTTGATGGGTGCTGTTGCTTGTATATCGCTCTGAGCTGCGAAAACGGCTTCTTGGGGAATCTGGAGTGACGCCCCGCTTCGCGGGTTCGTTTCGACGGAATCTGCTAGCGTCAAACGAAATTGGTTCCTGGCCCTGGTGCTCCTGCATCGGGGCTTTCCTGGTTTTTATGCCTGATTCCGAAACCCGGATGCCGTCGCCCGGCCGTCGGCGACGTGGTGGACACCGCGGCCGCGGAGTAGTTCCGCCTGCCGTGTCCAGTGCACCTCCCATGGAGGAGGCACCTTCAACTGATGTTCAGATCATCAGGCATGTCAGCGATCCGATATCCCCGCAAGGGGACTCGTCGCCGATGACGCCGCGGATCAGTCAGGTGCCATACAGTGTGATCGACGTGTTCGATCGACAGCTGACGCGAGCGACCAACGCTGAGACCCACTCCTATTACACGAACTTGCTCGACTACTCGCTGAGCACGCTCAAGGTTGCGCGGTCGACCGTGGTCATGCTGGTCTTGGCGGCTGGCGCGGCTTTCGTCGTGTTCGCGGCGGGTATTGCGGCTGCCGTTTACCTCGCCGGTATGCCGTTGCATATGGCGGTAGGCGTCGGGGTCTTGAGTGGCAGCGCCAGCACGGTACTTGGGGCAATCACCCTCGGCCGCTACGCAGTGATGGCGTTGGGCCGCATCAAGTCCCTCACCGCTGGCAATGAGAAGACCGCTCCGCACGAACCGGCGAACCCTCCCACGGCCGGAGAGTCGGCGAGCCATGCATCCGCCGGCGAATCGACGTCGTGAAGGTGCCGGTCTGCTGCATCCAGATGCCGGACAGCAAGGTTGTGCCCAGAACCGTTGCGATCACCGCAACTTCGGCGCCGACGGTGCCCCGTCCGAAGGTGAGCGTTCCGATCGTGGCACCGATCAGCATTCCGAAGCCAGCACTCGCAGCGCCTATAACGAGGCGCCACGCCACCGTATGAGATGCCAGGTGCGTGTCCGAACTCCGCATCTTGAGCACCATACGCTGTCGCGCCTTGGAGTTGGGCATCCATTATCCCGCATGGCTAGGCAGCTATATCCCGAGGTGCAAGTCCTGTGGGGTGCTGGGGCTCGATCTGGGCTACCAGTCGCCTCCGTAGCCGAGATCGTCCATGGTGGCGCTGAATTTGACTGTGCCGCAACAAGATCAACAGCAGTCGGTGTCGGTGGGTGCTGTCATGCTGCATGGCTATGGCAGTCCACAAAGTACGTGCACACATGCGAAACGGGCGACGTGTCCGCGCTCACGAGCGCAGGTCGCGAGGTTCTTCCCCGTTGGGGTTTCTCGTCGTCGCCGCAGCCGCGGTCTTCGGCGCCATCGCGCTGCTAGCCGGCGGGGGTGAGGACCGCCCTACCGAGGTCCACCCGTCCAGGCCCGGACAAGCCGGGGTGGTGGCTCCCGCGTCGGCGGAGCCGGAGCCGCAGACTCCGATCGGCGGGAGTGGTCAGTGCTTCCCGTTCCAGGCAGGGTGCTGACCAACCCCGCCTATCGGTCGTGGTGGTCATCGCGGGTTGGCCAGCATGGACTTGTCGGACTGCACGCGTAGCGTTCACCGGATTTGTTCTTTCAACACAGGAGGATTGAACATGGCGGAGTTCCGCATCAATGACGGCGTCCCGGGATCGAAGACCGTGGAGGCGCATCACTTCGAGGAGAAGGACTCGTTGGTCATCTTCTTCAGCACCGACGCGTCGAGGCTCGCGGGGCAGGTCTACGCAATGCCTGTCAGTCAGGTGATCTCGATCGAGCGGGTTGAATCGACGGCGTAGCAGCCCTGAATCCGGGTTCTGGCCGCCGATAAGACCGGCTTATCGGCGGCCAGGTTGGTGTTGCCTAGGCGACTGCAACACGGAGGCGTTGGCGGGACCCGGCGGCATACCCGCTGATCGGGTCGGCTTCCTAATGGGATATGACCCGACCTGCCAGCCAAGCGGACCCGGCGAATCGGGGCCGGTCAGCGAGATCTCTGACTCAGTCAGTGCCTCGCCGCTTCGGCGACACTGATCGTCGCCACTCCGTCAGTGCCCAGGGCGATGGCAAACACGGTCAGTCCGAGCGCACAAAGATCTTCGACCCGTGCGCCCACGTCGATACTCAGTTTGCAAGACCACGAACGAGTATCGCTCAGGGCCCACAACCGCACCGTGCGATCGTCGCTGCCGGAGGCCAGCAGGGTCCGCCCATCGGGCAACGCCACCGCCGTCACCGCTGTCACCCCGCGGGTGTGGCCGGTCAAGGGAGTCCCGAGCGGGTGGCCGGTGACCGGGTCCCACAACCGCACCGTGCCATCTTCGCTGCCAGAGGCCAGCAGGGTCCGCCCATCGGGCAACGCCACTGCCGTCACCGCCGTCACCCAGCTGGTGTGGCCGGTCAAGGGTGGCCCGTGCGGGTGGCCGGTGACCGGGTCCCACAACCGCACCGTGCCATCGGTTCCACCAGAAGCGAGCAGGGTCCGCCCATCAGGAAACGCCACCGCCGCCACCGCCGCCACCCCTCCGGTGTGGCCGGTCAAGGGCGGCCCGTGCGGGTGGCCGGTGACCGGGTCCCACAACCGCACCGTGTGATCGTGGCTGCCGGTGGCGAGACGTCGTCGTCATGGATGTCGTGGTCGGAGGCGAGTGCGCGCGCGAGCACGACCCACAGGCCACCTTGGTCGGGAACTCCGCGCCCGCGTGCGAACGCGAGAGCCCACAACAGCGGCAGATGACTTCGATGTTTGGTGGCCAAACGTTCGACCGCGACGGAGAACACATGCTGGTGATCGTGGCCGAGGAGGGCGTCCCAGTTCGCGGGCAGGTGCCAGCGCTCGTCGGCGAGAACCTCATGCACAGCCAAGCGAGCGAACAGAAATTGGCGGCGCCGTGCGCGGACCGCGCGGGCGAACGCCGCGATGTCGAGTGTCGTTGGGGCCACATCGTCCGCGCGGTGCAGTCGCCGTATGACGTAGCGTTCGATCGCGTCGTCGTCGCGGTCGACCGATATCAGGCCAGTCAGTTGACCGAGCGCGTCGAGCAGGTCGACGTCGGTGGCGGGGTGATCGGGGCCTTCGCTGGTACTGCTCCTGGTCCCGACCAGTAACCGGACGTTGGGTTGCTCGGCGAGGCTGCGCAGGATGACCCTGGCCACTGTCAATGGCTCGACCGCTTCATCGAGCGCGTCGATGACGATGGTCGTCAGTGGGCGCTTGCCGAGTTGAACGCGCAGCCAGCTGGTCGATTCATGCACAGACCCACTCGGTGGCTGGCCTGCACCGATTCCCTCGGCGATGCGAGCGAGGACTTCCTCGGGCGTTGTTCCTGTGAGATGGAGGACGAGGTCGAAAACCGCATCGGGTGGGCGTTGCTCGTCGGGGACATCGACGAGCTATCTGGTTCCGCCCGCTCCCGGCGACTACGTGTCGGTCCGCGCGCTGACAGTGCGCGGCACCGACACCGACATCGGTGCGGACCTCGCGACACTGAGCCGCAGTGACTTCGGCACGGTGCTAGCTCCCTACGCGAGTCCGATCTACGGCCAGGCGCGGCAGGCCTACTTCGAGAAGAACTATCCGACGATGGCAGCGCGGGCCCGAGGGGTGGCCCAAACCTTTGGTGTCGCACAGGATTACGACTGCTCGGTCCTGGGATTTGACCTGCCCGCACCGCCACCCGGCTGCACGGTGGTGTGGTTTCCCGCCGCGCTGACCACCACCGGCCGACCGATGTTCGGCCGCAACCTCGACTGGTTCGCGGGAACAATCAGCAGCCAACACGGACTACCGCCCACCCCGGGTGAACACGGTTCGTGCAGTCGGTCGGTGCTGACCACCACGGTCCCGCAGTCCGGTCGCACGGTCGCTCAACTGGGCTGCCACGATCTGTTGAGTCCCGGCATGGACGGGGTCAACGACGCCGGTCTGATGATCGTCGCGCTGGTCGATCACAGCGACCGCGGCAATATCGGCGCGGGCACCGCCGGTGGTTACAGCAACGGCGTGAGCGCGATGCAATTGCCCGGCTGTGTGCTCAATTCCGCGAGCACGGTCGACGAAGCGAAGTCGGTCATTCTGCAACAGTCGCTGTTCTGTCCCGGCACGACGAACCTGCACTGGTTCATCACCGACGAATCCGGTGCGGCGACAGTGTTGGAAATCGACGGCGATTCCCGTCAATACAGATTTGTCGACGCGGTACCGGGCCAGCCGTTCATCGTGACCAATCATGCGCTGCACCGCTATCCGACCATCGACACATTGAGCCTTTTTCATCCTGCCGCTGAACCACGTTGCCCCGCAGGCTGATTGGCGCTCACTCGGCGTGCGAACTGGCGAAGCCCCTGGTAAGAGAGC
>NZ_JBHXRG010000027.1:0-73434 GCF_042716995.1 Nocardia sp. NPDC058640
GAATTCAACGGCGAAACCGACCATGTGCACCTGCTGGTGGAGTACGCGCCCAAGGTCGCGGTGTCGAGGCTGGTGAACAGCCTCAAGGGGGTGTCGGCTCGCCGCCTTCGTGACCAGTATCGGTACTGGGTGGACCAGCACAGCATGAACGGGCATCTGTGGAGTCCCAGTTACTTGGCCGCGTCCTGCGGTGGCGCGCCGATCTCTGTCGTGAGGCAGTACATCGAGCAGCAGCAACGGCCGCCCCGTGCCCCGGGAAGGCCGAAGTTGATGCGCTGACCCGGCCCTGAAGGACCGGGCTTGCGCGCTACGTTTCCTGGTCAACGAGGTGTAGTCATGCGCGGGAAACCCCGCCCCCGTATCCCGCGACGGCGCACACACATCGGCAGTGCCGGTAGTGCCGTGCGCCCACGAAATCAACGGCCACCCACCCGCAGGCGCATCCCCTCAGGAACCGCAAGCGTGCCCGACACCGCCACCGGCCGCCCCTGCAAATCCACCGACCGATACAGCACCAGATAATTACGCGCCCCCGGCAACCCCGGCTCCCCCACAGTCGGCCGCGAACAAATTACCGATCCATGCTCACCCGCCACCAATTCCGGTGCAGGAGAATAAAAGTCGAGACCACCAGCAGAGGGTTCAGCAACGGCAGCGGGCGCCGTCGACACAGCCAGTGCGGCGGCCAAAATCGCCACCGACCACCCGAACTTGCCAGTGGCAGCCAACCACACCTGAGCTTTTCAACGCCGAACCTCCATGTTGCCAATCGAGCTTCGGGCCACGCTAACCCACCACCAGTCCGTTCGTACGGCTAACAATCAACCTGATCGCGTCCACCGCTCGTCGGGTTCGGCAGTCACTCAGGCACGAGGACGTCGATGGTTTCGGCGTCCGCACCGTGGGTGACATAGACCCCGTGGTACGTGGTGTCCACCGCGATCCCCATCGTGTCGTGCCTGCCGATTGCGTCGGCCGAGGCTCGGCGAGACGCGATGACCGTGCGGGTCCTGGTGTCGATCATCGTAATGCTGCTGAACGCACTGGAGGTGAGGTACGCGGTATGCGTGGTCGGATCGACCGCCACCGCGAACGACGGTTCCTGACCCAACGAGATCTTGTCCACGACCATAGTTTTGGTATCAATGACAAACACCGAATTCGAATTCCCAGTGGCATCGGTGACGAAGGCAGTGTTCGTGCCGGGGTCGATGTCGATATCTTGCGGGTCGGTACCCACTTCGACCGTGGTTACCACCGCGAACGTGACCGGATCGACGACGGAGACATTGCGTCCGTGGGCCACCCATAGGCGATGGCTACCTGGGTCAACCGCCAGGGCGACAGCCTCAGGACCGACCCGGATCGTGGCCAGCACGGCGTGGGTTCGGGTGTCGATCGCAGTGACCGTCCCGTAGTAGTCGTTCGCGACGTAGACGACGTGGCGATCGGAATCGACGGCGACAGCCCGGTGATCGTTCTCGTCGCCGGTGAAGATGCGGGCAGTCACTGTGTTGGTGGCCGGGTCCACCACCAACAGTTTTTCCGCCGGGCCATGATCGATCACGTAGATCAGGTGTGTCGCCAGGTCGACCGCGATCGACTGGGGACCACCGACGAATGCCTCGTCCACCTCGAACTTGTCCTTCACCGACTGACTGCGGGTGTCCAGGATCGTGACGGTGTGGTCACTGTTGGCGACATACGCCTGCTGCAACCCCGGATCGACGACAACACTGCGCGGCCCTTCACCGACATTCACCGGCCCGCGGGCGCGATACGGCCCGACGCCGACATTTTTGAAGTTCGGATTGGCCGCGGGATCAGTGATCGTGGTGACGGGACTGGACGTCGGCGTGTAGGCCGCGACCGGCGTCCGCGAAGCACAACCACTGGCGACCACGACCGCCACCACAAGGCCGATCCCCCCGATACCCTTTGCTACGAAGCACATTCGCGGAATGTAGCACCCACACCACGAGCACACGCCCGACCGATCACGGCCGCCGTTGCTCACCCGGCACGACCTCGGACGCCGAGACCGATGAGTTTCACAGGGCGGTGGCGTCTTATCGGTAGGGGCTGACCGGTATCCACAGGGAGCGTGACGATGATGACTGCGATATCGAAGGATGGCACGGAGATTGCTTATGACGTCTCCGGGGACGGACCGGCGCTGGTCTACATCACCGGTGCCACGTGCTTCCGGAGGTTTCGGCCGATCGCGGCCGACGCGAAGGTGTTTTCCACGGAGTTCACCGTCTACAACTACGACCGGCGCGGGCGTGGGGACAGTGGGGACAACCTGCCGTATTCGGTCGAGCGGGAAGTCGAGGACATCGAAGCTGTTGTCGATGCCGCTGGCGGGCGCGCCATTCTCTATGGGCATTCGTCGGGGGCGGCGTTGGCGCTCGAGGCTGCGCTACGGATGCCGGAGAAAGTCGATCGCGTGGTGGCCTATGACGCTTCGTATGTGCACGACGAGGTCGAGCGGGTTTCCTACGCCGAATTGGCGGAGAAGGTTCGGGTCCTGGTCGACGGAGGCGAGAACGGGCGTGCGCTGAAGGTTTTCCTGAAGGGAATCGGGATGCCGGGTGTGTTTGTCGGGTTGCTGCCGTTGTTTCCGGGGTGGAAGACGATGAAGGCTCTCGCGCCGACGTTGATGTACGACATCGCCATCACCGAAGACCGGCCGCCGGTCGAGCGCTTCGCCGGGATCGAGGTGCCGGTGCAGATCGTGGTCGGCGAGAAGAGTCCGCCCGAACTGCATCAGGTGGCCCGCGCCCTGGCCGACGCCGTTCCCGGTTCGACCCACCGGGTACTTGCAGGGCAGAACCACATGGTCGGCGCCAAGAAATTGCTCCCTATCCTGGCCGCGGCGAACACCTGAACCCGGATCAGAGTAATCCGGGTTCCAGCCGCAGATCCGACGACGGTCAGTTCGTGGACGGGTGTTCAGAAGATCGGTTGTCCAGCGCGTGCTGCAACCCCGCGTTGATGCGCTGGGCTTCGGCGAGTTGGTCTTCCAGGATGACGATGCGGCACGCGGATTCCAGGGAATTGCCCGCGTCGACCAGTTCGCGGACTCGGCCCGCGATGCGCAGCTGGTAGCGGGAGTAGCGGCGGTGGCCGCCCGAGGAGCGTTGGGGGATGAGTAGTTCGGCGGCGTCGAGGGCGCGCAGGAAGGCCTGGGTGACGTCGAGGATTTCGGCGGCTCGCCCCATGCTGTAGGCGGGGTAGTCGTCGTCGTCGAGTTTGTCGGCGGCGCTGAGGCCGTCGGTGGTGTTCATGTTCGGTTGCTGCACAGCACCTCTCGTGATTCAACGTCGGAAGGCCCCGGCGCATTGTGCGCCGGGGCCTGAGATTTACGGATGAGGGATTGACTTCAACGGTAAGTGACTTTTCAGAGACCCACCACCTCCTGGTCGACCAGTCCTACTCACGATGTTTCGTTCACCTTGCTGTATTCATCTTGCGGTTGTTCGTCTTGCGGTTGTGCTTCGTCATTCCTGCGACGGTCCGGCCTACTACACCGGATCCTCTTCTCCGCCGAAGGAACGGTGGATCTTCGTGCTCCAGGCAGTTCACCTGCCTGGCTTCTCGGACTCTCTTGTTCGTACTCCAGCGACTGTACACACGCTCGTCGAGAATGTCTACACCCGCCACCATAGATTTTTTGCGACGTGGGTATCCGACTCGAAAATGGTGCGGGACCTGCGGTGTTAGGCCGTCATCGACGACGGCGGCGGGGTCGACGACCGCGCGGACGGGTGCACGGGCAGGGTGGGAACGGTCGCGGACAGGGCTCGGGTGCGGCTGGTGAAAACGGGTAGCCACTCGGTGAGGCCGGCCGCGGCGATGATCCGGTCGGTCACTCCGGCAACCGGGTTCACCACGCTCAGGCGCACCCGGCCCTGTTGGGCGCGAGTGGCCATTTCCATGATCGCGCGGCACGACATGAAGGTGACTTCCCTGATGTCGATCACCAGGTGACCGTTGTCCCCCTCGGCCGCCATGGCGTCGTCGAGGATGTCGCGCCACTGGGGCAGCGTGTACGCGTCGATCTCGCCGTGCACATGCAGCACGGTCGCCGCATGGTGAAGGGTGAGTTCGGTGCGCAGTTGTGCGCTGAATTGGGTGTTCACGAGACTTCTCGAATCCTCGGCACCGGCAGCAACGATGCTGCTCCGGCTGACCCTGGTGGCTCAAGGTCGGCTGGTTCGTACATTTGAGCACGCAGGCCCGGCGCTGTCACTATTTGTGACGGATCTGATGCCAACCGGAGCACGGTTATGACGATCGCCGGTGTGCCGACGTGGGACGTGAATAATCAGACCCATGACCGAACGGAACGACGTATCCATGGCGCAGCGTGCTCTTGTCGAGCGCGTGATCGGAGTGGGCGATCCGCTGACAGTCGGCCGGTTCCGGTTCCGGTTCGCCACCCGGCAATGGGAGTGGTCCGACGAGGTGGCGCGGATGCACGGCTACCCGTCGGGCACGGTGCCCACGACCGAGATGTTGTTGTCGCACAAGCATCCCGACGATCGCGACCGGGTCGCGGCGATGATCACCTCGGTGGAGGACAGCGGCGCGTTCTCCAGCCACCACCGCATCATCGACACCAGCGGCCGGGTGCGTGACGTGCTGGTGGTGTCGGAACCGCTCAACGATGTGGACGGCACCGCGATCGGCACCGAGGGCTATTACATCGACCTGTCCGACACCGCCGCCGAGTACCGACGCGAGGCCCTGGACACCACCCTGCCCGGCCTGCTCGAGGCCCGGGTGGCGATCGAGCAGGCCAAGGGCGCGTTGATGCTGGCCTATGGGGTCAGCGCCGAGCAGGCGTTCCGGGTGCTGCGCTGGCGTTCACAGGAGACCAATGTGAAGTTGCGGGTGATCGCGGACAATGTGGTGGCCGCGCTGCCGACGGTGGCGGACAACGAGGTTCGATTGCGAACCCGACTGGACCATGTGCTGTTGACCGCACACGAGGGGGCCCAGGTCGACACCGTCGGCTAGCGGATCAGGAGCGCTCGATCCGCGCCCACGCACGGTGTTCGCCCAGGTCGGTGAGCAGCGCGGTGGTCGCGGCCCCGGCATCGGCGACGGTGATGCCCGGGGCTTGCGCGTCGATGTCGTTGCGCTGCGACACCGTTGCGGCGCTGTCGACCGCGGCGATCGCTTTGCCGTGCCGCCACATCTCCTGCACCAGCAGATCGACGCGAGGGTCGGCCGGAGCGGCCAGCGCGATCACGCCGTCGAATTCGACCGAGCGCATCGTGGCGAAGGTGCGGGCCACCGGTTCACCGTCGATGAAGCCGCCGTGCGGGGCCACCAGCATCGGCGTGACTTGCGCGGCCTCCAAGTCGCTCGAAACCTGTTGCACCGCCGCAGCATCGGTCGAGCCGTCCACCAGCACCGCGACCACACGCCCGTCCACCGGGAAGCTGCCGTGTCGTTGTGACAACGCGGAGCTCGGTGCGAGGTCAACGGGTTGCGCGTTCGGTGCCGGCTTCTCGAGACCGAGTTGGCCCGCGACATAATCGGCCAGCCCGTCGTCGACATTGACCAGCATCTGCAATCCGCGTTTCTGGATCGCCTCGGACAGGCACTTTCCGAGTTCGAACGAGAACGCGTCGGCGACGTGCTGCTGTTCGCCGGGGGTCAGACTGCGATAGAACATGCGCGGTTGCGAGTAATGGTCGGAGAACGATACGGCGCCTTCACTATTGGCGGACGTGCGCAGTTTCGCGGTCGGCGGCGGAATGGGTGTCGGCGATTCCACGTAAGCCTCGCCCGCGAAACTCGCGGCGTAAGGACAACCGCCTGCCAGCGAATTCGGTTTGTAGGCAACAACTCCCGGATGCACCGCGGTCTGGTGCATTCCGTCGCGGAACAGATCGTTGACATCGGCGTGCGGGGTGTTGATCGGCAGCTGAGTGAAATTCGGGCCGCCGAGCCTGCTGATCTGGGTGTCGAGGTAGGAGAACAACCGGCCCTGCAGCAGCGGATCGTCGGTGACCTCGATGCCGGGGACCAGGTGCGTCGGGCAGAACGCGACCTGTTCGGTTTCGGCGAAGAAGTTCTCCGGATTCGCGGTCAGACGCAGCGTACCGATGGTTTGCACGGGCGCGAGTTCTTCGGGGACCAGCTTCGTCGGATCGAGCAGATCAATTCCCTCGAACAGGTGGTCGGGTGTATCCGGGAAAACCTGGATACCGAAATCCCATTCCGGTGCCGTACCAGCGGCGATCGCGTCGGCCAGGTCCCGGCGATGGAAGTCGGGATCGAAACCGGCGGTGAGCTGACATTCCTCCCACAGCATCGAATGCACGCCGAGCCGCGGCTTCCAGTGGAACTTCACCAGGCTCGTCGAGCCGTCTTCGGCGACCAGCCGGAAGGTGTGGATGCCGAAGCCTTCCATCATCCGCAATGACCGTGGCAGTGCCCGGTCGGACATATTCCAGAAGGTGTGCGCGGTGGCCTCGGTGTGCAGGGTGACGAAATCCCAGAAGGTGTCGTGCGCGGATTGCGCCTGCGGGATCTCGCGGTCGGGTTCGGGCTTTCCGGCGTGGATCACGTCGGGGAATTTGATCGCTTCCTGGATGAAGAACACCGGAATGTTGTTGCCGACCAGGTCGTACACGCCTTCGCCGGTGTAGAACTTCACCGCGAAACCGCGGGTGTCACGCACGGTATCGGCGGAACCGCGCGAACCCAGGACCGTCGAGAACCGCACGAACACCGGGGTGCTGGCGTCGGCGGCGAGGAACTTCGCGCGGGTCAGCGACGCGGCGGCACCGTTGGCGACGAACACACCGTGCGCGCCGGTTCCGCGCGCGTGCACGGCCCGCTCGGGAATGCGTTCGTGGTCGAAGTGGGTGATCTTCTCGCGCAGGTGGAAGTCCTGCAGCAGCGTCGGCCCGCGCGGTCCCGCCTTGAGCGCGTGATCGGTGTCGGCCACGCCCGCCCCCTGCGGGGTGGTCAGCCGACCGCCCTGCTGTGCGCGCAGGTTCGCGTCACCGGGAATCGGGGCGCCGGTGGGGCTGCGCAGCGCGGGGCCTTCCTGATCCGGGGCGGGTCCCGCCTGCTCGCACGGCGTTGCCGCGTCCTCGTCGGGCGGGGTCGGCGGGCTGGTGAACTCGGCGGGAATACGGGGCTGGTTCATCGGTTTTCGTCATCCCTTCGTCGCATTCGAGAAAGTCGCGGAAACGTCAACAACGCTCCCCGAGGGACTACCGCGTAATTCGCCGGGCAAACAGCGGTTCGGCGGCCGCGGGTGGGGTAAGCGCCGAACATGGAGATTTTGCTGGTTTTGGCGCTGATCGTGCTGGTCGCGACGGTTCTGGTGATGCGCAAATCCCGTGGCAAGCGACCGGGCGAACCGGAATCCACCGGCAACGACCCGAAATGACAGTCGAAATGAGCCGCAGGCGTGACCCGATGGTTACGGGGTAACCTCGGACAACGGTTGTGGAACGAGGGAGGTGGCGTGCGAGCTCGAGATCGCGACACCGCTCCCCGCTCGAGAACCGTCGGATTCCAGGTGCCCGCCGAACTGGACCAGCTGTCCATGGTGCACGCCCTGGCCGAAACCGTGCTGCTGGTGAACGGTTTCGCACTCGACGAAGTCACCGACCTGCTGCTGGCACTGGACGAAGTGGCCACCGCGTTGATGCTGGTCGCGGCCCCGGAATCGCAGCTGGACTGCTCGTTCACCGGCGGCGACGGCGCACTGGGCGCCCGCGTGAGCGCGCTGGCACGCGAGCCCGCCGCCATCGACGAGAACTCCTTCGGCTGGCATGTGGTCGCCACGCTCACCGACGCCTTGCGCACCGATTACGGCAGCTTCGACCCCGCCCGCGACGGCTACCCGACCACCGTGGAATTCGGCTGGATCCGACGGCTGCACGGACCCGCCGCCTCCTGACGATCCGCGGTTAGTCTCGTCAGTAGGGCATGCCCCTGGGTGCCCGTGGGTACCCCGTGATCACACCCGCAATCGCCCAGAAAGCGAGGCACACGGTGATGACGACCGCAACACACCAACCGACCGCCCGGCGATCACACTCACACGGCGACAGCTACGACAACATCGAACCCTGGTTCGAGAAGCTGCGCGCGCTGCCGCCGGGCGACGAACTCGACACCCTGCGCGCCCACATCATCGAACTGTGTCTGCCACTGGCCGACCACATCGCGCGCAAGTTCAACGGCCGCGGCGAACAGTTCGACGACCTCGCGCAAACCGCCCGAGTCGGCCTCGTGCTGGCCGTCGATCGGTACGACGTCGCGCGCGGCTCGTCGTTCCTGTCGTTCGCCATCCCCACGATCATGGGCGAGGTGCGCAGGCACTTCCGCGACCGCACCTGGGCGGTGCGCGTGCCGCGCCGGCTCAAGGAGATCCAGCTGCGGATCGGCCCCGCCACCGAGGAACTGTCCCAGCGGCTGGGTCGCCTGCCCAACGCGCGCGAGCTCGCCGACGAACTCGACGTGGACCTGGTCGAAGTCACCCGCGCGCTGGTGGCGAGCAACGGCTACCAGACCAACTCCATCGACGGTGTCACCCACGACGGTCGCGACAATTCCACCCAACCGATCGCCGAAACGTTGGGCGCGGACGAGCCCTGCTACCAGCTCACCGAGGACGCGATGGCGGTGCGACCGCTGATCGCGGCGCTGCCCGACGAGGAGCGGCGCGTGCTGATCATGCGTTTTTACGAGTCCAAGACGCAGGGCCAGATCGCCGACGAACTCGGGGTGTCCCAGATGCAGGTCTCGCGGATCCTGTCCCGCACGCTTGCCCTGCTGCGAGAACAGGCACTCGCGGAGCCGACACCCGCACCGTGACCACCCGCGCAGTGACAGCAGCGCCCATACGTGCCAGAATTGTCCTAGGTTGAGACCTCCAGCCGACCCCGGTTCTCGTGCACCCCGCACCAGGCGCCCGTGACTGTCGGCCAATGGCCTTCGGTCGTGCGAACCGGAATTGCCCTGTCGCACAGGAGGCTCTATGTCTGTCGTGATGGATCGTCGGCACTCCAGCCGGTTGCGCTGGTACCGCGGATCGTCGGTGCACGCCGCTGCCCAACTGGCCCTGCGCGATGCGCAACGCCCCGGCTGCTGGGTTCTGCACGCCGGAATCGAACTCGACGCGGCGCGCATGCCCCGCTTCGCCGCACTGCTGGAACGCGCACTGCGCTCCGGTGCGCGCGTGGTCATCCTGGATCTGCGCGATACCGAATTCCTCAGCATCCGCGTCGCCGCGCAGCTGGGGGTGGCCAAAGCGCAGGCGTGCGCGCACGGTGTCGACCTGCGACTGCTCACCGGTACCCGCGAGGTGGAACGCGCCCTGGATCTGGTCGGTGTGCGTCCACTGTTCCGGTATTACCGGTCCGTGGACGAGGCATCGGGATACGAACCCGACTGACGAGCTGTTTCGCTCCCCCTGATCCGGGGTAAGCGCTGCATGAAGCCAACTCCGGCGCAACGCCAGGGAGGAGGACCTCATGGATTCGAGCGACCGGCTCATCACAGACTCCGAACACGCGACAGCGATTCAGATCCAGATCGACGCCGATCTGGAGCAGATCGTCATGCTCCGCGCGGTCGCCGAGACCGTGGCGTTGATCGCGGGTTTCGCGGTCGACGAAGTAGCCGACACCCGAGTGGCGCTCGATGAGGCGGCGACCTGCCTGATCCTCGGCGCGGTGCCCGACTCGGCACTGCACTGCGACGTGATCGCCGACGGGTTCCGCATCCGCACCAGCGTGCGCGCGGTCTGCGGCGACACAGACCCGGTCGATACGACCGGTTTCGGCTGGCAAGTGATGTCGTCGATCACCGACCACCTCGTCGCCGACCACGACCCCTACGATCGCGACCTGGGCGGTTACCCGGTGTCGATCACCTTCACGCAGGTGCGGCGAGTGCACTGAGCGGCACGCGCAGCGAACTTCTATTGTCGTTCCAAGAACGCAGAACATGTTCGGCGAAGCGATCTTCCAGCAGGTTCGTGGCCTGGATGCCGAACACGATCGGGCCTGCTTGTTCGGGTTCGGCGGCCAGCAGCCCGGCGATGACATCGCGGCGCATCACCTGTTCGTGCACGGCATCGGCTTCCACGTGCTCGGTGTAGAAATGCGCGCACGCGGGGTGCGGGAGCAGGGTGCGGGCGAGGCTGGCCAGGCGGCGCGAGGCCGGCGAGGAGGTGATCTCGGCGGTGGCGAAATGGCCGACCAGGGCGCCGCGTAGGTCGCGATGCAGGCCGAACAGCGACATCATGTTCACCAGCGCGAGCATCGGGGCGGGGATGTTGTCGAGGTAGTGCAGGTAGGCCGGTTCGAGGTCGGCGCCCGCGAGCAGGTCGGCGAACAGTTGGGCGTGCACGCGTTCGCCTCGGCCGCCGCCGAACTCGTCGAACTCCACTGCCACCAGCGACGCTTTGGGTTGGCCGCGTAGGCGCGGGATCACCCAGGCGTACGGGTCGGCTTCGATGTGGTGGTAGATCGAGCGGTGGGCGAAGTATTCGCGCAGGTGGTCGGGGGTGCCCTGGTCGGCGAGGAAGCCGGCGATACCGTCGGTGTCGCTGGTGGGTTCGAGGAGCAGGTCGAGTTCTTCGTCGACGTTGTCGCCGCCTGCGACGTCGGCACGCAGGGCTGTGCGGAACTGAATTTCCAGGTCGCGGCGCAGGCGTAGCAGGTCGGGGTCCCATTCCCAGTTCTCGTCGACGGCGGTGAAGCCCTGGTAGTGCAGTTCGTAGCAGGTGTGCAGGGTCAGGTGTAGGTCTTCGCCGTACGGGTCCAGTTCGCGGACCGGTGGGACGGTGGAACCCGGTGGGCGCGTGAGCAATTCGATCACCGCGGCGGAAAGCTCGCCGCGCGGGTCGGGTAGTCGACGGGTCATCGGTCAGTGCTCCTTCGATGACGGCGGCGGTGGCTGGTGTCGCACAGCGGGTAGGTGCTGGACCGGCGGCACAGACATAAAGCCACGACGAAACGGTCGCAGTGCAGGACTTCGCCGTCGGCGGTCACCAGATCGATCGGCCCGTCGATGAGCGCGGGGCCGTCGTCGGTGAGCACGACACGGCGCGGCTCACTCTGGGTCGACTCGACCAGCGGCAGGACGGGGGCAGTCAGCTGGGTCGACCTCGGCGGGGCCCCCTCACGCGGGGTCGGCGACGACGGGGGACGTGGTTCGGTCGACACGGATCACCACCAATTCCTCCTCGCGCTGACCCGGCCGAATGAACCCGTTCGCCGCCAACCACGCGGCACGCGCCCGCATCACCGGCCCGAACGGCACCGTCCCGGTCGCCACCACCTGCGCGTTCGCACCCAGCTCACGCAGCTGACTCAAACTGCGGTCCGGGTCGCTGACCGCCGAGTGCACGATCAGGCCCACGCCGCGGTCGGTGAGCAGATCCGGCAGCATCGCGCACAACCGATCCAGCACACTGCGCCCATCGGGCCCCGCATCCCACGCCAGCGCCGCCCCGCGACCCGCCGCCTGTTCGGCGGGAACATACGGCGGGTTGGCCACCACCACGTCGAACCGCGGCAACCGCAGCGCCGACGCGAAATCGCCGTGCAACAGTTCCACCGCGACCCCGCGCAGCCGACAATTCATCCAGGTCGACGCCAACGCCGACCACGACAGGTCGACCGCGGTCAGACTCCCCGCCCCCGCGGCGGCCGCGGCCAACGTCAGCGCACCCGTGCCCGCGCACACGTCGAGCACGCGCCCACCACGCAGGGTGGGCACCTCCCGCAACGCGCGAGCCAGTAACCAGGTATCGGCCTGCGGTCGGTACACACGCGGCCCCCTGATCACCACCACCTCAGCGGTCCCGCGGTTCGTGCAGGGCGAGGTCGTTCTCCCTCACCCGCCGATGCTCCGCGACCACGAGCCAGACTCCGACCACCAGGCACAAAACGCACGCCACCCCGGCGATCACGGCCCAGCCCGCGAACCCGTATCCGGCCGCGGTGAGGGTCGCCGCCACCAGCACCAACCCGACGGCGCACAGCACCAGTCCGGGCCAGTTCCGCGCGTCTCTGATCGACTCCCCCGCGTGTGTCCGCGTGGTCCGAGCGTTATCGGGGAACTGTTTTTCTGCCTGATTCATCGCGCGCACGCTCCTTTCGAGGACGACACCGTCCTGTCCTGGGCATGCCCCCAAACCGGCAAACCAATCAGTTCGCTCGGCGAGCGGGCAGCGGGATGCGGTCCAGATCATGGGCGAGAACCGCGCCGGGGAACCCTGCCTGTTCGAGGAACAGCGGGTCGTCGTTTTCGGTATACCGCTCGGAGAAATGCGTCAGAACCAGGGTTCGCACGCCGCACGCGCGGGCTACTTCACCGGCCTGCCGTGCGGTGAGGTGGCCACGTTCGCGCGCCTGTTCTTCCTCGGAATCCAGGAACGTGGATTCGATGATCAGCATGTCCACGCCCTCGGCGAGCGCGAACACGTTGTCGCACAATCGTGTATCCATCACGAACGCGACCTTCTGACCGGGTCTTGGCACCGAGCACTCCTCCAGCAGCGGCCCGCTCAATTCCCGGACCGCCGCACCGGAAATGCCATGCGCGCGAAGCTTTTCGGGCAGAAATGTGCGCCCGTCCGGTTCGACGAGTCGGTAGCCGTAGGTGGCGATGCTGTGGTCCAGCGGCAGCGCTGTGAGCGTGAAACCGTTGCCCTGCAACGTCTCTCCGTCACCGATGATCGGATGCTCCACCAGCGGTGCCGACCCGTAATAGCTGGTCGCGAACTTGAGCCGCTCCCAGTATTCGGCCCCGTCGGCGGGAAACACCGCGTGCACATCGTGCGGCACCCCGTCACGCCCCAGTCGCTGCACGATTCCGGGCACCCCGAGCGAATGATCCCCGTGAAAGTGCGTCACACACACCCAGTGCAGTTCGGTGGCCGACGCCCCCGCGTGCGACATCTGCCGTTGCGTGCCCTCGCCGGGATCGAACAGCACCGCCTGCCCGTCCCACCGCAGCAGATACCCGTTGTGGTTGCGCCGTCGCGTAGGCACCGCCCCGGCCGTGCCCAACACCACGAGTTCCCGTCTCGACATCTGTCCATCCTGACCGTTCGCGAAGGCAACTGTCACGTTCTGGCTCGAACCGGGCCGGATCTGACGCACTCTGAAAGGCACGGACTCACCGATCAACGGAGATCATCATGACCACACCGGCTCGACCCGAAGACGAAAAGCTGCCCCTGGCAACCACATTCGGTTACGGACTGCAGCACATCCTCGCCATGTTCGGCGGTGTCATCGCGGTGCCGCTGATCATCGGCAGCGCCGCACAACTGTCGGCCGCGGACAAGGTGCTGCTGGTCTCGTGCTGTCTGTTCGTCGGCGGTGCGGCCACCCTGCTGCAAACCCTCGGCCTGCCCTATCTGGGGTCCAAACTTCCCCTGGTGCAAGGTGTCTCGTTCGCGACCGTGGCCACGATGCTGGCGATCATCGGCACCGACGGACGCGACGGCCTGCGCACGGTGTACGGCGCGGTGATCGTCGCGTCGGTGATCGGTTTCCTCCTCGTGCCGATCTTCGGCCGGATGCTGCGGTTCTTCCCCGCGGTGGTCACCGGTTCGGTGATCACCGTCATCGGCCTGTCGCTGATGCCGGTGGCCGCGGGCTGGATCACCGGGCAGAAGACGACCATGGTCAACGGCACCGCCACCCCGAACCCCGACTATCTCAATCCGGGCGACATCGGGCTGGCGTTCTTCACGCTGGGTGCCATTGTGCTGCTGGCCAAGTCGCGCAAGCTCGCGCGCATGGCGATCCTGCTCGGCCTTGTCATCGGCACGCTCGTGGCCGCCGCGTTCGGCAAGGTGTCCACC
The DNA here is from genome assembly GCF_042716995.1 of Nocardia sp. NPDC058640. Taxonomy (NCBI): domain Bacteria; kingdom Bacillati; phylum Actinomycetota; class Actinomycetes; order Mycobacteriales; family Nocardiaceae; genus Nocardia; species Nocardia sp. NPDC058640. The sequence goes on from NZ_JBHXRG010000027.1 coordinate 13,868, forward strand.
TCGGCCATCGGCAGCGCGGGCATCGTCGCGGTGCCGCAACCGTTCGCCTTCGGGATGCCGCTGTTCGAGATCGGCGCGATCGTGTCGATGACCATCGCGATCCTGGTGATCATGGTCGAGACGACCGCGGACGTGCTCGCGGTGGGCGAAGTCGTCGGCACCGAGGTCGACTCGCGACGCGTGGGTGACGGCCTGCGCGCCGACCTCGCCTCCTCGGCTCTGTCGCCGGTGTTCAACAGCTTCCCCGCGACCGCGTTCGCGCAGAACGTGGGCCTGGTCGCGATCACCGGCATCAAATCCCGTTTCGCCGTCGCGGCGGGCGGCGCGGTGCTGCTGGTGCTGGGCCTGTCGCCGATCGCGTCGGCGGTCGTGGGGATGATCCCGACCGCGGTACTCGGCGGTGCCGGCATCGCCCTGTTCGGCACCGTGGCCGCCAGCGGCATCCGCACCCTGGGCAAGGTCGCCTACGACGGGACCAACAATCTGATCGTGGTCGCCATCGCGATCGGCGCCGGACTGATTCCCGTGGTGAAAACCGACTTCTGGCACCGCTTCCCGAGCTGGTTCGAAACGATCTTCCACTCCGGCATCAGCACCACTGCCATCGTCGCGGTGGTGCTCAACATCGTGTTCAACATGATCGGAGGTGGTCGGAAGGCCGGCTCGACGCTGGCGACAGCGCCCGCTCTGCAAGTCACCGATGTCGAGATGCGGGTGCTGGCCGAGGGCGGTGCGTTCGAGTCCGGGCAGGTGGTGCGGGTGCGCCCGGTGAAGGAGCCCGAACGAGACTGATGTCACTTCGAATGTGTTGTCGGTCAACATGATTGATACGATCTGCGGGTAAGTGGATGGTCGGGGACCGCAGACCTCGACCGTCCACTTGCTTGGGGGATCTGACCGTTTCCGCGACTGCCTGTCGCATCGAGGTTGTAGGGTGCTGCGCGGCCGACAGTGTCCGGCTACGTGCCGGTAACCCCGTCTCGGTGTTTCTATATGAGGCACGGGGGTGCAGACTGCGCACGGACCGGGAGTTGCAAACCTCACCCGAAGGACGATGTCCCTCGGGGAATGGAAGGAGTCGGGCAGTGTTCAGCCGTATCGCCATCGTGAATCGGGGCGAGGCCGCCATGCGCCTCATCCATGCCGTCCGTGATCTGGCGGCGGCGACCGGGCTACCGATCGAAACCGTCGCGCTGCACACCGACGTCGACCGGAACGCCACCTTCGTCCGCGAAGCCGACATCGCCTACGACCTCGGTCCGGCCTCGGCGCGACCGTACCTGGACCTCAAGGCCCTGGAGAAGGCACTGCTGGCCACCAAGGCCGACGCCGCCTGGGTGGGCTGGGGCTTCGTCGCCGAAGATCCCGCGTTCGCCGAACTGTGCGAGCACATCGGGGTCACCTTCGTGGGGCCCAGCGCCGACGCGATGCGCAAGCTCGGTGACAAGATCGGCGCCAAGCTCATCGCCGAGGAAGTCGGCGTCCCGGTCGCGCCCTGGAGCCGCGGCGCGGTCGACACCGTCGAAGACGCCATCGAAGCAGCCACCGGAATCGGCTACCCGCTGATGCTGAAGGCCACCGCCGGTGGTGGCGGTCGCGGCATCCGCGTGATCACCAACGAAGCCGAACTGGTCGACGCCTACGAGCGCACCAAGCAGGAAGCCGCGCGCGCGTTCGGCAGTGGCGTGGTGTTCCTCGAACGCCTGGTCACCGGTGCACGGCACGTCGAAGTCCAGGTCATCGCCGACGGTCAAGGCACCGCATGGGCGCTCGGCGTGCGCGACTGCTCGGTGCAGCGCCGCAATCAGAAGGTGATCGAGGAATCGTCCTCCCCCGTGCTGAGCGCGCAACAGACCGCTGAGCTGAAGGCCTCCGCCGAACGACTGGCGATCGCGGTCGGGTACTGCGGCGCGGCGACCGTGGAGTTCCTGTACCACCCCGGTGACCAGCTGTTCGCGTTCCTCGAGGTCAACACCCGCCTGCAGGTCGAGCACCCGATCACCGAGCTCACCACCGGTTTCGATCTGGTGCACGCGCAGCTGCACGTGGCCTCGGGTGGTCGGCTCGAGGGTGAGCCGCCCGCCGAGCGCGGCCACGCCATCGAAGCCCGGCTCAACGCCGAGGACCCCGACCGCGACTTCGCGCCCGCCCCCGGTCGCATCGTGCGCCTGGATCTGCCCGCGGGCCCCGGTATTCGCGTCGACACCGGCGTGAGCCAGGGCGACACCATTCCCGCAGACTTCGACTCGATGATCGCCAAGATCATCGCCTACGGTCGCGACCGTAACGAAGCGCTCGGCCGCCTGCGCCGAGCCATGGCGCAGACCCGAGTCGTCATCGAAGGCGGCGCGACCAACAAGAGTTTCGTGCTCGACCTGCTCGACCAGCCCGAGGTCATCGACGCCAGCGCCGACACCGGCTGGATCGACCGGGTGCGCAACGAAGGCCGCCTGGTCACGCACCGGCACTCCACCGTCGCGCTGGCCGTGGCCGCGATCGACGCCTACGAAGAGGACGAGCGCGCCGAACGGCACCGGCTGCTGTCCACCGCGTCCGGTGGGCGTCCGCAGGTGCAGCACGAATCGGGACGGCCCCTGGATCTGAAGCTGCGCGGCGCGAGCTATCGCGTGCGGGTGGCCCGGATCGGCGCGCACCGGTTCCGGGTGGGTATCGAAGCCGGTGGCGACCTGCGCACCGCCGATGTCGATCTCGAACGTTTCGACGACCACACCGGCCAGATCGTGGTCAACGGCACCCGCTACCGCCTGATCACCGGCACCCACGGACCCACCCACGTGGTCGACGTCGACGGCGTGACCCACCGGATCAGCCGCGACGAAGGCGGCGTGGTCCGCTCCCCCGCGCCCGCGCTGGTCGTCGGCACACCCCTGGAAGTCGGTGCCGAGGTCGAGGCCGGGGCGCCGCTGCTGGTGCTCGAGAGCATGAAGATGGAAACGGTGCTGCGCGCACCGTTCCGCGCACGGTTGAAGGAATGCACGGTTTCGGTCGGCAGCCAGGTCGAAGCGGGCGCGCCGCTGATGCGCCTGGAACCCCTGGCCGAGGACGGTGACGAAGCCGTCGAGACCGTGGCCACCGGCACCGTCGAACTCGACTTGCCCAGTCAGACATCGCCGTTGCGCGCGCACGAACGCGTGGCCCGCGGGCTACAGGACCTGAGCAGTCTGCTGCTGGGCTTCGACGTGGACCCGCACGACGACCACCGCGTGCTCGACGACTACCTCACCGCCCGCCGCGAAGCCGTCGCCGACAACCTGCGACCGCTGGCCGAAGAGCTCGAACTGGTGCAGATGTTCGCCGACCTGGCCGAACTGAGCCACAACCGGGCCGCCGACGACGATCACGGCCAGGGTCACGTCCACAGCGCTCGCGAACACTTCCACACCTACCTGCAGAGCCTCGACGTCGAACGGGCCGGACTGCCGCAGGCCTACCAGGCCAAACTCGGTGCGGCACTGCGGCATTACGGCATCACCGAGCTGGACCGTTCGCCCGACCTGGAAGCGGCGGTCTTCCGGATCTTCCTGGCCCAGCAGCGCCCCACCGACACCGTCACCGTGGTCACCGCGCTGCTGCGCGAATGGCTGACCGAGCCGATGCCCGACCAGGTGCTGCGCGAGCCCGTCGGCCTGGCGCTCGAACGCCTGGTCGCCGCCACGCAGGTGCGTTTCCCGGTGATCGCCGACCTGGCTCGCGGCCTGGTCTACGGCTGGTACGGCCAGCCGCTGCTGCGTCGCAACCGCGCCCGCGTCTACACCAACGTGCGCAAGCACCTCAGCTACCTCGACGCCAACCCCACCGCCGACGATCGCACCGCCCGCATCGCCGAAATGGTACGCAGCACAGAACCTTTGGTGCGTTTGCTGGGTCAGCGGCTCGAGCGGAACAAGCCCGATCACACCCCGATGCTCGAGGTGCTGACCCGCCGCTACTACGGCAACAAGGGCCTGGCCGACGTGCGCACCGACCAGGTCGGTGACACCACCTTCGTGGTCGCGCAACGCTACGGTTCGCTGCTGGTGTCCACCGCGGTGAGTTTCGACAAGCTCGGCACCGCGCTGGACGGGCTGGCCGAATTGGCCACTGGCGCTTCGTCTATCGACGCCGACATCTACCTCAGCTGGGAAGCCCAGCCCGAGGACTTCGACGCGATGGCCGCGGCACTGGAAGCCGTGCTCGGCGCGCACCCGGTACCGAATCAGGTGCACCGGATCACCGCCACCGTCGCGGGCAGCGGCGGCTCGATCATGCACCACCACTTCACTTTCCGGCCCTCGGTGACCGGCATGGTCGAGGAACGACTGATCCGCGGTCTGCACCCCTACATCGCGCAGCGGATGCAGCTAGAGCGGTTGCGCAAGTTCGACCTCACCCGCCTGCCGTCCTCGGACGAAGAGGTCTACCTGTTCCGCGGTGTGGCCAAGGACAACCCGTCCGACGACCGCTTCATCGCCTTCGCCCAGGTCCGTGACCTGGCGGCCCTGCGCGACCACGACGGCCGCCTGGTGGCCCTGCCCACCGCCGAGGCCGCCATCGCCACCTGCGTGGACTCGATCCGTCGGGCCCAGTCGCGGATGCCCAATGCCAAGCGGCTGAACACCAACCGCATCGTGATGTACATCTGGCCGCCGATGGATGTCACCCGCGCGGAGCTCGAGACCATCGGTGGGCACGTGCTGCCCGCCGCCGCGGGCGCGGGGCTCGAGGAGATCCTGCTCATCGCCCGTCAGCGCGACACCGACACCGGCGAACTGACCAAGATCGGCGTGCGGATCACGTTGCGTCCCGACGGCGGCACCGACGTGACCGTGGGCGAACGCACCGACGAGCCGGTCGAGCCGCTCGACGAATACCGTCAGAAGGTGCTGCGCGCCGCGGCCCGCAACACGGTGTACCCGTACGAATTGACTTCGCTGCTGGGCGAATTCGCCGAATACGACCTCGACGCCGAGCACGCACTGGTGCCGGTGCAGCGGCCCAAGGGGAACAACAAGGCCGCGATCGTCGCCGGTGTGGTGACCACACCGACCATCCAGCATCCGCAGGGCGTGACCCGCGTGCTGCTGCTGGGCGATCCCACCAAATCCCTTGGCGCACTGTCGGAACCGGAATGCCGTCGGGTGATCGCGGCACTGGATCTCGCCGAGAAACTGCAGGTGCCGCTCGAGTGGTACGCGCTGTCCTCGGGTGCGCGCATCTCGATGGCGTCGGGCACCGAGAACATGGACTGGGTGGCGGCCGCGCTCAAGCGCATCGTCGAATTCACCCAGGGCGGCGGCGAGATCAACATCGTGGTCGCGGGCATCAACGTCGGCGCGCAGCCGTACTGGAACGCCGAGGCCACCATGCTCATGCACACCAAGGGCGTGCTGATCATGACCCCGGATTCGGCCATGGTGCTCACCGGCAAGCAGTCACTGGACTTCTCCGGTGGTGTGTCCGCGGAGGACAACTTCGGCATCGGCGGCTACGACCGCGTGATGGGCCCCAACGGCCAGGCGCAGTACTGGGCACCGAACCTGTCCGCCGCGCGCGACGTGCTCATGGCGCACTACGACCACACGTACGTGGCCCCCGGCGAGCAGGCACCGCGTCGCGCGGAGACCAGCGACCCGATGGACCGCGATATCTCGGACTTCCCGCATGTGTTGGCCGACAGCACGTTTGCCACGGTCGGCGAGATCTTCTCCGCCGCGGCCAACCCGGATCGCAAGAAGCCCTTCGACATTCGCACCGTCATGAAGGCACTGGCCGACCAGGACCATCCCGTCCTGGAACGCTGGGCAGGCATGGCCGACGCCGAAACCGCGGTCGTGCACGATGCGCACCTGGGCGGAATCCCGGTGTGCCTGTTGGGCATCGAGTCACGCAATGTGGCCCGACGCGGCTTCCCGTCCACCGACGGCCCCGACACCTACACCGCGGGCACCCTGTTCCCGCGCTCGTCGAAGAAGGCCGCCAGGGCCATCAATGCCGCCAGCGGCAACCGTCCGCTGGTGGTGCTGGCCAACCTGTCCGGTTTCGACGGCTCCCCCGAATCGATGCGCAAACTGCAACTCGAGTACGGCGCCGAAATCGGCCGCGCCATCGTCAATTTCGACGGCCCCATCGTGTTCTGCGTGATCTCGCGCTACCACGGCGGCGCGTTCGTGGTCTTCTCGAAGGCCCTGAACCCGAACATGACGGTGCTGGCCCTGGAAGGTTCGTTCGCCTCGGTCCTGGGCGGCGCCCCCGCCGCCGCAGTGGTCTTCGCCGGCGAGGTCAACGCCAGAACCGCCGCCGACCCCCGCGTGCGTGACCTGGAAACCCAGGCCGCCAACGCCGTGGGCACCGACCGCGCCACCCTGGCCGCCGAACTCGACGAAACCCGCTCCTCGGTCCGCGCCGAGAAACTGGGCGACGTAGCCGCGGAATTCGACCGCGTCCACAACATCCAGCGCGCGGTCGAGGTCGGCTCGGTAGACGCCATCGTCAGCGTCGCCGACCTGCGCCCCCGCATCATCGCCGCAATCGAGGCCCGCCTGCCCGCGTAACAGACCCACAACGGCCGGGCTCGGAGTTCACTTCCGAGCCCGGCCGTTGTGCTTTCGTCGGCCCAGTTCACGACAGTGGTCCCGACCACATCGGGGCCCGATATACCATGACTGCTTCAGATCGAAGTAGGAGCATTGAGATGGCCTTGGCACGACACTGTGACCGGGATGGTTGCGATAGCTGGCAGCGGATCGACCACGACGTCAACAATCGCTGGATCACTGTCGACCTCGGCGCCGGGGACGTACGACACTTCGACACCCGCGACTGCCTGATGCACTGGGCGGCCGCCACCAGCGTGCCGACCGAGGTTCATCCGCTCGGGTGATAGCCAAATCCGGGCTGGTCAGTGGATCGGGTTGCCCGGTCGCCGGAATTGATCGAGCCGGGGTGGATCTGTCAGCGTCCTCGTGAACTCGAATCCGACGCCGACCGCCATCAACCACCCGATCGCGGGGATGGACCCGAAAGCCATCAATCCGATGCCCGAGGCAAGAACGGCGACCAGGGTGATCCACAAGACGACCTGCGCGCCGAGAATGACGGCCGCACCGGCTCGATCGCGATAGACCACTACGCCGACGAGAACGAATACCATCGACGCGGCCGCGGAAACCGACAAGAAGGTTCTCTCCGAGGCCGAGAAATTTCCGTCGCGCATCTCCGGATATCGCATGGCGAAGAGAAGGGCCGCCGAGGCGGCGAAGGACGACAGCACAATCGCGACCACGACGACCGTTCTGATCCGCACAATTCGCCGGTTGACATTCATGTCGCTCTGGCGATGCCGAAGCGATGCGTCGCGGTCGAGGTGTCCGCCGGTTGCCATCACCGCACCTCGAAGCGCCGACTGGATCCGAACGTCGGTCTCACCGCTATCACCAGCATCCAGGCCCCCGCCGTACCCGCTCGCCACTGTGCGCGCGCCGCCACAATCCTGGCCACTGCGGACTCAGGAGTCAACACCACCGGGATGCGGGGTCCGCGGCGGGTCGCGGGCCTGCGCTGTCATCCATGCCAAAGTTCCACACTCGCAGTCGTGAGTAAGTCCAGTGGGCGCGGCGAATTGGTCGGATCGCGGTGGGAGGTTCTACCGTCGGTCCGTGTTAGATGATTCCCGCGCAGACGCCACCCCTTCCTACGACTACGACGTGTTGATCGTCGGGTCCGGTTTCGGTGGCAGTGTTACGGCGTTGCGGCTGGTGGAGAAGGGGTACCGGGTCGGTGTCCTGGAGGCTGGTCGGCGGTTCGAGGATGCGGATTTCGCGACTACCAACTGGGATATGCGGCGGTATCTGTGGGCGCCGCGGTTGGGGTGTTATGGGATTCAGCGGATTCATCGGTTGCGTGACTGTTTCATTCTGGCCGGGGCGGGGGTCGGTGGCGGGTCGCTGAATTACGCCAACACGCTCTACAAGCCGGGTGCGGCGTTCTTCGGCGACAAGCAGTGGGCCGACATCACCGATTGGGATGCCGAGCTCAGCCCGCATTACGACCAGGCGCGGCGGATGCTGGGCGTGGTGCGCAACCCGCGCATGACACCGGCCGACATCATCATCGAGGCGGTCGCCAAGGAGATGGGCGTCGGGGAGACGTTCGTTCCCACCCCGGTCGGTGTGTACTTCGGTGAGCCGGGCAAGAAGGCGGCCGACCCCTATTTCGGTGGTGTCGGACCCGAGCGCACGGGGTGCATCGAGTGCGGTGAATGCATGACCGGTTGCCGTCACGGCGCGAAGAACACCCTGGTCAAGAACTATCTCGGGCTGGCGGAAAAGGCCGGTGCCCAGGTTTCGCCGATGACGACGGTGACCGCGATCCGCCCGCAATCCGACGGCAGCTGGCTGGTCGACACCGAACGCACCGGCAGCTGGGTCCGCAAACACCGCGCCACCGTGTCCGCACGCCAGGTCGTGCTGGCCGCGGGCACCTGGGGAACCCAGCACCTGCTGTTCCGAATGCGCGACACCGCAACACTTCCCGCGATCTCCCCACACCTGGGCGTGCTGACCCGCACCAACTCCGAAGCCATCCTCGGCGCGGGCCGCACCGAGGTCGACCCGGCGGTCGACATCACCCAGGGCGTGGCCATCACGTCCTCGTTCCACCCCACCCCGAACACCCACGTCGAGCCCGTGCGCTACGGCAAGGGCTCCAACGCCATGGGGTTGCTCAACACCTACCTCGTCGACGGCGACAAACGCCTGCCGCGCTGGTCGCAGGTGCTGCTGATCGCCGGCCGTCACCCCGTGCAAACCGTGCGGTTGCTGCGCACCAACCGGTGGAGCGAGCGCACGCTGGTGCTGCTGGTGATGCAGAGCCTGGACAATTCGATCACCACCTACACCCGACGCGGCCTGTTCGGTCGCCGATTCACCAGCAAGCAGGGTTTCGGCGAACCCAACCCGTCCTGGATCCCGCCGGGTCACGAGGCGACCCGGCACGTGGCCGCGAAACTCGGTGCGACACCGGGCAGTACGTGGCCCGACGTGTTCAATGTGCCCATGACCGCGCATTTCATCGGCGGCTGCGTGATCGGCACCGACGCGAGCACCGGCGTGATCGACCCGTACCACCGCGTCCACGGGTACCCGAGCCTGAGCGTCGTTGACGGTTCGGCGATCTCGGCCAACCTGGGCGTGAATCCGTCACTGACGATCGCGGCCCAAGCCGAACGCGCCGCGGCACTGTGGCCCAACAACGGCGACCCGGACCCCCGCCCGACCATGGGCGAGCCGTATCGCCGGATCCCCGTCGTGGCCCCGACCTCGCCCGTCGTGCCCGCCACCGCCACAGCCGCGCTGCGCCTGCCGATCTGGCCGGTGACCTCGCAAGCACACAACGACCAGTGAGCGCTTTGTAGGGAGTGCGATGAGATAGCTGGTCGAGACTGTGATCTTTCCCGTGTCATCGGCTAACCGCGGCGCCCGGCGCCGAGACCGCCTACGGTCGCCAGAGCACAAGAGTTGGTCGGAAGGTGGCAACAAGCGTGGTAACAACCAAGGCGAAGCTCGATGAACTAGCCGAAATTCTGGCGATCGCCGCGGAACCCGCCGGTGAGTCCGCCGTGGCCAAGCGGGCGAAGAAGGGCGTTCCCAGCGTCCGCGAGCGGCTGAACATGCTGCTGGATCCCGGCACGTTCATCGAGATCGGCGCGTTGGCGCGGCAACCCGATCAGCCCGACGCCCTCTACGGCGACGGTCTGGTCACCGGTCGCGGGGCGATCGGGGGCCGCCCGGTGGTGGTGATCGCGCACGATCAGACCGTGTACGGCGGATCGGTCGGGGTCACCTCGGCCCGAAAGTTCATGCGCGCGTTGCGACTTGCGTTCGAGAACGCGTGCCCGGTGGTGACGATCAACGACTCCGGCGGCGCGCGCGTGCAGGATGCCGTGGGTTCGATCGCCTCGTTCGGCGATATGACCCGGGTGCTGGAGAAGCTGTCGGGGTATGTGCCGCAGGTGTCGATCATTCTCGGCAAGTGCGCCGCGGGTTCGGTGTACGGGCCGATCAATACCGACGTGCTGATCGGCACCAAGGATTCGTACATGTTCGTCACCGGACCCGACGTGATCAAGGCCGTCAACGGTGAGGATGTCAGCGCCGAGGCGCTGGGTGGTGCGGAGGTCCAGGCCAAACGCGGCACCCTGCACCACGTGGCCGACACCGAACAGGAGGCGTTCGACTGGGCCCGCAACTACCTCAGCTACATGCCGTCGAGCTGCTTGGAACAGCCGCCGATCGTGAATCCCGGCCTGGAACCCGACATCACCGCCTACGACCTGGAACTCGAGACGATCATCCCGGATTCCGATCGCGCGGGCTACGACATGCACGACGTGTTGCTGCGCCTGTTCGACGACGGCGAATTCCATGAGATACGAGCAGCTTTCGCACCGAACCTGATCACCGGGTTCGCCCGGGTCGACGGCTACCCGGTTGGTGTGATCGCCAATCAGCCACTGGTGCTGGGCGGTTCGGTCGACGCGGCCTGCTCGGACAAGTCGACCTATTTCATCCGCCTGTGCGACGCCTTCAACATCCCGCTGATCTTCGTCGTCGACACCCCCGGCGTACTGCCGGGTCTGGACCAGGAGGAAGCGGGCGTGATCATCCGCGGGGGCCGGGTGCCGCGCGCGATCATCGAGTCCACCGTGCCGATCATCAACCTGGTGGTGCGCAAGTCCTACGGCGGCGCCTACGGGATGATGGGGTGCCGTCAGGTCGGTGCCGACGTCAGCTTCGCCTGGCCCACCGCCCGGATCGCGGTGATCGGCGCCGAGAGCGCGGTCGACCTGGTCGCCAAACGCCAATTGGCCGCGGTCCCTGTCGAACACCGCGCTGCCGCACGGGAATTCATGATCAACCAGTACAACGAGACGATCGCCACCCCGTGGATCGCCGCCGAACGCGGGTACATCGACGCGGTGATCGAGCCCTCGCGCACCCGCCTCGAGATCCGGCACGCCCTGCGTCTGCTGCGCGACAAGCCGCCGGTCACACCGGAGTTCAACCCGCGCAAGCACTCGCTGTATCCGATGTGAATCAGCCGGCGCGCGGACTGGTTTCGCGCGGATAGATCGGCGTTGATCCGGACCCACGATGGGTCCGGATCAATAGCGCCGCACGCAGATGGCACAGCCCGGACACATCATTGAGGTCGAACCCGGTCAACTGGCCGATTCTCTTCAATCGATAATCGACGGTATTGGTGTGGATGAACATGGTGCGCGCGGTTCTGGAACGCTGCATATTCGTGGACATGTACACCTCGAGAGTGCGTAATAGCTCGGGATGGTCTTCCAGCGAATCCACCACCGAACTCAAGTAATCACGCGCGGGGCCGGGGCGGGTCAGCTGATATTCGAAGGCCAATTCGTGCGGCCGATACACCTTGCTCGGACCGCCCAACCGGTGCACGATATCGACCAACTCGTGGACCTCCTCTGCCGCGCGCGGGATCTCGGCCGGTGCCGCCGACATCGCCACCGCCCGCACCGGCACCTGCGCCGCCGCGGACAGCCGCACGATCAACTCGTCCAGCTCCGCTTCGGAGAACTCGTGTGTCGGCAACAGCAGCGTGCCGCCGTCCACGCTCAGCAGCGACAGCACCTTGCCCGCGCACCGGTCGGCCAGTTCGGCCTGCACCCGGCGGAGTTTGCGTCTGGCCACCACTGTCGCGTCGACGGTGGGGTCGAATTCCTCGGCGTGCGGGGGCAGTTCCAGTGCCATCACGTGATAGCGGTCGGCGACTTCGATCCCGCACTCGCGGGCCATCGTCGAGGTGCTCTGCCCACCCAGCAGCGCCGAGGTCAAAGTGTGCACGGCGGTGTGGTGCTCGCTGTTCACCGAGCGCAGTTCCCGCAGGTAGGCCACCGACACGGCCGAGGTGATCATGTTCTGGGCGTCCATCAGGCGCCGCGTCACTCCGACGACGGTGTCGTAGTCGTGGTTGGTGACATTGGTGATGATGAGATCGAAGCCGAGTTTGAAGCCTTCGTGTACCGCGTCGTGAATGGTGCCGATCGGGATTCCCTCCCGCGCCCAGTCGGCGGCGGCGGCCTGCACGCGCTCCATCCGTCCCGGAATGTCGCGGCCGTCGAGCATGCTCCTGGTCAGTTCCAGACACACCCGCGTGACCGTGGTGACATCGCCGTCGAGCGCTTCGCCGGGCAGCGTGCCGCACGGGACGACGTTCTCGATGAAATGCAGCACCATCTGGCGGGAGATCGTCCGCACATCCTTCAACGGGGTCGATACCGGTCGACCGGTGACGGTCAAGAACGGTTCGATGGAAGTTACGCCTGCCATGATGAATCCTTCCCACCCAGCACACTGGGCAAGCCCCCAAACTACCGTGGTCGTGAATCTGCCGTCCGGGCTTCGATTGTGACAAATGGCAAGGGAATTCGGAATCGTTGATGCGTCGCGACAACCGCGCCCTCGATCCCGCTGCTGGACCCCACCGCGCGGCAGTGGCGAGGAAACATCGCCACTGCCGCGGTAAACCTGTGTCAGCAGGTTACACACACAAGCTGACCTCGAGCACCGGAAGGGGAAGCGGGAGGCACACTTCCACCGAACCGGTGCTCGAACCCGAGATTGGGGACCCGGCGGTGGCAGTTCCGGCGCTCAGCGCACCCACCGACAGCGCGATAGCGGCGATGGTGAGCGGGCGGGAAATTCTGGAATTCATCACGGTGATCCTCGATTTCAGTCTGTGGAGCATCCCAGTTTCGGGATATCTCGATCAGATCACGGTCACCGCACCGATTTCCATCATCGCGCGCAGATTTTGACCTTCCTATTCACCGTCCGCGTCATTGTCGGAGATATCCACAACGCGATAGGTGTTGTCGCACCGGCGAATCAGACCGGGACGGCTCGGCCGCGAAGGTAGGTCATGACGTCGGGGTCCGGGGCCGATAATCGGAACTGGGTCAGGGCGTCGTCGAGTTGCGGGCCGGGGCCTCGGTCGGCGAGCAGGACCACGATCGCTTCCCAGGTGGCAGCATTGGGGTTCGGGGCGGCGAGGAGTTCGTCGAGGTAGACGTTCGGTTCGAGCAGGCGCAGGGCTCGGCGGGCGTAGGCGTGGATGCGGGCAGGCAGTTCGGTGCGGACGGTGTCGACATCGGACTGCAGGGCCGGGCGGGAGTGGTGATCGGGGTCCACTCGCAGCGACCACCATTGGGTCAGGTCCGCGAGGATGCCGTGTTCGTCGATCAGGCCGGGGCCGGTTGCTTGTTCGAGTTCGGTGAGCGGGAGGTCTCGCTGTGCGTTGCGCCAGTTGCAGAATTGCCACCACGCCGTCGGGGTCGCGGTGAGTTCGAGGCCGAAGCGCAGGACCTGTTGACCGTCGGTCCAGGTTCGCTGGGTGCGGGACCGGCGGATCGACGCGACACCGCCGGGCGTGACCTGGGTCCAGGCGGCGTCTTTTCCGTCGAAGCCGTAGGGCCGCAGTAACTTTCCCGCCTCGCGGGTCAGGCGGCGTAGCGCAGAGTCCGGTCCGTCCATTACTGCAGACTAGAGGTGCCCACCGACAAGTTCGGCGCACCAGCGGGCAGCCGCCGCTCTGCCCGCATGTCGCGATGAGGGGTTGCCGCGCGCTAGGAATCCATCGCGCGGGTGGCGGTCGTCGCGGCGAGCACCGCGGCGGTGACCTGTTCGGGCGCCTCGATCATCACCAGGTGACCCGCACCGTCGACGACGATCGCGCGCGATGGTTTCAATGTCCGGTTCAAAGTGCCGCCGGCCTGGGGCGACAGCACGCGATTGCGACTGCCCCAGATGGTGGTGATGGGCGGAAAGTTGTTGGACGGCACGAAGTTATCGAGTTCGCCCAGCAGCGGAATATCGCGCGAGATCGCGGCGGTCACCATCAGTCGACGAGGTTCGGTCCAGCTTTTACGCAGGTGTGCGACTATCTCGTCGGCGTGCGGACCGGGCTGCTGTGATCCGAGCTGTTCCGCCACGATCAGCTCCGCGAGCGGCCCGGGAACGCGGATCCTTGCGAGCAGCGAATCGAAGTTCACTCGCCGCCCCAGCTGCGCCGCCCACGCCGTTCGAGTCGGTCGCAGGGTCGCCGCGGTGAGCGGACTGCTCAGCACCAGCGATCGCACCCGCTCAGGATGTCGCTGGGCGTACAGCAACGCCAACGCACTCCCGAAACAATGCCCGACCAGCGTCACATCCCACAGTTCATGCTCTTCGACGAAGGCGGTAACCATCGCGAGGTAGTTCTCGACGGTGTATCCCTCATCGGGAGCATCGGAATCGCCATACCCGATGAGGTCGATCGCGAACACCCGATGCGAGGTCTTCAACGCGTCGAACTGCGCCCGCCAGATATGCCGATCCCCACCGAGGTTGTGCAGGAAGACAATCGGCGGCCCCACGCCCGCCTCGTCGTAGGTGATCAAGGTTCCGCGAAAGTCGAAATGCCGCATCGCCCGGGTTCCTTCCACTGGCGACCACCTCATTGTGGTTCTCCCACGGTAACCCGAGGTCCACGCCCCGGCGGCGAAATTCCCGGTTCGCCCACAGGCGCGCGGTGACGTCAGTCCAGGCAGAACTCGTTGCCCTCGGGGTCGGTCATCACGATCCACCCGGCGCTCATCGGCGGGGCGGGCTCGAAGCGTTCGACCCGGGTGGCTCCGAGGGCGACCAGCCGGTCACATTCGGCCTCCAGTGCCGCCATCCGCTCGTCGCCCTGTAAATCCGGTGCCGCGCGGACGTCGAGGTGCACCCGATTCTTCGCGACCTTGCCCTCGGGTACCTGTTGAAAGAACACTCGCGGCCCGCGACCTTCCGGGTCTTCGATGGCCGACTTCGAGTTCCGTTGCTCGGCAGGTACGCCGATGCGCGCAAGAAACTGGTCCCACACGACCAGCGGGTCGACGCCAGGGGGCACCTCGACTCCGGGCGGGCCTGGATGTACATAGCCGAGCGCATCGCGCCAGAAGGTCGACAGTGCGGCCGGGTCGTGCGCGTCGAAGGTGATCTGAATGTGGCGGCTCATCATCACTCCGTTCGTGGCGGGCTTTGTCCCCACCGTAGGCCAAGCCTCTGACATCTTTGCGCGGATCAGCCCTGGACCAGCCGATCAGTTGATTTCCGCGTGGTCGGCGACGACTTCTCGCAGCGCCGCGAGCAGGAAGGCGTTGACCTCGTCGGTGCGTTCGAGGTGCACGAGATGGCCCGCGCCGGGCAGCTCGACGACCGCGCGCAGGTCGGTGACGTTCGCCCGCAGCGTGGCCAGTGGGTCGCGGCCGCTGAAGCCTTCCATGTCGGGGTCGTTCTCGCCGTAGAGGAAGTAGGTCGGGACCTGGATGGTGGCGTCGGCGAAGGGCTCGGTGAGTTCCCAGTTGCGGTCGAGGTTGCGGTACCAGTTCAGGCCGCCGGTGAAGCCGGTTCGTTCGAATTCTGCTGCCAGGGTGTCGAATTCGGATTCAGAAAGCCATGGCCATGGCAGAGGCGGCGCTTGGGGCAGCACGTCCAGATAGCCGAGGCCGGGTGGGTTCTTCCAGGTGTCGAGGTAGTGGTAGTCGCCGGACACGGAGTAGAACACGCGGGCCAGGAATTCCCTTGGGCACGCGGCCAATTCGGCATCGGCGACACCGGGTTCCTGAAAGTAGGACAGGTGCAGGAAGTGGCGCTGGGCGGCTTTGGTGCGGCCACATCCGCGGGAGCCTCGGTTCGACCGTACCCGCGCAGGTCAGGCGCGAGGGCCCGAAATCCCGCCTCGGACAACGCTTTCAGCTGCCGGTGCCAGATATGCCCCGTGTGCGGGAAGCCGTGGCAGAACACCACGGGGTACCCCTGCCCCTGCCCGGTGACGTGCATCCTGACGTCGCCCGTGTCGAGGAATCCACTCTCCACTACCGCCTCCAATTTCTAGAACGTGTTCCTATTTGACGGTAGTGTCCGGAGGTCATGAGCGGAACAGCCAAAATTCTCGCGGGACACGTCGCGGTCGTGACCGGCGCCAGTCGCGGCATCGGCAAGGGAATCGCCCTGGAACTGGGCGCGGCCGGGGCGACCGTGTACGTCACCGGGCGCACCACCGAGCCCGGACGGCTGCCCGGCACCGTGCAGGAAACCGCCGATTCGGTCACCGAACTCGGCGGACACGGCATCGCGGCGGTCTGCGACCATCGAGACGACGACACGGTCGAGAAGCTGTTCGCCCGCATCCGCGACGAGCAGGGCCGCCTCGACGTGCTGGTCAACAACGTCTACAACTCCCCCGCCGCCGCCCGCTGGCTCGGTCGCAAGTTCTGGGATGTCCCCGCGAAAGCCTGGGACGAGACCTTCGACATCGGCGTTCGATCCCATTACGTGGCAAGCGTTTTCGCCGCACCTCTGCTGATCGAATCCGCGGGACTCATCGCGAATGTGTCGTCACCGGGCGCGCACCGGTACATGCACAACGCCGTCTACGGCGTGGGCAAAACTGCGCTGGACCGCCTCACCGCCGACCTCGCCCACGACCTGGACGGCACCGACGCGACCGCGGTGTCGATCTGGCCCGGCATCGTGAATACCGAACTGCTGCAGATAGTTCCGGCCGACGAGCACGGCCGACGCCAGGTCACCCTGCCCGGCGAGGGTACCTACGACCTCGACACCGCCGAAACCCCGCGCTTCGCCGGACGTGCGGTGGTGGCACTGACCACCGCCCCCGACAGATCCACGCGGGCAGGCAAAGCCTGGAAGGTCGCCGATCTCGCGCACGACTACGGCTTCACCGACATCGACGGCCGCATCCCACGCGCCGATTGACATTCACCCTAGAAATACCTGGAACAGTGCGTTACATTTACATTGAGGATTCGCCCGCTCGATGGCGATCCAGGTGACGACGGAGAGCACAATGACGTACTCGAAAACCGCGGCTGCCGAATACGCCGAGACCCTGCGCACCCTGTCGGAGGGTTCGGTCCACCGACGGTTCGACCCCTTCCTCGACATCGACTGGGACGCACCAGAACTCGCGATCGACCGCGACGACCCCCGCTGGGTCCTGTCCCCCGTGCTCGACCCGCTGGGCGCCACGAGCTGGTATCAGAACCTGCCGCTGGAACGTCGCATCGAGATCGGGCGGTGGCGGCAGGCCAACGCGGCCAAGGTCGGTCTGGCGTTCGAATCCATCCTGATCCGCGGGATGATGCAATACGCGATGACCCTGCCCAACGGTTCGCCCGAATTCCGGTACTGCCTCCACGAGATGACCGAGGAGTGCAACCACATCCAGATGTTCCAGGAACTGGTGAACCGGATCGGCGACGACGTGCCGGGGATGCGGCCGATGTTCCGGGTGATGTCACCGTTCATCGGCGTCGCGGGCGGCTATTTCTGGGCGATTCTGTTCATCGGCATTCTCGGCGGCGAAGAACCGATCGACCACTATCAAAAGGCGCTGATCCGCTCCGACAACGACACCCAGCCCACGTTGCTGCGGATCATGCAGATCCACATCGCCGAAGAGGCGCGCCACATCTCGTTCGCCAACGAGTTCCTGCGCACCCACATCGCCCGGATGGGACCGGTGCGCACCACGGTGTGCGCGGTGGCGTTCCCGATCGCGATGCGCTGGCTGGCCGATGAGCTGGTCAAACCGCCGAAATCCTTCGCCACCAAGTTCGACATTCCCGACGAGGTGTTCCGCGACGCGTTCTGGCGCAGCCCCACCTCCCGCAAGCTGCTGAGCGGGTTCTTCGGCGACATCCGCACCCTGGTCGACGAACTGGGCATGATGAACCCGGTGACCCGGCAACTGTGGAAAGCGCTGAAAGTCGACGGCGGCTACACGCGCTACCGCGGTGAGCCACAACGCCGCGCGAGCTGAACCGCACCGGTCCCGAACGAATTACCCGCGCCACCATCTACTAGGCTCGGCGACGGTAATTCACGGCACCCGAACGAATAGGACCCCCATGGCGCGCAAAGTCGTTGTCACACTTGTCGATGATTTCGATGGCACCTCTGCTGCCGACGCGACTGTCACATTCGGAATCGACGGCGCTGCCTACGAAATCGACCTGTCCGATGCCAATGCGGCGCAGCTGCGTGAGGTTTTCGAGCAGTGGGTTCCGTTCGCACGCCGCACCGGTCGGGCGAAGGCAGGCGTGGCACGTCGCGCAGGCACCGCACCGGCCGCCGAGTCCACCCGTCGCAACGACCTGACCGAGATCCGGGCATGGGCCTCGCAGAACGGGCACACCGTGTCCAGCCGCGGCCGCATCTCCGCGGAGGTCATCTCGGCCTACGAGCAGGCGTCGGCGTAAGGCTGACCAGTTCGCACTGAAACAGCATGGCCCGCAATCCGATTGCGGGCCATGCTGGTTTTCGCGCTAGTTCGGCAGTGGGATATCTGCCTTGAATCGCGGA
The DNA here is from genome assembly GCF_042716995.1 of Nocardia sp. NPDC058640. Lineage (NCBI taxonomy): Bacteria > Bacillati > Actinomycetota > Actinomycetes > Mycobacteriales > Nocardiaceae > Nocardia > Nocardia sp. NPDC058640. The sequence continues at coordinate 32,305 of NZ_JBHXRG010000027.1, forward strand.
CCCGGCGACAGGCCGCGCAGCACGGCGCTGGTCCATGCCACCGCGGGCGGCCAGCCCGCGACGGCGTTGACGAGGTGTTCGGGCAGCGGCATCGTGTAGAAACGCATGTCCGCGCCGCGGTTCCAGTAGTCGTTCACGGTCGGCAGGACCGCCGACGCGGGGATCAGTTCGTCCCAGATGCCGTGCCACCAGAAGATCGGGCTGTCGGGAATATGGTGTCCGATGCTCTGTTCGGCGAGCAGTTCCATGACTCCGGGTTCGGTTTCCAGGGATCGTCCCGGCAGGAAATATTCGCTGATCGGCCGGTACACGCCCGCGGCGGCGATCGTGTACACGCAGCGGCTTTGCATATCCGCCACCAGCGCCTGGCCTTCCGGGGTCAGCATTTCCTTCGCGTCGAACAGGTCGGGGAATTCCCGTGACAACGCGGCGAACCCGAGCCACATGGTGAAGTTGCTGGTGCCTTCCAGGCCAGGTTGTCGGGCGATCGCGTAGCGGGCTTGGGTGCGCAGGTCGGCGGGAAAACCACCGACCGCGGTGCCGAGCAGGCGAATGTCGGGGGCATAGGTTTCGCGCAGTTCGGCCGCGCGGATCGACCCGGAGCCGCCGCCGGAATAGCCGTACAGCGCGATCCCGGAATCGGTCAGGCCCAGACTCGAGTTCTTCATGGCGCGCAGACTGTCCAGCACCATTTTGCCTTCGTCATAGGTGTTGAAGGTGTTGAACTTGCCGTCGAAGTCGGGCACGTTGATCGCGAAACCCTGCGCGAGCCAATAGACCGCCAGCGCAGCCTCTTTCATCGTCCCGGTCTGCAACGTGTAGGACGGGTTGCACGCGGAGTCGGTCGAATCGATCGCCTCCTGGAACGACACCACCGGTCGCGGGCTACCCGACCACGGGATGCCGGGGACGATCACCGAGGTGGCGGTCACGATCGGATTGTCGTGCACGTCGTTGCTGCGGTACAGAAACTGTTCGGTGTGCACCGGGAAAGGCAAGCCGAGCAGGCGGGTCTGCACCGTGCGGGAGCGGATGATCTGGCCGGGCGCAAAGGAATTCAGATCCGCCGGATCGTTGTACCAGGGATCTTCGGCGGGCACCGGAATCGGCAGCATGTCGTAGAGCTGGGGTTCGGTGGGCAGTTGCGGGAGCTGGTTCTGATCCGGCGGAAAACTCGGATACGGGTCGCCGGAGGCGCCACCCGTGCCCGACACCGCCAGGCAGATCGCGGCCAGTGGCACCGCCGCCCACCTGGCCCGCGACATTGCCTTCCTCGCCGAACGCGATCTGGCGCCCGGGCGGGCGGTAGCGGCCGTGCTGCGCTGCATGGCTTCTCCTTCAGTAGGTGACGCCGATTACAACACGACTCCTTGTTTCAAACAAGAGTGCTTGTTCACAATGCGGCACTGCCTCGCCGCTGTGAGCGTGGCCACCCGGGGTTGTCATTTTTCCTGCGGTGACCGCGTTTTCGTGCGCGCAGCCGGGGCGGCGAACGTTTAGCCTGGTCCAGCTCGGGCCGTCACCATTCGATCGTTCGAAGGTGTTGTCATGTCCTTTTGGGAAGTTCTGTTGCGGCTGGGAGCCGGTGTCGGGCTCGGTGCGTTGATCGGGGTCGAGCGGCAGTATCGGGCTCGGATGGCCGGGTTGCGCACCAACGCTTTGGTTGCCGCGGGTGCCGCGCTGTTTGTTTTGTTGTCCGCCAACGGTTTCGAAGGCGCCACCGCTGATCCGACGCGGGTCGCGGCGCAGATCGTGTCCGGTATCGGCTTTCTCGGCGCGGGTGTGATCATCCGCGACGGGGTCAATGTTCGTGGGTTGAACACCGCGGCCACCCTGTGGTGCGCGGCGGCGGTCGGGGCGCTGGCCGGGGCGGGAATGTATTCCGTGGCGGCGGCGGGCACGGTGGCCGTCGTGCTGGTCAACGTCGCCTTGCGCGCCGCCGGACACGCCGTGGATCGGGTGCCCGTCTCCGGCACCGAGCAGTCCGTTCGCTACGTATTCCTCGCCCACACCGACGATGCCAACGAGGCGCACGTACGAGCGCTACTGGTGCAAGCGTTGACGCGCACCGACTTTCGGTTGACCTCGATCGCGAGCGCGAACACCGAGATACCGGGGCGAGTCGAGGTCCGGGCGGAGTTGATCGGCGACGAACGCGATGACCGGCAGATGGAATCGGCGGTGAGCCGGTTGAGCCTGGAACCGTCGGTGACCAGCGTGGGCTGGGACGCGGTGGAGGTCGACACGGAGGTCTGAGGACCCGCTCACAGGGTGCCGACACCGAGAATCACCGGCACCGCCGCGACCAGTGTCAGCACGGCCGGAACCAGGCTGCCCGCAACATCTTTGACGCGCAGATGCGACAGCACCGCGCCGAGGAAGTACAGCGTCACACCGATTCCGGCCGCGATGCCGAGCGGGCGGTAGACGATGCCGGCCAGCAGGCCGAGTGCGCCCGCGATCTCCAGCCCGGCCAGGACCGGGAACCAGGACAGCGGCACGCCCAGACGGACCATCGTCGACGTGACCTCCTCCTCCTTGACGAGTTTGGCGTACGCGGAGAACACCAACACGAACGACAGCAGGACCGCTACGACGACATAGGCGGTGAACATGGGTTCCTCCATCAGGGGCGGGAGCAGGGGTACAAGAAGTAAAGTACAACGTGCATTGCACCTTGTAAAGTGTGCGTTGTACTTCGACGAGGAGGGACCTATGACCAGCACGGACCGACGGGGTGGGCGCCCGCGCAAAGGCACGCTCGACAAACGATCGGACGTCCTCGCGGCCGCACGCCGGGTGTTCGGGCGAGTGGGCTACGTCGGGGCGAGCATCGACATGATCGCCACCGAGGCCGAAGTGTCGACCCGCACCATCTACAACCATTTCACCAACAAGGAACAGCTGTTCGCCGTCGCGTTGACCGAGAGTTCGCAGCAGGTCGCCGCCGCGCACGAGGCCATCATCGATCGGAATCTGCCCGGCGATCTCGCGGCGGTGAATCTCGAATCGGCCTTGATCGAACTCGCGACCCAGTGGCGAAAGCCCGATAGTGCCACCGCCGAACACTTCGCGGTCGTGCGCCGAATCCAGGCCGGCGGCGAGGACTTCCCCGCCGACCTCGTCGACGCCTGGCAGGAGGCGGGCCCCCGGCGAGTTCGCCGCACCCTCGCCGAGCACTTCGCCGCCCTCGGAACCCGCGGCCTGCTCCACATCGACGATCCCGCCATTGCCGCCCAGCACTACATCGCGCTCATCACCACCGACTGGAACAGCGACGCAGAACTCGAGGAGTCGGTCAGTGCCGGCGTGCGCACATTCCTGTACGGACACCTGCCCCGCCCCGCCACGGGTTGACCTTGACGCTGCGTCAGGGTTGCACGCTTGTCGCATGACGGACACCAACATTTCCTCGACTCAGATCACCCCGCCGGTCGGCGGGTTTCACGACATCGATGGCCGCCGGATTTTCGCGCATCGGTTGGGCAGCGGTGGGCCCGCGGTTGTATTCCTGCCGGGTGCCAGTGCGGTCGGACTCGATTATTTCTTTGTGCAGCAGGCGGTTTCGCACTTCACCACCGCTGTGGTGTATGACCGTGCCGGTACCGGCTACAGCGATCCGGTGGCGTTGCCGCGCACCGGCGAAGCTGTCGCGGTGGAGCTGCGTGCGCTGTTGCGGGCCGAAAACATCGACGGCCCTTGTGTTCTCGTGGGGCACTCGCTGGGCTGCCTGTACGCGCATCGGTTCGCGCAGCTGTACCCGGAGCAGGTCGCGGGGTTGGTGTGGATGGATGGGCTGCATCGTGACTGGGACCGGTACATGCCCGCGGCGATGAGTCTGGGGGCGGCCGCGCAGCCCGAACCCGATCGGGAACAGCTCGTGCGGTTGGGCGCGGATATGCGGGCGATGCGCACCCTGTTGTTGGCGGATTACCCGGAGCAGGTGCGGCGGGCGCTGGTGGATGCCAAGGCCAGTGACGCATGGATTCGGGCGGGCTTCGCCGAGCGCCACGGGCTGCCCGAACTTGCCGCTGAACTGCGCGGTGGTGCCGACGTTCCTGATGTTGCGCTGATAGCCCTGAGCGTGCTGGGTGCCGATCCCGGCCGGTCGCGTGCAGCGCTCACCGCGATGCACGATGGCCGAAGGCGAATGGACGCGGCGCTGGTGGCCGGGGTGTCCCGAGGTGAACAGCGCGTGCTCACCGACACCGTGCACCACCGGCTGTGCTTCGACCGTCCCGATGCGGTGGTGGAGGCGATCGGCGATGTCGTCGATCAGGTTCGTCGCGCCTAGAATCGGCGCGGTGCTCACCATCGGCCAACTCGCGGCGACAGCCGGCGTGACCGTGCGCACCGTGCGCCACTACCACCAGGTCGGCCTGCTACCCGAGCCCGAACGCGACGCCTCCGGCTACCGTCGCTACCCCGCCCAGGCCGCGGTGGATCTCATCCGGATCAGGACCCTGGCCGACGCCGGTGTGCCGCTGTCGCGGATCGACGTGATGTTGCACGCGCAACCGACCGAATTCGCTTCCGCCATCAGCGATATCGATGCCGAACTGCAGCGCAAGATCGACCAGCTCACCCAGTACCGACACCGGATCGCCGAACTGGCCGGTGGCGAAAGCCTTTTCGTCCCAACCGAAGTGGTCGCGATCTTGAACCGGATGCGCGATCTGGGCGTGGGTGAACAGCGGGTTCGGCTGGAGCGAGATGCCTGGATTCTGTTGCAGGCGTTGGACTCCGCGGCGGTGGCACAGCGGGTTCGCGAGAAGAATGCCGAACTCGACGACCCCGAGACCACCCGCTTGTACCTCGCGGTAGACGAATCGGTGGACTGGGATCCGCGTGATCCGCGCCTGGACCGGCTCATCGATGAGCTCGACGCCTGGGAGATCGCACACCGACGAGCCGGCGGCCAGTCGACGAAATTGGTCGCGGCGCGGATCGCCGAGTCATCCCCGGCCTGGCAGCGCATCGTCACTGCGCTGACCTACCGCGCCGAGCGGCGAACCGCGTCCTACGAGAAGACGTAGTCGCTGAGCGGGAAATGCCCACTGCGCCAAGCCGCTTCGACGGTGGACGTGGGGCGCAGGGGAACGTCGCCGTGTTTGTCGAAGTAGTAGCTGTTGGCGGTGGCGCAGGATTCGTGCCAGAAGACCTGGCTGTCGCGGCGGGCCAGCATTTCGCGGAAGAAGCGGTCGTTGGCGTCTTCGGTGACCTCGATGCGGTGGGTGGCGGTGGTGCGGGCGTGCTGTAGGCAGCGCAGGATGTGGCGGGTCTGGTTTTCGATGAGGGTGAAGTAGGACGCGCCGTTGTAGCCGTAGGGGCCGATGATGGAGAAGAAGTTGGGGAAGCCGGGGACGCTGACGCCCTCATAGGCTTGTAGGCGGTTGTCGTCCCACCAGGTTTCCAGGTCGCGGCCGCCGACGCCGTGCAGGTCGTAGGTGGGCATATTGCCTGATTCCATGACTTTGAAGCCGGTGGCGAAGATCAGCACGTCGGCGGGGTGGTCGGTGGTGGCGCGTACGCCGGTGGGGGTGATTTCGCTGATGGGGGCGGTTTCCAGGGTGACGTTCGCGCGGTTGAAGGTTGACAGGTAGTCGTTGGAGAAGCTCGGGCGTTTGCAGCCGAGGGTGTATTTCGGGGTCAGTGCGGCGCGGACGGCGGGGTCTTTCACCTGGCGGCGCAGGTGCGCCAGGCCCGCGCGTTCGCCGATGGCTGCGGTGGGCAGAGAGCGGTAGTAATGGGCGGCGAGCGGGAAGGTGAACTCGACGTAGGTTTGGCTCACGAGGCGCGTGAGGGTCCGTCCGCCGGGGAGCTTCAAAGCCAGGCGCGCGGGCAGTGGCAGTGGGGCGTCGGGGCGGGGTAGGCACCAGATCGGGGTGCGTTGGAAGACCGTGAGGTGTTCTACCTGGTCGGCGATCTCCGGAATCACTTGCACCGCTGAGGCTCCCGTGCCGATGATCGCCACGCGCTTACCTCGCAGGTCTTGGCGATGATCCCAGCGGGAGGTGTGCATGGTGGCACCGGCGAAAGTTTCGACGCCGGGGATATCGGGCAGTTTGGGGCGGGTGAGCACGCCGGTCGCGCTGATCACGAAGCGGGCGGACAGGTCGCTGCCGTCCTCGGTGCGCAGTACCCAGCGGTCTGCGGGCTCGTCGAAGTCGGCGCTGATCACGGTGGTGCTGAAGCGAATTCGCGGGCGCAGGTTGTATTTGTCGACGCAGGATTCGGCATACGCTTTGAGTTCACGGCCGGGCGCGTAGACCCGTGACCAGTCGGTGCGCTGTTCGAAGGAGAACTGGTAGCTGAACGACGGAATGTCCACGGCCACACCGGGATAGGTGTTCCAGTGCCAGGTTCCGCCCACGCCGTCGGCATCGTCGACGATCAGGAAGTCGTCGAACCCGGCGTTGCGCAGGGCGATCGCCGCGCCGATTCCGGAGAAGCCGGCGCCGACGATGATGATCTCGTGGTCGATTTCGTTGGGGGTCAAGCGATCTCCTTCAGCAGTGCCGCGCCCGAGTGCAGTCGGCCCGGCGGGGCGAGCGTGCGGACGATGTGGTCCGCGTCGTCGGCGTAGACGATGATGTCCACTCGGTGTTCGATGCCGTCGACGGTACGCACACCCTGGGGTACGAGGCGGGCGATCGGCCAGGTCACCAGGGTGCAGTGCGGTTTCTGCAGGGCACGGTAGTAGCTGTTGTGGATCGCCACACCTGCGGTGTCGTCGGGCGCCAGTCGGTGGCGAAGCCATGAATCCCGCACCTGGACACGGAGATTGACGCGTGCGATCAGTCGCAGCAATCGTTGCGGTGCGCGGCGCAATACCGGCACGCTGGGCAGCGGTGCGCGCGGCAGAATCCACACCGCATCGGCCTGGAACACCGTCACCCGCGCTGCCTCGGCCGCGATGCCGGGCAACAGGCGGGCCGCCGCCGCCCCACTGCCGATGATCGCGACCCGCCGACCAGTGAATTCGTGCCGGGGCGAGAAGGCCAGGCAGTGGACATGGTCACCGGTGAAGGTCTCGGCGAAGCGGGGTGCGGTCATTTCGCCACCGGTTCGTAGGTGAGTTCGTTCGACCACGACGGCCTGCGACCCAACACCCGGATCGGAAAGCGGTCGATGCAGGCGTTGGAGACGTCGGCCAGCAACTGGAACGGCTGACGGCGGTTGATCGTGGCCTTTCCGTGCATCTTCACCACGTGATACAGCGGCACCCGCCGGATGGCCGGACTGCGCTGTCCCCGGTTCTCGAATCGACGGACCGCCTGCCACAGCTTCTGTTCGTCCAGGCCCAGCGCGATGATATTGGTCGACATCCGTGACAGCAGTGGCGCATACAGCAACGCACCGAGCACAAACGACGGCCGCACCGCGAAACCTGTTGTCTCGATGATCATTCGGCGCAGCGGACCAGCACCCAGTTGCTCGAGCACCTGGAAACCGACTGCCAGGTGCCGGGATTCGTCGTTGTTGATGTGCCGGAAGACCTCGTGGCAAACCGGGTCCTCGACCTCGTCGAGCAGGAACTTCACCAGCGCGCCGTCGAGGGCGGTTTCCAGTGAGGGGATGACCGTGCCGAGCACTGGCAGGGTCAGTTGGTCGGCGTAGCGGTCCAACCAGCTGATGACCAGGCGAATGTTGTTGTTGGGCAATGGCATAGAAGCACCGTTGGGCAGCATTCCCCAGCGGCGCATCAGGGCGAGTTCGGCATTGGCGTGCTTTTGTTCCTCGGCGTGGAAGTACCGGTAGATCTCGCGCAGCGGACCCGGTGGTGCCTGTTTGGTCAGGGCCGCGAAACCGCGCGCGCCCACGTGTTCGATCCACACCAGGTCCGCCATGAAGGTGGCAAGCCGCGGGCGTTGCTCATCAGTGATGGTGTCCGAACCCGGTGCGTCCCAATCGATGTCAGCCAGCGCCCATTGCTTGGCGCGAATGGTGTCGAGCATGTCGGAATAGGCGAACATCAGCGCACCACTCTTTCCAGCAGACCCGCCGAACGGGTGTAGGTCGCGGGCATCCAGCGTTTGGCCTGCCACAGCACTTTGGCTTCCAGCTGCGGCACCACATACAGTTCCCCGCGATCCACCGCGTCGAGAGTGGTGCGCGCGATGGCGGATGGTGCGCGGCCGGTCCACCGCAACAGCAGCGCGCCGAGGCGTTCGGCGGTGTCGTCCATCGGCGAATCCGCCTGCATGATATTGGTTTTCACGCCCGTGGGGCACAGCACGGTGACACCGACGCCGGTGCCCGCCAACTCGGCCGACATCGTTTCCGACAGCGCCAGCACGCCGGCTTTGCTCACGTTGTAGGCGGCCATGCGCGGTGCCGCGCCGAACGCCGCGGCCGAGGCGACGTTGACCAGTGACCCGCGCCCCGCTTCGCGCAGGATCGGCGCGAAGACGTGACAGCCGTGGATCACGCCCCAGAGGTTGACCCCGAGCGTGCGTTGCCAGTCATCCAAGGCGAAGTCGCCGACCGCCGGTCCGCCCGCCCCGATACCCGCGTTGTTGACCACGACGGTGGGCGCGCCACCGAACCAGTCCTGCGCGGTGGCGGCCAGCTGCTGCACGTCGGCGATGGCGGTGACGTCGCAGGCGGTGCCGATCGCCTTGCCGCCCGCGGCTTCGACCAGCTCGACGGTTTCCGCGGCGCGGTCGAGGTCGATGTCCGAGCACACCACCCGCCCGCTCCGGCGACCCAATTCGACGGCGAACGCGCGCCCGATTCCGCTGCCCGCGCCGGTCAGCACGGCATCGGCGGCGGTGGTCCGGCGGTGTCCGCCGAAGGGAAACAATCGCATGGCAACTCCCCTGAGTACCCGGCGAGACTACAACTGGTGGCATCTGCCACCACTGGCCGCACCTGACACCAATTAGGCGCGCACGGGTGTACTTTGTCAACCATGGATGTGCGCGCACCGGCACGGACCTGGGGCGGTCGGACCGCCGAACAGCGCAAGGCGCAGCGGCGGACCGCGCTGGTCGAGGCCGCGGTGGAAATCTGGCTCGACAGCGGCTGGGCGGCGGTGACCATGCGCGGGGTGTGTCAGCGGGCCGCGCTCAACGACCGGTACTTCTACGAACACTTCGCCGACCGGGACGAACTGCTCGCTCAGGTCTGGGACGAGGTGTGCGTGGAGGTGTTCGCCGAACTGGCAGGCGTGGTCGTCGAACAGACCGGGCGGCCACCACTGGAGATCGCCCGCGCCACCATCGCACGCGCGGTCGAACTACAAACCGACCTGCGCGGTCGCGCCAGGATTCTGCTCGCCGATCACGCGGGCAGCGCCGTGCTGGAACAGCGGCGCAAAACCATGCTCACCGACGCCACCGACGGGCTCATCGCGTTCGCCTGGCCATATCTGCGCCCCGACGTCGACGAAACCGCCATGCGCATGAGCACCCTGGCCGGGATCGGCGGGTTCGTGGAGTTGCTGTCGGCCTGGCGCACCGGCGTGCTCGATGTGGACGCGCAACGCCTGGTCGACCACACCAGCGCGATCGCGACCCAACTGGGCACGATGTTCCTGCCCGGCGAGATCATCGGCGAACCTGGCTGACTCAGCCCCGCGCGCGGCTCTTGCCCACGGCGATATCGGACAGGCGATCGAGCGATTCGCGATTGCGGGGCGTGAGCAGCAGGGTTTGCAGCACGTGTGGCAGGAAGCGGCCGGGGCCCCTGGTCGCGCGCTCCCCCATCACGACCTCGGTGGTCGCGGGGCCCACCTCACGCAGGTCCAACCGGACCACCGCCGCGCCGATCGGCCAGGCACGGGCGTCGAGTTCCAGGATGTAGGGCGGCTCGACGACCCGGACCGCGGTGGTGTCGGAAATGACCAGTGGCCACGGCCCCACACTGTGGTGGATGCGCGAACCGAGTGCGGGCCAGTCCTGGTCGACGCGTCGAATATGCGACGCGCCGACCACCCACCCCGCGTACGACCACCCGTCGGCCAGCACAGCGAACACGTCCTCGATCGAGGCAGGAACGGTGAGCCGAACTTCGACCAAGCATTTCCTGTTCACTGTTTCTACCCTCCGTGAGTCGGCAGATCAGTCGGCGTGCAGCCGCGATTCTACCGAGGCGATCGCGGTGTGACCGTCAGTTCACCGCGTACGGATACTGCGCCGCGCGACCCTGGAACGACAGGATCCGCGGATTCTGCACTCGACCGCCACGAATCTCGATGGAACGGCGAATCGTTTCGCTGCCGTCCCACGCATCGGGTCCGCCCAACACCACGGGCAGGTATTCCAGCAGCGCCTCGGAGTTCTCCCACGTGGCCGAATCCCACAGGAACGACGGGCTGTGGTCCACACCGTAGTAGTGCAGATCGTCGCCGACACCGAACATCGGATCGGCGAACGACGTGGGCCGCGAGAATTCGAAGCCCATGCCCTCATCGCACGAAACATCCACGAAAAGCGTTCCACGCGTGAACAGTTCGAGATCGTCGTTGGTCACGAACGTCAGCGGATCCTCGGTGTCTTGGAACATGCAGTTCACGATCACGTCGTAATTGGCCAGCATTTCCGCCAGCGGGCCAGGTTCAGGAGCCTTCAGCGCCAGCGTGCGGCCTGCCACCTCCGGGTCACGTTTGAAGTGCTGCATGCGCACCGACGCGAACGGCGACGCCACCGACGACACACTGCGCTGGGTCAACACCGTCACATCGCTGATGCCCAGCGCCGACAGCGCGCGCACCGCACCACGCGCGGTGGCGCCGAAACTGATCACCGCCGCGCGCATGCGTCGGCCGTAATCGCCTGTGACACCGCGCAATTGCAGCGCGTGCATGACCGAGCAGTAGCCGGCCAGTTCGTTGTTCTTGTGGAAGACGTGGACGTTGAACGCGCCCGATTTCGTCCAGTGGTTCATCGCTTCCCACGCGATCAGCGTCAGGTCGCGATCCACGGCCAGCTGGGTCATGCGCGCGTCCTGCACGCAGTGCGGCCAGCCCCACACGATGGTGCCCTCGCGCATCTGCTCGAGATCGTCGGCCAGGGGTTTGGCCAGCAGCAGCACATCGCATTCGGCGAACAGCTCTTCGCGCTTGCGAAACCCCGCTACCAGCGGAGCCAGGGCATCATCGGGGTAACCGAAACGGTCACCGTAGCCGTATTCGAGAAAGATCTGACCGCGCAGTTCTGGGTCGATGCGGTCGAGGTGAGCCGGGTGGATGGCCAGCCGGTGTTCGTTTTCCTTGCGAGAGGTCGCGACGACGCCGACGGTCAGGTTCTTCACAGTTGCTTCACCTGGTCAGTCTACCCGTTTTCGCAGGTCAGCTCTCCGCCTTGGTGGTGATCTCGTCCAGCGACTCGCCCATCGTCTCGGGCACCCGTCGGTAGCAGAACACCAGCGACAGCGCCGAGACCACCGCGAAGATGAAGAACATCGTCGATGCGCCCCACAGGTCGCCCAGCGGCGGGAACACCAGGGAGACAATGAAATTGCCCATCCAGATGATCAACGTGCAGATACTCATCGCGGTCGCGCGGATCGGCGCGGGGAAGATCTCCGCCAGCAGCAACCAGGTCGGCACACCCACACCGAGCTGGAACGCGGAGACATAGACCACCATCAACGCCAACAGCACGTAACCGGTGGCCGTGCTCTGGGTCAGCCGCTCGATCACGCCCATGCCCACCAGCGCCACGACCATGATCGCCAGGCCCACGAACATCAGCGGACGCCTGCCGACCTTGTCGATCAAACTCATGCTGATGACCACGCCGATCACCGCGCCGATGCCGATACCGATCGACGACGTCACCGCCGCGTTGTCGCCCATGCCGGCTTTGGTCAGTGTCGACGGTGCGTAGTAGATGACGGTATTGACGCCGACGAATTGCTGGATGATCGCCAAACCGACGCCGGTGTAGAACAGCGCGCGCACCTTCGGTTTACGCAGCTGATTGCCCAAACTGTCCTTGACCGCCTCATCGGCCGCCTCGGTCTTTTTGATGTCGACGATGGTGGAGTCGACATTCTCCGGATAGTAGGACTGTTCCAACACCTTTTTCGCGTCGGCGTCGCGGCCCTGTTTCAGATACCACCGCGGTGAATCGGGCATGTAATACATGCCGATCACCAGCGCGGCCGCCGGAATGGCCGCCATCGCGAGCATGAGCCGCCAATTCCCGGTGGGAGCGAGCAGGGCGTTGACGATGTAGGCCAGCAACTGACCGCTGGCGATCATCAGCGAGTTCATCGAGACCAGCCGCCCGCGATAGGTCGGCGGGGAGATCTCGGACACGTACATGGGCACCACCAGCGAGGCCGTACCGACCGCCACGCCCAGGAACAGACGGGTGATGACCATGACCGTGGCATCGGGCGCCAGTGCCTGCGCGATCGCGCCGACGAAGAACAGGCCACCGGCGAACAGCAGCGTCATCCGCCTGCCCCACCGGTCGGCCATCCAGCCGCCGGTGACCGAGCCGATCGCGGCACCGATGAGCAGCGAGCTGGTGATGATGCCGACCTGGGTCTGACTCAGGCCGAAGTCGGGCGTGAGGTAGACCAGCACGCCGGAGATCACGCCGGTGTCGTAACCGAACAGCGCACCGCCCAGCGCGGCGATGATGACGACGGTGAGGACGAACTTCTTGATCCTGGCCCGCATCGCCACCCGTTCAGGCGAGTCGGGTGGGGCATGGGTGGGGGGTTCGGTCACCGGGGACGACAGCACGCTCTCGGTGTCGTCCTGGACCGTGTTAGCCACCGCGCCACGCACGGGCTTGTCGGTGCTGGGCGGGATGACTCTGCCGTCCGGACCTTTCGCCGGTGGGACAGCGGGGTTCATGACGGCTCCGGGCCGCTCTGGTTCCTTATCGGTGGATCCGCGATGGGAATCGGTCATGTCCACACCTCCGCCGGATGAATCGAACGATTCCTGCACCTTAATCGAGCTCGGAACACCTGCGATAGCGCGAAAATCGCAAACAATTCGTTAGCAACCGCGGACAAGCGGCGATCGGGAAATGTTGTCCCACCCCCTGCGTGGGAAACATTGCCCGATCAGCGCGCTCTTGCCGGAAATTCCGATCACCGCAATGCTGACCGTTTGCCGATCCGAGGAAAAGTATCGCGTAGTTATTCGACGCCGTCCATCCCTCAAACCGTGACCACCCAGCGTCCGATTTGCCGGTTTCGATCGCGGGACTAACGTCGATGCAGCGACCAGACGGTCACCGCACCCCACAGCACCAGGCGCGCAGCCGCCGCCATATAAAGGACATAGGCCAGCACGACCAGCACGGGGCCGTAGTTGCCCGCCCAGTCGCCCAGGCGCAGCGCGCCGGCCAGGCCCGCGCCGAGCAGGATCAGACCCAGGATCAAACCGGGCGTTGCCAACGGGGCGACCGGCGACTCGGCGGTCACGCGATGATGGCGGCTGGTAACTGCGAGGTTGCTGTTCGGTTCGAAGTAGATGCTGCTCATAGCACTGAGTTCCCTTCCGGACAGCCGTCCCGATACGGCAGATTGGTGCGTCACGCTCGGACTGGGCGTCCCTGACGGCGGGTCCGCGTCGACCTTGCCGATGATCACAAACGGTTAACGTTCAGCAATTACGAGCTTGCCAGCTGGGATAGCTCCACAAAAGGTGGTGTGATCTGGGTCACAACGAACACCAGTTCGACACGAAATGATAACGGGCGTTACAGCCGCGAAGAACACGTACTGGAACTGGCAGAAGTCCAGCACAACTGGACATTTGCTCAAGATGACTACACGCGTGTCATTTATCGAACCGTTACGGCCCTGAAGTGCGAAAACGTGCCCTGACGCACACCGCGACACACTTGGTACGTCCCACAGTCCTCGACACGACACCGTGACTCGCCGCGCCCGCGAAACTCCCGACGCGACATGTGCGCCCCGAGGCACCGATCCGCACACTCTCCGCTACTGTCCATCTAGTTTTTCGATGCTGCTGGATCGTTCGTGTCGCTTCGCCGCAATCACGTGTCGCGTGAAGGATCCACGCCCTCGTGCTTCGGCGACCCTCCCCAACGAAGGACGCCGGTCACCATGCCCGCACCCGTTATCCTCCACGGCCGCATCGCACGGCTGGAACCCCTTGCACCCCACCATGTTCCCGGTCTGGTTACCGCGGCGACCGCGCTGCACGGCCCGGCCGGGTTCACCGTGGTCCCCCACGGTGAACAGGAGGCGCACACCTATGTCTTCCAGGCGCAGGCCGCGCAGGCGGCAGGCACGGCGCTGGCCTTCGCGATCGTCACCGTCTCGGACAACTGTGTGGTCGGGGCGACGCGATTCACGCGCCTGGACTACTGGCAGGGCCCGCTGACCTGGCCGCTGTCCTCCGAGCCGGTCACCGCGTTGCCGGGCGGGGCCATCCCCGACGCCGTGGAGATCGGCAACACCTGGCTCACACCCGCGGTGCGGGGTGGTCAGGTCAATCTGGAATCCAAACTGATGCTGCTGACCCACGCGTTCGACAGTTGGGGTGTACGGCGGGTGAGCCTGCGCGCGGATGCCCGCAACGTGCGGTCACGGGCGGCGATCGAGCGGTTGGGTGCGGTGAGTGATGGTGTGCGCCGGGCACATTCGCGCGGACTGGACGGCGAGGTGCGCGACACCGCGTTCTATTCGATCCTGCACGAGGAATGGGCGGGCGTGCGGGGGCGCATTCACGAGCAGTTGGCCGCGCGTGCGATGCGGTGCGCCCCGTTGATCCCGGCGATCCCCGAGGCGTTGCGGCCGATGGCCTCGTCGCAGCCCGGCTGACCCGTTAGCGCGGCAGCGACTCGACGCGGTCGATGATCAGTGCGGCGAGTTCGCCTGGGCATTCCTCGGGGAGCCAGTGCGAACCGTCGAGCACCGCGAGGCGGTAGTCGCCGTCGACGTATTCGCCGGACAGGTCCGCGCCGCGGCGGGTCAGGAACGGGTCACCGGTGCTCCACACATGCGTCACCGGGACGCTGATCCGCCCTGACACCGCAGCGCGGGTGGTGAACGGCATGCCCCGGTACCAGTTCAGTGCGGTGGGCAGGGCTCCCGTGTCGATGATCTCGGTGTGCACGCGGGCGATCGCGTTCGCGCTCATACCTGTCTTGGCCAGTGACTTGTCCATCTGGGTCGTCATCGTGCGCATCACGCGCTCGGGAAGTGCCGGGAGCTGGAACAGCCCCATGTAGTACGAGCGCAGGAGTTGACCGCTGCTGGTCATCGCGCGCAGGAAGGCGGCGGGGTGGGGCACCGACACGGCCACCATCGTGCGCACGAGCTCGGGGCGAGTCGCGGCGAACGACCAGGCGACCGCGGCACCCCAGTCGTGCCCGACCAGATGGACTGGACCGCGGTCTACGGTCTCGATCAACGCGACCACGTCGTCGACGAGTTCGGACATGCGGTAGGCACCGCGCCCCGGCGGTCGGGCGCGCGGTGAGTAGCCGCGCTGGTTCGGGGCGATGGTGCGGTAGCCGCGAGCGTTGAGTAAGCCGGTGAGGTCTCGCAGCGAGGCCGCGGTTTGCGGAAAGCCGTGCAGCGCAACGATTACCGGGCCGTCTATCGGGCCGGAGTCGACGACATCGAACTCGAGCCCGGCCCTGGTGAACGTGGTCCATCGTGTACTCAACGTGCTCCCCGTTCGAAGAACTTACTTATCGGTAAGTTACGCCTGGCCCGAGTCCGTCGTCAACCACGCTCACCTGCCCGTTCCGCCGTGCACCACGGCTACTTCGGCACCACCGAGATCGAAGGCGCGGTGCAGGATGCGCACGGCTTCGTCGAGGTCGGTGTCTCGGACCAGCACCGAGATGCGGATTTCGGAGGTGGCGATCAGGTCGAGGTTGATGTTCGCGGCGGCCAGGGCTTCGCAGAAGGTGGCGGTGACGCCGGGGGTGTTGCGCATCCCCGCGCCGATCAGCGAGACCTTGCCGACGCGGTCGTCGTAGCGGACGTCGGTGAAGCCGATCTCGGTGCGGCGTTGGCGCAGCATCGCCACCGCGCGGGCGCCGTCGGCGGCGGGCAGGGTGAAGGTGATGTCGGTGCGGCCGGTGCCGGTGTTCTGCACGACCATGTCGATGCCGATCTCGGCGTCGGCCACCGCCCGGAACACCTGGGCGGCGTAGCCGGGCTCGTCGGGCAGGCCGACCACGGTGATCTTGGCTTCGTTGCGGTCGTGCGCGACGCCGGTGAGCACCGCCTGATCGGCGGGGATGTCGGCCATCGAACCGAACACGGTGGTGCCGATCGCGTCGGTGTACGACGAGCGCACGTGCACGGGCACCTGGTAGCGGCGGGCGTATTCCACGCAGCGCAGCATGAGCACCTTCGAACCGCAGGCCGCCATTTCCAGCATCTCCTCGTAGGAGACCTGGTCCAGTTTCTGGGCGTCGGCCACGATGCGCGGGTCGGCGGTGAACACGCCGTCGACGTCGGTGTAGATCTCGCAGACGTCGGCGCCCAGGGCCGCGGCCAGTGCGACGGCGGTGGTGTCGGAGCCGCCGCGGCCCAGGGTCGTGACGTCCTGACTGTCCTGACTCACGCCCTGGAACCCGGCGACCAACACCACCTCGCCGTCGTCGAGCGCGCGACGCACCCGGCCCGGATCGACTTCGATGATCTTGGCGCGTCCGTGCGCCCCGGTGGTGATCACACCGGCTTGCGATCCCGTCAACGATCGCGCGTCCGCACCCAGCGCG
Source organism: Nocardia sp. NPDC058640 (assembly GCF_042716995.1). Lineage (NCBI taxonomy): Bacteria > Bacillati > Actinomycetota > Actinomycetes > Mycobacteriales > Nocardiaceae > Nocardia > Nocardia sp. NPDC058640. The sequence continues at coordinate 48,990 of NZ_JBHXRG010000027.1, forward strand.
TGAATAGCCATGGCCACCAACGCATTCGAGATCCGCTCGCCGGAGGTGAGCAGCATGTCCATCTCGCGCGGCGGCGGCGCGGGCGCGACCTGACCCGCCAGTTCCAGCAGCTCATCGGTGGTGTCGCCCATCGCCGAACACACCACCACCACGTCGTGACCCTGCTTCCTGGTCTCCACGATCCGCTGCGCGACCAGGCGAATCCGCTCCGCGGTGGCAACCGATGAACCGCCGAATTTCTGCACAACCAGGGCCATACCGTCGTCCTCTCCCCTGCCCCCCACACGCGATCGGCGAGGTGACACCTTCGAGTATCCAGGCAATCCGGGCACGGCCGTACCAATTCGGCAACGAAAACGATTGCCGCCGAATCGTTTCGGGTCAGCCCTGCTCGGTCGGGACGACGACGAGCTCGGCCAGGTTGACCCGCCGCGGGGCCGACACGGCATAGGCGATGGTATCGGCGATGTCCTCGGGGACAAGCACTTCCAGCCCACCGCGCCACTGCTCGAGCTCCGCACGCCGGTCGCCATCGCGCATTCCGGCGCCGAGTTCGGTGCCCACGAAGCCCGGTTCGATGTTCTTGACGCGAACCCCACGCGGCCCGAACTCCGTTCGCAGAGTTCGGGTCAGATGCGCTACCGCCGCCTTGGTCGCGCAGTAGACGCCGTAATTAGGGAACGTGAGGTGACCGGCCACGGAACCGACGAACACCAGGTCCGCGGAGCGGCCGGTATTCGCGGCGGCGAGCAGATCATCGATGAAAGCTCTTGCGGTGTAGAGCAATCCGTTGACGTTGGTCCCCACCATCTGGTCCCATTCGCCGATCTCGGCGTGCTCGAAGGAGGCGCCGAGCATGACGCCTGCGTTCGCGACGACCAGATCGACGGGGCCGAACGCGGCACGCACCTGCGCTGCGGCATCCAGTACCGACTGCCGCACGCTCACGTCGACGGTCACCACGAGGGTGTCCGTGCCGATGCTGTGGGCGAGTTCCTCCAGCCGATCCTTGCGCCGACCCAGCAGTGCGACCTTCATGCCCTGCGCTGCCAGTGCCCGTGCGGTGGCGGCGCCGATCCCGCTGGATGCGCCGGTGACTACTGCGACTCTGCGTTCGTTGTTGTGTGTCATGACGACAACGTTGGTCTCGACCGTCACGGTGTGCCAGGTCGGAAACTTCCTGGTAGCGGCAGGGCCACCCAGCCGCCTCTGAGCACGCCTACCCTCGAACACATGGATTCCGACAATCGTCTCGGCGCGTTTCTGCGGGCCCGGCGCCAGCAAGTGAGCCCCGAGGAGTTCGGGATGGCCGGTGGCGGTCAGCGCCGGGTGGCCGGACTGCGGCGCGAGGAAGTGGCGATGTTGGCGGGAATGAGCGCCGATTACTACGTTCGGCTCGAGCAGGGGCGTGACAAGCATCCGTCGGATCAGATCGTGGCGGCGTTGGCGCGGGTGTTCGCCCTCGACGAGGACGGCGTCGCGCATCTGCGGGAGCTGGCGCGGCCCGCGCCGCGACGGACCCGCGCGCCGCGACGACCCGAGCGGGTCACGCCGAGTCTGCTGCGGCTGATGCGTACCTGGTCGGCTACGCCGGCGCTGGTGTACGGGCGGCATATGGACGTGCTGGCCGCGACGCCGCTGGCCGTCGCGCTGAATGCCTGTTCGGTGCCGGGAGTCAATCAGGTCAGGATGGTGTTCCTGGATCCCGAGGCGCGCAACGTTTTTCCGGATTGGCCGACCATCGCCGCGGAAACGCTGGCCGCGCTGCGGGTCAGCGCGGGCACCGATCTCGACGACCCGCGCCTGACCGAACTGGTCGGCGAGCTGTCGTTGAAGAGTGAGGACTTCCGTCGGCTCTGGGCCAAGCACGAGGTGCGCGCGAAAACCGCTGGGGAGAAGCGGTTCGCGCATCCGCTGGTGGGTGAGCTCGCGTTGTCCTACGAGACGTTCACGGTCAACGGGGCGCCGGGGCAGACGCTCGTCGTCTATCACGCCGAGCCGGGCTCCGATGCCGAGCAGTCACTGGCACTGCTCGGCACCATCGACACCGCACCCGCGAGCGCCACGGCGGCGCACTGATCTACAGGCTGAACGCCACCGAGCGCAGGATCAGCACGGCGATGAACACCGCGGTGAACGCCAGGTCGAGGCCGAAATCACCGATGCGGATGGGCTTCAACACTTTTCGCACCGGGGCGATCACCGGTTCGGTCGCGGCATGGGTCACCTCCCGTGCCTTGCGCGCCCACTGCGGGCCGTTGCCCAGCGCATCGATCCAGTCGACCACCATCCTGGCGATCAACAGCACCAAGAACACCGTCAACGCGTAGCCGACCAGGGTTCCGACAAGACTCATGACGCACTCCTCGCGGAGGCCACAGGGGACCTCTTACCGCTCTCAACGTGCCCGACATTGCCAAGGTGTCCACCATCGGGTGGTTCTCAGTCGATTATCAGGCCTGCGGGAGTGTTCTTCGGGGTGATCGCGGACGTGGCGGGCGTCGGCTACTCGCCGTGGCGGGCGTCTGTCGGTTCGTAGCGGCGGGTGAAGTCGAGGATGCGGGAGGTCACCACGCCGGGGATCTGATAGAGGATGCCGTGGCCGATGTTCGGGAAGATCTCGGTTTCGCAAGTGGCGATGTTGTCGCGTAGACGTTGTGTAGCCAGCTCGGCGTCCACGATCTGGGAATCCGCACCGAAAAGACCAAGGGTCGGGACCGTGATCTCGGCCAATCTCTCGTCGGAGAACATGCGTGGGTAGCCGATGGCGGGGGAGAACTTCAGCGCTGCCTTCACACCGGCGAATTCCGCATCGGAGAGGGCAACCCCGGGATTGAGCCACTCCTGCATCTTGCGCAGATTCTTGTCGGTCGGCCGAGCGCCGACCTTGATCATCGTCCACAGCACGCTCCACGAGAGCTTGGTCAGCGTGCCGCCGGGCTCCGAGATCGTCAGGCTCGCCAACCGCCGCCGCTCCCCCGCGGCGATCGCCATCGCCAGCCACGCACCCTGCGAATATCCGACCAGATGCACCTTCTCGACACCGAGACCGTCGAGTACTTCACCGAGCCAGGCACCGAATTCGAACTCGTCGATCGGCGCGGTCTGCACGCTGAGCCCCGGTGCGCCGATCATCTCCGGCGCGTACACCACGCGGTCTCGCGCGAGATCGGCGATCATGTGACTCCACATGAGGCTGTTGCCACCGAGCGAGTGCATCATCAGGATCGGAACACCTTGTCCGACACCCGATTTGCGCACCTTCGTCGAACCGAAGGAGGTGGGGACGTCGTGCATGGTAGAGGGAACCGGCCACTGCTTTTCCAGTTCTCGATAGGTCCGCATGTACTCCTCGCGAGCCTTGTCGTTCTTGAATCGTCCGAGCTTGGCCATGACCACCCCTGTTCCTCGTTGGTGATATCACCGTACCACAAAGGTGGTATGGGCGTACCATGAAAACCTGCCGGGACAGAAGGAGGCGACGTGCCACGTTTGGCCGATCACGAAGAACGGCGCAGGTCGATCACCAGTGCCGCGCGGCGGGTCATCGCGAGGGGCGGGCTCGAAGCCGCGACCTTTCAATCCGTTGCCGCCGAGGCCGGGGTCTCGGTGCGGTCGGTGCAGTACTACTTCGGCACCAAACGGGAGTTCCTGCTCGCCACCCACCGGGCTGTCGTCGAGGCTTCGGGTGCGCGGATGACGCAGGCGTTCGCGACACTGGGACCCGACGCGGGACCGCGCGATATCGTCCGCATCATCGCGCTCTCGCTGCTGCCACTGGACGAGCCGAGCCGCCAGGACGCGATCATCCTCGGCATCTTCCACGCGGCGGCGCTCGCCGGTCCCGACATCGACTCCGCCGATACTGTTGGCGCGCCCAACTACATCGTCGACGCGATCGCGGGCCAGCTGCGGCAGCTGCGCGGACCCGTTGCCGACGACAAGGCGCTCATCGCCGATGCCGAGGTGATCCTGCTCGCGGTCGGCGGGCTGGCGCAGGGCATGCTCACCAACGACGACTATGCCTCGCGCGCAACGCAATTGGTCGATCATCTGCTGGACCGCGTGCTCGACGCCTGAAAGACGAACAGCCCCGGCGGAATTCGCCGGGGCTGTGTCGTACACGCTCGAATTACTTCTTGCGTTCCTTCTTTTCACGCACACGCACCGAGATGCGCACCGGCGAACCGTCGAAACCGAACTCCTCACGCAGGCGACGCTCGAGGAAGCGGCGGTAGCCCGCCTCGAGGAAGCCGGTGGTGAACAGCACGAACGTCGGCGGGCGGGTGCTCGCCTGGGTGGCGAACATGACGCGGGGCTGACGGCCGCCACGCATCGGCGGCGGGGTGGCCGCGATGACTTCCTTGAGCCAGGTGTTCAGGCGCCCGGTGGAGATGCGCTTGTCCCACGACTCGAGCGCGGTCTCCATCTGCGGCACCAGCTTGGCCACGGCGCGGCCGGTGTGGGCGGAGATGTTGACGCGCTGCGCCCACGGCACGCGCACGAGATCGCGGTCGATCTCGCGCTCGAGCATGTAGCGGCGGTCCTCGTCGACCAGGTCCCACTTGTTGAACGCCAGCACCAGCGCGCGACCGGAGTCCGCGACCAGGCTGATCACGCGCAGGTCCTGCTCGGTCATCGGCACCGAGGCGTCGATGAGCATGATCGCGACCTCGGAGGCTTCCAGCGCCGACTTCGTGCGCAGCGACGCGTAGAACTCGGTGCCGGTGGCGTTGGAGACCTTGCGGCGCAGGCCGGCGGTGTCGACGAACTTCCAGGTCTTGCCACCCAACTCGACCAGCGAGTCGACCGGGTCGACGGTGGTGCCCGCGACATCGTGGACCACCGAACGCTCGTCGCCCGCCAGCTTGTTGAGCAGGCTGGACTTGCCGACGTTCGGCTTGCCGACCAGCGCCACGCGACGCGGGCCCGCGACCGCGGTGCCTTCGCGCGGGGTCTCGGGCAGCGCGCCGAGCACGTCGTCGAGCAGGTCACCGGTGCCACGACCGTGCGCGGCCGAGACCATGCGCGGTTCGCCCAGACCCAGCGACCACAGCGAAGCAGCCTCGAGTTCGACCTTCTGGTCGTCGACCTTGTTGGCCACCAGGATCACCGGGATCTTGGAGCGGCGCAGCTTGCGCACCGCGGCCTCGTCGGTGGTGGTCGCGCCGACGGTGGCGTCGACCACGAGCAGGATCGCGTCGGCGGTTTCCATGGCCACTTCGGCCTGGCGCGCGACGTGCGCCTGCAGACCCTTGGCGTCGGGTTCCCAACCGCCGGTGTCCTGCACCATGAAACGGCGTCCGGCCCAGTTGGCCTCGTACGAAATGCGGTCACGGGTCACACCCGGAACGTCCTCGACGACGGCTTCACGCCGGCCGAGAATGCGGTTGACCAGGGTCGACTTGCCCACATTCGGGCGCCCGACCACGGCCAGCGTCGGCATAGCGACGAACTGCTCGCCCTCGCCGTCGCCGTCGAGTTCCAGGCCTTCCCATTCGGACTCGTCGGTCCAGGTTCCGTCGCCTGCGATTACCTCTTCGATCATCGCGGACCTCCTGTCGTGGCCGAAAGCTGCTGAGCCACCACGCGATACAGCTGTTCGATGGTCTGTGCCATCGTCAGGTCGCTGGTGTCGACCTGCACCGCGTCGGCGGCGGGGCGCAAGGGCGACAGGGTGCGGGTGGAGTCGAGATTGTCGCGGCGTTGCACGTCGGCCAGCACGGCCGAGTAGTCGTCGCCGCGGCCCTCGCGGATGTTCTGCGCGTTGCGTCGTTGCGCGCGTGCCTGCGCCGACGCGGTGAGGTAGATCTTGACGTCGGCGCCGGTGAGCACGACGGTGCCGATGTCGCGGCCTTCGACCACGATGCGTCCGGACATCGCCGTGATCTCGCGCTGCAGCGCGACCAGCTGCTCACGCACCGGGCCCACCGCCGACACCGCGGACACGGCCTTGGTGACGGCCTCGCCACGGATCTCGCTCGACACGTCCTCACCGTCGAGCTCGATCACCTCGCGGCCGGGATCGGTGCCGATCGAAAGCGGCAGTGCGGCAACGGTTTCCGCGATGGCGTCGGTGTCGGTCAGGTCGACGCCCGCACGCAGCACGCACAGGGTCGCGACCCGGTACATCGCACCGGTGTCGAGGTAACGGGCACCCAGACGCGTGGCAAGACGACGCGACACGCTGGACTTGCCGGTACCCGAAGGACCGTCCATCGCGACCACGAGCGTCGCGTCACCGGTCATCGCGTCGCCTGCGAATTCCAAGGGGAAATCCACACCGTTCACAGCTGCACCGCCTCGTAGAGTTTGCCGATCTCGTCGCGGCCGAGCACCCGCAACGTGCCGGGACGCTGATCACCCAGCGCCACGGGGCCCAGGTGGGTGCGAACCAGCCGGATCACCGGGTGGCCGACCTCGTCCAGGAGCCTACGCACGATGTGCTTGCGACCCTCGTGCAACACGAGCTTGACCAGCGAACGGCCCTGGTAGGCCTCGAGCAGGATGAACTTGTCGACCTTGGCGGGCCCGTCCTCGAGCTCGACGCCTTCGCGCAGGCGCTTGCTGACCAAGCGGTAGTTCACCTCGCCGTCGACGGTGGCCAGGTAGGTCTTGGGCACCTCGAACGAGGGGTGCATCAGTCGATGCGCCATCTCGCCGTCGTTGGTGACCAGCAGCAGGCCCTCGGTGTCGGCGTCGAGGCGTCCGACGTGGAACAGGCGCTGACCGGCGGCGATCCGCTCGGCGATGATGTCGCCCACGCAGGGACGGCCCAGATCGTCGGACATGGTGGACTGCCAGCCCTTGGGCTTGTTCAGCACCAGGTGCACCAGTTCGTCACGGACCACGACACGGGTGCCGTCGACGCGCACGACCGCGTTCTCGGCGTCGATGCGCAGACCCTGCTCACGCACGATCTTGCCGTCGACCTCGACGCGACCGGCGGCGATCATCTCCTCGGCGGCGCGACGCGAAGCCACACCGGCCTTGGCGAGAACCTTCTGCAGGCGTTCGCCTTCGCCCCACGGAAGCTTCTTGGGGCCCTCGGTGACGTCGGAGTGCTGGTGACGCGCGGGCTTGGCGTTGTTCAGGATCGTCGGAGCGACGACCTTTTTCTGCGGCTTCGTGGACTTCTTGCGAGCCGCGAAGGCCTGGGTGCCCGCCGAAGCGCCGCTGCGCTGACCGGCCGTGCCGCCACGCTGGACGTCACCACCACGCGGGTAACCGCCGGTGCTGCGGCGTTCCTCGCGCTGACCTGCACCGGCAGGGGCACCGCGACGATCGTCACGCTGGTACCCACCGGCGGACGCACCGCGACCGGCCGGAGCGCCACGACGGTCATCACGCTGGTAACTGCCGCCGGACGCACCGCGACCGGCCGGGGCACCACGTCGATCATCACGCTGGTAACCACCGGGCGCGCTGCCACGACGGTCGTCACGCTGGTACCCGCCACCGGTGGAGGAGCCACGGCGACCGCCGGACTCCGCATCACGCTGGTAGCTACCCGCGGACCGGGCTGCTGTTTGATTGCCGCGCTGGAAGCCACCCGCGCCGGTGCCGCGGCGGGCCGGTGCCTCGCCTCGGGAGCCACCCTGCCCGGTGCGCGCACTGTCGCCGCGGTTGCCCGCGGTTCGATTCGCGCCACTACGTGGCTGGTCGCTGCGATTTCGTCGATCCGGTGTGCCATCTCGGCGAGCGGAATTATTCATCTGTCCTGTCAATCGTCGGTGCCGAGATCCATATCGGACTCGGCGGGTTTCTTCAGTCTGAGCAACCGTGGATCGGTTTCCAGACTCTCGCTGATCTCGTCGATCAGATCGACGCCGGGAAGCAGCGGCGCCAGCGGTGGCAGGTCGCCCAGAGAGGCGAGCCCGATCCGTTCGAGGAACAACTCGGTGGTGCGGTACATCGTGCCGTTGGTTTCGGGGTCTTGACCCGCTTCCGCGATCAAGCCTCTGGCCAGCAGCGTGCGCATCACTCCGTCGACGTTCACCCCTCGGACCGCGCTGACCCGCATGCGGGTCACCGGCTGGCGGTAGGCCACTACCGCCAAGGTTTCCAAGGCGGCCCGGGTCAGTTTGGTCCGGGCCCCGTCGAGCAGTACACGCTCGACGTAGGGCGCGTACTCCTGTCGAGTATAGAAGCGCCATCCGTCACCGACGAAACGCAGGTCGATGCCGCTGCCCCGTTCGGTCAGTTCGGCCGCCATCGCGCGCAGAACCTTTTCGACGCGCTCAGTCGTGTCGTCCAGGGCCGCTGCCAGCTGTTCTGTGGGCGCGGGGGCGTCGACCACCAGCAGCATCGCCTCGAGCGCGGACCGCACTTCGAGGTCGTCGAGTGGCTCGGAGGTGAATTCCACCACTGCTTCAGTCACCCGTAATCCTCCTCGAAAGTCAACGCCGCCGCCTCTGCTTCTGGGTCGAGTTCACCGAGCCAGCTCACAGCTAGCGGCCCGAGCGGATCGGGTTGGTCGAACGCGATGGTCTTGCCGCGATACAGCTCCAACAACGCCAGGAACCGCGCGACGATTTCCACCGGGATTGTGCAGTCCACCACCAATTCGGCGAAAGTCGTCCACCCGCCCGGCCCGCGTTGCTTCAGCAGGGCAAGCACCAGTTCGGCCTGTTCGGCGACCGAAATGGTGTGCATGTGCAGGTGTCCCAGGCCCACTTCGGCGATCGGGCGCGGCCGGAAAGCCGCGGCGGCGATCTGGGCGAACGCGGCGATATCGACGCCGAGGGTGACATCGGGCAGCAGCCCTTCGAACTGTTCCTCGAGCGCCACCGAACGCGGATACCGGCGCAGCGCTGCGGCTTCCAGCTCGGCCAGCAGCTCCGCGACCTGCTTGAACGCGCGGTATTGCAGCAGTCGCGCGAACAGCAGGTCGCGAGCGTCGAGCAGTTCCAGGTCGTCGGCGTCGGTCATCTCGCCCGAAGGCAGCAGCCGTGCCGCCTTGAGATCGAGCAAAGTGGCGGCCACGACCAGGAATTCGGTGGTCTGATCCAGAATCTTGTCCGCGCGCAGTTTGGTGTTTCCGGCCAGCTCCGCGGTCAATGCCTTGGTGTAGGCGATGAATTCGTCGGTGACCTGGTGCAACGCGATTTCGGTGACATCGAGTTTGCGCGAGCTGATCAAATTCAGCAGCAGATCGAACGGGCCCTCGAAATTGGTCAGGCGGAGATGAAATCCGGGTTTCTGCGCGGCCGGCACCGCGTCTTCGGGTACTGCTTGCACCGCAGGTATAGCTCCGATCACCGGCCAGACCGGTGAATGACTTCACGTGCCATCGCCCGATACGATTCCGCGCCGCCCGATTTCGGCGACCAGGTGGTGATCGGTTCGCCGGCCACGCTGGCATCGGGGAAGCGCACGGTGCGCGAGATGGCGGTGTCGTAGACCAGATCGCCGAACACCTCGACCACGCGCGACATCACCTGACGCGAATGCAGCAGGCGCGCATCGAACATGGTGACCACGATGCCGTACAGGCTCAGTCGCGGGTTGAGACGGTCGCGCACTTTCTCGACGGTGTCGTTGAGCAGTGCCAGACCGCGCAGCGAAAAGTATTCGCATTCCATCGGAATGATCACACCGTCCGAGCAGGCCAGCGCGTTCACCGTGAGCAGGCCCAGCGAGGGCTGGCAGTCGATGAGGATGTAGTCGTAGCGATCACGCACCGCGTGCAGGGCGCGTCCCAGCGACTGTTCGCGGCCGACCTCGTTGACCAGTTGGATCTCCGCGGCGGAAAGATCGATGTTGCTGGGTAACAGGTCCATGCCGTCGACCTTGGTGGTCTGCAGCACATCGTCGACCTTGGCCTTGCCGCCGATCAACAAGTCGTGCACGGTGAGGTCGAGATCATGGTGTGCCACACCGAGCCCGGCCGACAGCGCACCCTGCGGGTCGAGGTCGACCAGCAACACGCGGCGTCCGTATTCGGCAAGTGCCGCACCGAGATTGATGGTCGACGTCGTTTTTCCGACGCCGCCCTTCTGATTGCACATGGCCACAACCAGTGCGTCGCCGTGTCGTTGAATCTGCGGTGGATCGGGCACCAGACGCAGCGGCCGGCCGGTCGGGCCCATCTCGACGGGCTCGGTGACCTGCTCCGGTCCACCGTCCCACGGTGTTTCCGCTGTCGTCACGATCCGCTGCTCCTTATACGTTTTTCCTTGCCGGTAACCCCTGTCGAGGGTAGCGAGGCCGATTCGGAACCGGTTCGCTTTCGTTCGGTCCAGCTGTGGGTAGACGCTACCGCTCCCACCGGTGAGGTACGGCATGGCAACGCCGGGCGTGTTCGCACGATACCCGCTTCTGCCACACCGGTGCTCGCGGTTCATGTCGCGCGCGGATGGGCGGTGGCCCACACTTCGCGCAGCGTGCTCACCGTGACCAGCGTGTAGATCTGGGTCGTGGTCACCGACGCGTGGCCCAGCAGCTCCTGCACCACACGGACATCCGCGCCACCGTCGAGCAAGTGCGTGGCGAACGAATGGCGCAGGGTGTGCGGCGAGACCGTCGCCCCGATTCCCGCGCGTTCGGCGGCGGTCTGTAGGACCTGCCATGCGCTCTGCCGTGAAAGTCTGCCGCCGCGCACGTTGAGGAAAAGTGCTCCGCCGCAGCCTTTTCCGTTCGCTGCGAGAACAGGTCGACCGCGCACCAGATAGGCGTCGACGGCGGCAAGTGCCGGACGGCCGATGGGGACAAGGCGTTGCTTTCCGCCTTTGCCGTGCAGGACCACGCAGCGTTGTTCGGCATCGATATCGTCGACATCGAGGCCGACCATTTCCGAAATACGGGCGCCCGTGGAGTACAGCAATTCCAGTAGCGCGCGGTCGCGCAGCCCGCGCGGTCCCCCATCCGAACCCGCGGCCTCGCCACCTGCCGCCTCGAGAAGTTGCAGAACCTGGTCGTACGGCAACGCTTTCGGAAGTCGTCGACCCGGTGCCGGAGGTTTGACCGCGTGCGCCACATCGGTATCGGTGATGCCCTCGGCAGCGGCGAAGCGATGCAGGCCACGTACCGCGATCAACGCCCTGGCCACCGAACTCGCTGCCAGCGCAGGATGATCGGCGGTGCCCGCGCGCAACACCATGGTGAATTCGGCGACATCGCCCTGCGCCACCGCGCGCACACTGTCGACGCCGCGGCCGGTCAGGAAATTTCGGTACCGGGCCAGGTCGCGGCGGTAAGCGCCCAATGTGTTGCGCGCAGCTCCGCGCTCGACCGCCAAGTGGTCGAGGTAGGCGGCTATCTCACGCTCGAGCACTGCGGTCTAGTTCCCGCCGACCGCTGAGGTCACGCCTGGTTACCGCGCGCCGCCGCTTCCGCGACCTTTCGCCGCAGAAACTTCGTCGGCTGACCCGGCCACGGCGCGTCGGCCTGCCGCAACGGCACACCGCTGGCTTCGGCCGCGGCATACGCCAACACCCCGGCGACAGCGGTCGCGTTCACGATCTCCCCCGCCAACGCCGCGCGCACCGCCTCCTGCAGCGGCATCCGCACCAGTTCCAGATCGGCTTCCTCGTGCTCGGGATCGGGCCGGTCGGTGGCGCTGAGACCGGTCGCGAAGAACACCCGCAGCGCCTCGTCGGTGAACCCCGGCGACAACGCCACGTCCACCAGCACCGACCACTGCTGCGCGGCCAGACCCGTCTCCTCGGCCAACTCGCGCTTGGCCGCGGTGAGCGGGTCCTCGCCGTCGATATCGAGCAACCCGGCGGGCAATTCCAACAACCTGGTGCCGATCGGATGCCGGTACTGGCGGATCAACACGACATTGCCGTCGTTGTCGAGCGCGAGCACGGCCACCGCACCGTGATGCTCGATCACCTCACGCTCGGCGACCCGCCCGTCCGGCATCCGCACCTGATCCTGGCGCAGGGCCAGGATCGCACCGCTATAGAGCACCCGGCTCGACACCGTCTCGAAATCGTGCCTGCCGGGCTCGCTCATATGCCTGCTCCTAGATCTCCGCTGCCTGCTCCGCGAGCTCTTCCTCCGGGAAGTCTACGGGAAGCCGTTCGGCCAGTTTATATTTCAACGCCGCGTTGATCAGCGCCGCGAACAGCGGATGCGGCCGGGTCGGACGGCTCTTGAGCTCCGGATGCGCCTGCGTGGCCACGAAGAACGGATGCACCGACGCCGGGTACTCCACGAACTCCACCAGGTGCCCGTCGGGCGAGGTGCCCGAGAACACCAGACCACTCTTGGCGATCGCGTCACGGTAGGAGTTGTTCACCTCGAACCGGTGCCGGTGCCGCTCGGACACGTTCTCGGTGCCGTACGCCTGCGCGACCACCGAGCCCTTCTTCAAGGTCGCCGGGTACGCGCCCAGACGCATGGTGCCGCCCAGATCGGCTTCACCGGCGATGACGTCTTCCTGATCGGCCATGGTCGAGATGACCGGGTTCTTGGTGTCGGGATCGAACTCCGCGGAGTTCGCGTCCTCGATACCCACCGAGCGCGCCGCCTCGACAACCACACACTGCAGACCCAGACACAGACCCAGCAGCGGGATACCGCGATGACGGGCGTAACTGATCGCGCCGAGCTTGCCCTCGATGCCACGAATACCGAACCCACCGGGAATCAGCACCGCGTCCACATCACGCAACGCCGCCTGCGCGCCGGCCTCGGTCTCACACTCGTCCGACGGTACCCAGCGGATGTTCACCTTGGCCCGATGCGCGAAACCACCCGCACGCAGCGCCTCGGTCACCGACAGGTACGCATCCGGCAGGTCGACGTACTTGCCCACCAGCGCGACCTCGACGGTCTCCCGCGGGGCGTGCACGCGATCGAGCAGATCGCCCCACACGGTCCAATCCACGTCGCGGAACGGCAGCCCCAGCTTGCGCACCACATAGGCATCGAGGCCCTCGGCGTGCAGCACCTTCGGAATGTCGTAGATCGACGGGGCGTCCGGCGTGGAAATGCACGCCTCCACGTCGACGTCACACATCAGCGCGATCTTGTTCTTCAGACCCTGCGGCACCTCACGGTCACACCGCAGAATCAACGCATCGGGCTGGATACCGATATTGCGCAACGCCGCCACCGAATGCTGCGTCGGCTTGGTCTTGAGCTCACCCGACGGCGCCAGATACGGCACCAATGACACATGCAGGAAGAACACGTTGTCGCGACCCACATCGTGACGCACCTGACGCGCCGCCTCGAGGAACGGCTGCGACTCGATGTCACCCACGGTGCCACCGATCTCGGTGATCACCACATCCGGCACATGACCCTCGAGATCAGGACCCTGCATCGCCAGGATGCGGTTCTTGATCTCATCGGTGATATGCGGGATGACCTGCACCGTATCGCCCAGATACTCGCCGCGACGCTCCTTGGCGATCACCGTCGAATAGATCTGCCCGGTCGTCACGTTCGCGTCCGCGGTCAGATCACGATCCAGGAAACGCTCGTAATGACCCACATCCAGATCGGTCTCGGCACCATCCTCGGTGACGAACACCTCGCCGTGCTGGAACGGGTTCATGGTGCCCGGATCCACGTTCAGATACGGGTCGAGCTTCTGCATCGTCACCCGCATACCGCGCGCGGTCAGAAGCTGACCGAGGCTGGAGGCGGTGAGACCCTTACCCAAAGAGGAGGCGACGCCACCGCTCACGAAGATGTGCTTGGTGGCATTCTTAGCCTGATTCCGTTGATGACCCACGGACCACCACAGTACCGCCTCCCCGAGTATTTAAGCGCAACCGAGGTGCGTGGAGGGGCGCGTCGGCCGCTGGCGGTTGGGCAGTGGGTGGGGTTTGCTGGGGCTGGGGAGTTACCCATGTTCTTGCGAGATCAGGGGTTTTGTTTCGACGCGAGTCGCGGGAGCTTGCGTTCGCGGGTGGTTCCTTTTTTGAATTTGCGTGGTGAGGTTCTCAGTTAGCGGGGTAGGGCTACGAGTGTTAGCGAGGTCGCTGTGGTGCCTGTGCCGTAGCTGCCTGTTCGGCCTGCCAGTTGTTCTGTCAGGGCCAATGCTGTTGTTACTCGGCCTGTTTCGCGGTCCAGGTTGTCGACTGTGGTGACGGTGGTCGCCAGGGGGGACTGGGAGCGGACGGTGGCTATGGGGGCTTGGTTTTCGGCGGCGCCTGGGCGGCCTGCTAGGACTGTGCCTGTGGCTCTGGCTCGGAGGGCGCCGGTGAAGCGGGCGATGGTGGCGCCCTGGCCGGTGTCGGGGGTGGTGCCGTTGCCGGTGATCACTACCGCTAGCTGGGCGGGTTTGGTGGGTGGGGTTTGGTAGGTGAGGAAGCCGCCGCCTTTGAGGGTTTCCAGGATCAGGGACAGTTCCTGGGGGGTGCTTCTTGGGGTGTTGGTTTGGGGGTCTTGGAGCAGGGACAGGCCCAGGAGGTCACCTGCGAGGCTGCCCTGGTCTACGGCGCCGGTGTTGAGTTGGGCGCCTGCGGGGACGATGTTGGTCAGGGTGGAGCGGATGCGGTCGCCTTCGCCCGCGTCGACGAAGGCGTCGGTCATGGCGAGGGTGCCGGTGATCGTGGCACCTGCCGTGTGCAGGGACTTGGTCACGGCTTCGATGTCGGTGGGGTCGGCGTCGGGGGTGGTCAGCACGACGACGGTGCGGTCGGACAGGGTGCCGTTCAGGATGCGGGGGGCCGAGTCGGCGATGAAACGGTCGGCGGCGTCCAAGCGTGCGGTGAGTTGTTCGTTCTGGGCGGTCAGGGCGTCCACCTGGGTGTTCAGGTCGGTTTTGTCGGTGCGCAGGGACGCGAGCATGTCGCCTGCGAGGGTGTGTGAACCCAGGACCACGCCGACGGCCAACGCCAGGAAGATCGCCGCGATCGAGATCGCGTGTTGACGCAGCGAGATCACAGCAGACCACGCACCCACAGGACGAAGCTGTTCCAGTACTCGATCGCCCAGTCCAACACCTCGGTTCCGCTGCGTGAGGCCAGGATCACCACCACGATCGCCACCAGCGCGGCCAACACCACCAGGGCCACCGCGGCGCCGGCGGAACGATGCCGGTACAGGGTCGACACCGCGTTCGCGTCGACCAGCTTCGAACCGACCTTCAACCGGGTCAGGAAGGTGGCCGGGTTGCTGTCGCGGCGACCACGGTCGAAGAAATCCTCGAGCGACGCGGGGGCACCCGCCAGCACGATCAGTGAGGCGCCGTGATGGTCGGCCAGCATCAGCGCGAGATCTGTCGGCGAACCCGACGACGGAAAAGTGGTGGCGCCGATTCCCAGGTCCTGGATGCGTTCCAGACCTTTCGCGTGGCCGTCGGTGTCGGCGGGCAGGATCATCTCCGCGCCGGATTTCAGTGTCTCCGTGCTGATTTCGTCGGGATCGCCCACGATCAGGTCGGGGGTGTACTTGAGCTTGCGCAACGCGTCCGCGCCGCTGCCGACACCGATCAGGATCGGCGCGTACTCCTTGATGAACGGCTTGAGTTTGGTCAGTTCCTCGAGATGGCCGGAGCCGTCGGCTATCACGACCACGTGCCGATCGCGCATGTCCAACTCGATATCGGGCACCCCGACACCGTCGATCAGCAGCGCGCTCTCGGTGCGCACGAATTCAGTGGTGTTGCCCGCGAATGCGTCGAGATGATCGGCCAGGCCGTTGCGCGCCTCCAGCATTCGATCCGCGATGGCCGCCTCGTCGAACTCGATGCCCTCGACCAGGACCTCGGGTTCCTTCTTGGTCAGCTTGTCGGCGTAGACGATGCCGCCGTCGATGCGCACCTTGGCGCCGTCCTTGATCCGGCCGAACGCGTCCGAGGACACGGTGTCCATGAGCACGATGCCGTTGGCCACCAAGACTTCCGGGCCCAGATTGGGATAGCGGCCCGAAATCGACGGCGAGGTATTGATCACCGCCAGCACGCCCGCCTCGACCAGTCGATCCGCGGTATGGCGGTCCAGGTCGGTTTGATCCAGGACAACCACGTCCCCCGCCCCGACCCGCCGCAACAATCGCCCGGTATCGCGATCCACCCGGGCGATCCCGGCGACACCGGGCAGCGTTTCCGTGTTCCGTGACAACAGCGCCGGCATCTTCATGTGGCCGATGATGAGCCCAAACCCTCAACCTTTGGTGGAGGCGCGCCGACTTCCCGCGACGACCGACGGCGCCGGACGCCCGCCCGGCCAGGTCCGAATGCGGGCGAGCGATACCCGTATGCTGCGGGTCACAGATACTTTCCGACAGGAGACACATTCATGCCACGCAGCATCGTCGAGACGGTTTTCGACGCACCTCGCGACATCGTCTACCGCCTCTTCACCGAGCGTGAAGCCGTCAGCCCGTACCTGCCGATCCAGGTCAAGCTCGTCAAGGCCGGCGACCCGACCACCGGCATCGGCGCCCAGCACCTGCTCGGCTTCGGCAAGGTCGGCGTCACCGAGGAGATCACCGCGCTGGTCCCCGGCGAGCTGATGGAATACAAGATCGTCAAGGGTGCGCCGGTCAAGCAGCACGTGGGCAGCGTCACCTTCGCCGACACCGCCGAGGGCGGCACCCGCGTGGTCTACACGATGGACTCGCAGCCGTCGCTGCCCGTGCCCGCGCCGGTGCTCGAATTCGGTCTGCGTCAGCTGACCAACCAGCTCATCGGCGGCGTACGCAAAGCCCTGCGCTGATCTTCGACACGACGTCGCCTGCCGTTATCGGCGGGCGACGTCGCTGTTCGTCAGACAGGTAATCGCTCGGCGCGCGCGGTCTCCAGTAGTTCTTCCGCGTGGGCGCGGCCGGTCTCGGTGTCGTCCAGTCCCGCGAGCATGCGGGCCAGTTCGATCACTCGTTCGTCGTCGGTCAGCGTGCGAACTCCGCTGTCCACCTTGCCTTTTCCGTCATCGGACTTGTTCACCACCAGGTGGGTGTCGGCGAAGGCGGCGACCTGGGGCAGGTGGGTGACCACGATGACCTGGTGGGTGCGGGCCAGGCGCGCCAGCCGCTTGCCGATCTCCACCGCGGCGCGGCCGCCGACGCCGGCGTCGACCTCGTCGAACACCATGGTCGCGCCGTGATCGGAACCGGCGAGCACCACCTCCAGTGCCAGCATCACGCGCGAGAGTTCACCGCCGGATGCGCTTTTGCTCAGCGGCAGCGACTGCGCGCCGGAATGCGCGGACAGCCGGAACTCCACTTCGTCGCACCCGTTGGACCCGGCGTGCAGCAGCACCCCGTCGATATCCAGCGGCGCGGAGTCCTGGGCGCCGGCCTGCATCGAGCGGACCTGGACTTCCAGGCGCGCCTTTCCCATCGCCAGCCCACCCAATTCGGTGCTCACCGCGCTGGCCAGCTTTCCGGCCGACTTCGCGCGCGCGGCGCTGAGCTTGCGGGCCGCTTCGCGCACCTTGCCCGCGGCGATCTCGACTTCACCCGCGAGTTTGGCCAGGGTTTCCTCGGACACGTCGAGCGAGTCCAGGCGTGCGCGCGATTCGTCGGCCCAGGCGATCACGCCGTCGATATCGGGGGCGTATTTGCGGGTCAGCGACTTGAGTTCGGCCTGCCGGGTGAGCATCGAGTCCAGCGCGCTGGGATCCGACGGCAGTTCCGACAGGTAACTGCTGAGTTCGGTGGTCACGTCGACCACCACCGCGATCGCCTCACCCAAGTGCGGTGCAAGCGCGGCCAGGGCCGGGTCGTCGGCGGATTCTAGGCGGGCACGGGCGCCACCGAGCAGGTCGAGCACGCCACCGCCGTCGGCCGGTGCGTCGCTGGGACCGGACAGGGACTCGTGCGCGGCGACGGCAGCTTCACGCAGCGAATCGAGGTCGCTGAGCCTGCGGATCTCCGCGGTCAGCCGGGTGTCCTCGCCGGGTTCGGGGGCGATGCCGTCGATCTCGTTGAGTGAATACTTCAGCCGGTCAGCTTCGAGCGCCAATTCCCTACTGCGCGCGGTGCGTTCGAGCAGTTCCGTGCGGGCGTCGAGCCAGGACCTGCGATGCACCTGGTACTTGCGCAGCAGTGCGGCGACACCGTCACCGGCGAACTGGTCCAGCGCGGATAGTTGCTGTTCGGGGCGTTGCAGTCGCAACTGGTCGTTCTGGCCGTGCACGGTCAGCAGTCGGGAGGTGAACTCCCCCAGCACCGCGGCGGGTACCCCGCGCCCACCCAGGTGCGCGCGCGAACGCCCGTCGCTGTTGACCGTGCGGACCGCGATCACGCTGCCGTCCTCATCGGCTTCGGCACCGGCGGATTCCAGGACTTCCCCGACCGCCGCGCGCGCCGCCTCGTTCACGTCATCGACGACGAAACGACCCTCCACCACGGCTTTCGCCGCGCCCAGACGCACGCGTCCCGCGTCCGCGCGCGCACCGCTGAGCAGGTGCAAGCTGGTCACGACCATGGTCTTGCCCGCACCGGTCTCGCCGGTGAGCACGGTCAAACCCGCGTGGAACTGGGCGGTGGCCGTGGAGATGACGCCGAGTCCGTCAATCCTGATCTCTGTCAGCATCAGTGCTCTTCCGTTCGCTGTCTGCCCCGCCAGCCGGTGACCGGCAGCTGGAACTTACGCACCATCCGGTCGGCGAACGGCGCCGAATCCAGGCGCACCCACCGCACCGATTGTTGTCCGCGCACCACTTCGGCACGCCCGCCCCGCGGCAACGCGAGGGTGCGCCTGCCGTCGAGGAACACGATCGCGTCGTGACCGGTGGCCACGGTCTCCACCGCGATCAACGACTCCGGACTGGTCACTAGTGGCCGCGCGAACAACGCGTGCGCGTTGCTCGGGATCACCAGCATGGCCTCGAGTTCGGGCCACACCACCGGACCGCCCGCCGAGAACGCGTAGGCGGTGGAACCGGTCGGGGTGGAGATGAGAATGCCGTCGCAGCCGAACGACGAGACCGGGCGACCGTCGACTTCGAGCACCACTTCCAGCACGCCCATTCGCTGCGCGTTCTCGATGCTGGCCTCGTTCAACGCCCAGCCGCGTTCGACCACGGTGTCATCCACGCGCACGGTGACGTCGATGGTCATCCGGTTTTCCACCTGGTAGTCACGATCGACCACCTGCGACAGTGCCTCGTCCAGGTTCTCGGCTTCGGCTTCGGTGAGAAAACCGATGCGGCCCAGGTTGATTCCCAGCACCGGCACGCCCGCGGGCCTGCCGAGTTCGGCCGCGCGCAGGAACGTGCCGTCGCCGCCGAGGGCGAGCACCATCTCACAGCCTTGCGCGGCGGACGGGCTGTGCGGCACCACCCGCACCGGATATCCCGCTTCGTCCTCGAAGCGGGTGCTGTCGGCTTCGTCGGCCAGCACCCGCAAGCAGATGCCAGCTTCGGCGAAGATCTTCGCCACCCGGTGCGCGGTCTCGATGATCTCCGCGCGACCGGGATGGGCGACGAGCAGGATCTCCCTGCCGTCGGCGTGCGTGCTCACTGCGGACCCTCCTCGACAGCGGTGGCGACCAGCGCCCGCACCTGCTCGGCGTCGTAGTCGAACGGGCCGACCTTGCGCAACCACAGGAAATACTCGACATTGCCCGACGGTCCCGGCAGCGGACTGGCCACCACGCCGAGGGTGCGCAGGCCGAGCGCGGCCGCGGCCGTGGCCACATCGCACACCACCTCGATCCGCAGCGCGGGATCGCGCACGACCCCGCCCGAACCGACCCGGTCCTTGCCGACCTCGAACTGCGGCTTCACCATCGGCAGCAGGTCCGCGCCGTCGGCCGCGCAGGCGGCCAGCGCGGGCAGTACCAGCGCCAGCGAGATGAACGACAGGTCACCCACGACGATATCGACTGTGCCGCTGATGGATTCGGGGGTGATGTTGCGCACGTTGGTGCGATCGAACACCTGGACCCGGTCGTCGTTCTGCAGTCGCCAGATCAGTTGGCCGTAGCCGACATCGACCGCGACCACCTCCCGCGCGCCCTTGTTCAGCAGCACATCGGTGAACCCACCGGTCGACGCGCCCGCATCCAGACACCGCTTACCCGCGATGCTGACACCCTCCGGTTCGAAGGCCTCGAGCGCACCCAGCAGTTTGTGCGCACCGCGCGAGGCCCACGACACCTCGTCAGGTTCTTCCCGCACGATCAGCGGGGTTCCCGTCTCCACGGCCGTGGCCGGTTTCACCGCCACCGTGCCGGCGATCAGGACACGGCCCGCGCTGATCAGCTCGACCGCGTGTTCTCGCGATCGCGCCAATCCGCGCCGAACCAGTTCGGCGTCCACCCGCGCTCGTCTGGCCACCTCAGATCTTGTCCACGGTCGCCAGCGCGTCGACGAGGACGTCGTGCGCCTGCTCGAGGATGCGGGCACGGCGGGTGATGTCGGCGCCGGTCTCGGTGTTCTCCGCCGGACTGGCGGCAGGCCGCGGACCCAGCTCGGCCAGCAACTGGTCGACCTCGGCCGTGATCCGGCTCGGGTCGGCCGGTTCCGGCTGCGCGCCGGGAAGGTGAGCGCCCGGCACCGGAATTCCGGGTCGGGGTGGCTGTGACGCGCCGTTCGGCGGTGAACTCGCAGTACTCATCGTGGCGTCAACGCTATCGGATTTCCGAATCGGCCGCGCGCACCCGTATCGCTCGCCCCGGGTTCGCCCGCAACAGTTCCGCGATGTCCGCGGGTGCGGCCGGTTCGGCCAGCGGGGGGTGGTTGAGCGCGTCGAGGGTGGCGGCGATGTAGGTCGGGACCTGGGCGGCGGGGGCGGTGATCACCTCGTCCAGGGTGCTGACGCCGGTCAGCACGAGCAGCGAGTCCAGGCTCATGCCGTTGGCGCCCTCGATATCGGTGTCGAGACGGTCGCCAACGACCAGTGCGTTGCGGGTGCCCGCGCGTTCGATCGCGTCTTCCATCAGCGGGGCATAGGGCTTGCCCGCGACCAGCGGCTCACGATCGGAGGCGGTGGACAGCGCGGCGATCATCGAGCCGTTGCCGGGGGCGAGGCCGCGTTCGTTGGGCAGGGTGCGGTCGGCGTTGGCGGCGATCCACAGCGCGCCCGTGCGCAGGGCGTAGGCCGCTTCGGCGAGGTCCGGCCAGGCGGTGGTGGGTGAGTGACCCTGCACGACCGCCGCCGGTGGGGTGCCGAATCGGCGGATGGGGTCGAGGCCGACGGCTTTCACCTCGGCGACCAGGTCGTCGGTACCCACGACCAGGACCTTGTCGCCGGGGTTCAGACGTTGCGCGAGCATGCGGGCGGCGGCTTGCGCGCTGGTCACCACGTCGTCGGCGGTGGCGGGGTAGCCCAGCTCGTCCAGGTGGTGCGCCACCGAACCGGGTCCGCGCGCGGCGTTATTGGTGACGTACACCAACCGCTGCGCCGAAACACCGTCCGGGGCAAGCGCTTTCGGCGCACCCTCGATCACCTCGGGCCCGCGGTACAGCGTTCCGTCCAGGTCGAGCAACAAAGCGTCATATCGGTCGCGTAGCCGGTTCATCCACCCTCACTCCGTCGTCACTGCCGGGTCGAGCACATCTGCGACCCTAGGCGAAGGCACCGACAGCTTTCGATCGCTGCGCTGTCGAATAGTCCTCGCACCGTTCATGATCGAGCATGGGGGCCGTGTTCGTGCGCGGTGTGCGCGGAAACGCACTGCTCCCCCAGCGCGCCGCGGACCGCACCGCCCACGCAAAAAGGCCGCAGGCCAGGAACTCGGAAGTTCCCGGCCTGCGGCCTCGGTGTTGCTACTACTGCGCGTCGCCGGTGAGTTCGGTTGCCCGCTCCTCGGCGTCGGTTTCGTCGTCGAGATCGGCTGCGGCGGCGTTGAGGAACCACTGCAGGCCCTCATCGGTGCGGCCTGCCGCGACCAGCGCGTCGGCGTAGGCGTAGAACAGGCGCGCGGCCGGCGAACCGGTGCGAGACGGATCCAGATCGCAGGCCTGCAGGGTCACCACGGCCTGGTCGAACTGACCCAGATCCATCCTGGCGCCCGCGACGACCATCCGCAGCTCGGCGGCTTCGTCGCCTTCCAGCGTCTGCGCTTCCTCGCTGCGACCGAGCTCGATGGCCCGTTCCGGCCTGCCCAGACCACGCTCACAGTCCGCCATGACCGCGAGCAGCCCGGCACCACCGGACATACGTCGCGCGGTCCGCAGCTCCGACAGCGCCTCGGCCCACTCCTCGGCGTGGTAGGCCACCACACCGGCGGTCTCGCGAACCACCGCGATGCGACCGGCCCGCTGACGAGCGGCCCGAGCGTGCGACAGGGCCAGACGCGGGTCGTCTTCGAGCAGTTCGACAGCCATCACCATGTGGCGGGCCACCGAATCGGCGTTGTTCTTGTCCAGGCTCAGCAGGTCGCGGCGCACGGCCGGATCCAGATCGGAGGCCACCACGTCCTCGGGCAGATCCGGCTCCTCGGGACGAGCCGCCCGACGATCGTCAGGACGTCCACCCATGGTCCGAGCACCTTCACCACCGCGACGACGATCATCGCCACCGAAGTCACCCGAACGCGGACCGGACTCCGAGCCGCCGCGTGACCGGTCGTCACGGGCACGAACACCGCGATCGGCGAATCCACGCCGCTCGCCGCGATCGGCATCGCCACGGGGGCGATCGTCACGGTCGGTGCTACGCGGGGCTGCGAAACGCGCCGAATCGCCGCGATCGTCACGCGGGGTGTCGTCACGGTCCGAGGCAGCTGCGGTGCCGGACTGGTTCTCGCGATCGGAATCGCGATCCACAGAACGAGTCCCGTTGTCGAGATCGGCAGCCGAGCTGTCGCCCGACTCGTCACGGGGACGATCCGCACTGCGAGGACGGTCGTTTTCGCTGCTGTCCGCACCCGCATCAGCGGTTGCGGCCTTGTCCGTGTCGGCTACCCGAGCCGCGGGCGGCTGCGAGGAGTCCTCGGGCTGCTCAGTGGGCGCTGCCGATACGGGCTTGTCGCCGGCTGCTGCGGACGTGTTGTCCGAAGCGCCCGACGAAGCCGGGCTGTCGTTGTTGGTCGACTCGTCGGTGTCGTAGTCCGCTGCCGAGACCACACCGAGCACATCGCTTTCGCGCTCGGCGCGCTTCTCCCGGTAGGTGCCGTTGAGCGGCTTGCCGTCCTCACCGACGAAGCGGCCCTGACCGGCGGTGCGAGCGTCACGCTTGAACCCGCTGCCACGATCGTCGTCACGCTTGGGGCCGCGATCGTTGTCGTCGCGTTTCTGGTAGCCACCCTTGTTGTCGTCACGACGCGGGTATCCGCCCTTGTCGTCACGCTTGGGGTAGCCACTCTTATTGTCGTCGCGCCTGGGGTAGCTGCTCTTGTTGTCGTCGCGACGCTGGTAGCCGCCACGATCCGAGCTGCCGCCACGATCGCTTCCGCGATCCGAGCTGCCGCGCGAACGGTCGTCGCCTTCGTTGCGACGGAACCCGCCACCCGAACCGCCACGTGAACTGTCGCTGTTGCCGCGGTATCCACCACGATCGCCGCCGCCGTAACCGCCCGAAGGACGATCACTGCCGCCGTCGTTGCGTCGGAAACCACCGCGGTCACCGGAGCCACCGCGATCGCTGGAACCGCCACGACCGGCGTCGTCACGGCGCTGGTAGCCGCCGCGGTCGCCACTGTCGCTGCGCTTGAACCCGCCGCGATCATTGTCGTCACGCTTCTGGTAACCGCCACGGTCGTTGTCATCGCGCTTCTGGTAACCGCCGCGACCCGCGTCATCGCGCTTGGGGTAGCCGCTCTTGTTGTCGTCGCGATGCTGGTAGCCACCGCGATCGGACGAACCGCCACGATCGGAACCGCCACGGGAACTGTCGTTGTTGCCGCGGTATCCACCACGATCGCCGCCGCCGTAACCGCCCGAGGGACGATCACTGCCGCCGTCGTTGCGTCGGAAACCACCACGGTCACCGGAGCCACCGCGATCGCTGGAACCGCCACGACCGGCGTCGTCACGGCGCTGGTAGCCGCCGCGGTCGCCACTGTCATTGCGCTTGAATCCACCGCGGTCGGAGCTGCCGCCGCGGTCGTCACGGTTGTATCCGCCACGCTGGCCCTCGGAACGGCTGGAGCCGCCGGTGC
Organism: Nocardia sp. NPDC058640; assembly: GCF_042716995.1. Lineage (NCBI taxonomy): Bacteria > Bacillati > Actinomycetota > Actinomycetes > Mycobacteriales > Nocardiaceae > Nocardia > Nocardia sp. NPDC058640. The sequence continues at coordinate 72,949 of NZ_JBHXRG010000027.1, forward strand.
CGCGATTGTCGTCATTGCGACGGAATCCGCCCCGGTCGGAGCTACCACGATCGGAGCTGCCGCCACGGCCGACGTCGTCGCGCTTGGGGTAGCCGCCGCCTTCGCCACGGCCGGAGCCGCGATTGTCACCGTGTCCGCCACGGGGGCGATCGGTCGGCCGACCGAAACCGGGGGCGTCTCCGTCCCGGCGGAAAGGCTTCCGTCCGTCGTTGTGTTCCGACACGGCGATCCCTCTCTAGGTTCCCCGTCCTCCGGGGAGTGATGTCATGGCCCCGCCACTAAGAATTCAACCACGGACGAAGGACGGGGCATCGTCCGCCTGGCGTACCGAACTCGTATCGAGTCCACAAACGCCGATAGGGGACCCAAATAAGGGTCCCCTATCGCGAAGGATGTTCCGGCAGTGTCCTACTCTCCCACACCCTGTCGAGTGCAGTACCATCGGCGCAGGTGGCCTTAGCTTCCGGGTTCGGAATGGGACCGGGC